>NZ_JBEFLV010000002.1:0-386046 GCF_040149365.1 Kluyvera huaxiensis
ATAGGCTGGGTGTGTAAGTGTAGCGATACATTGAGCTAACCAGTACTAATGAACCGTGAGGCTTAACCTTACAACGCCAAAGATGTTTTGGTGAAAGAGACATCAATAATCAGCTTGATACAGATAAATTAACTGGCCGGAAGGCGGGTTAATAACAGAATTTGCCTGGCGGCAGTAGCGCGGTGGTCCCACCTGACCCCATGCCGAACTCAGAAGTGAAACGCCGTAGCGCCGATGGTAGTGTGGGGTCTCCCCATGCGAGAGTAGGGAACTGCCAGGCATCAAATAAAAGCAAAAGGCTCAGTCGAAAGACTGGGCCTTTTGTTTTATCTGTTGTTTGTCGGTGAACGTTCTCCTGAGTAGGACAAATTCGTCGGGAACGAATTTGCACAGCACGGAGTGCTGCCCGAAGGGTGACGGGCAGGAAAGCCCGGCATTCAACTGCCAGGCATCAAATAAAGCGAAGAGCCCAGTCGGAAGACTGGGCTTTTTTGCGTCTGTGCAGTGGTAAAAAACCGATCATAAAGTGCGTCATCAACTCCCCAAATCCACTCCATTATTCATCTATCTTTAAGCGCTACAGCTAATCCTAAATCGTGATCTTGCTAATGAAAAATGTGACATCCATCACTAATTATGCGGTAACAATTGTATAACATTTCGTTTACTAAAATATCTGCCTATGCGTCGTATGACGACCGATAAGGCAGGAGCTCGCCTTTGGCAGGAGTTAACGAATGGCTGTAACCAGTGTGACCTCAGAAAGGACGCTAACCGACAACGATACCCGCCGTCGAATCATGTCGATTGTCGGGGCTTCCTCAGGGAACCTTGTTGAATGGTTCGATTTTTATGTTTACTCGTTCTGTTCCCTGTATTTTGCCCATATCTTTTTCCCAACCGGAAATACCACCACCCAACTGCTGCAGACCGCAGGGGTATTTGCTGCCGGATTCCTGATGCGCCCTATTGGGGGCTGGTTATTTGGCCGTATTGCCGACCGTCGTGGCCGTAAAGTGTCGATGCTGATTTCCGTCTGCATGATGTGCTTTGGCTCGCTGGTTATTGCTTGTCTACCGGGCTATAGCGTGATTGGCACCTGGGCTCCGGCTTTATTGCTGCTGGCTCGTCTATTCCAGGGGTTATCCGTGGGGGGGGAATATGGCACCAGCGCAACCTACATGAGTGAAGTTGCCGTGGAAGGACGTAAAGGATTCTATGCCTCATTCCAGTACGTGACTTTGATTGGCGGCCAACTGCTGGCGGTACTCGTGGTGGTGATATTGCAAAACATCCTGAGTAGTGAAGATTTGCACGCCTGGGGATGGCGCATTCCGTTTGCTATGGGGGCGGTATTAGCCGTTGTTGCCCTATGGCTGCGTCGCCAACTTGATGAAACATCACAGAAAGAGACACGAACCCTGAAAGAGGCTGGATCGTTCAAAGGGTTGTGGCGTAATCGTAAGGCATTTGTAATGGTGCTTGGCTTTACCGCTGCCGGCTCGCTCAGTTTCTATACCTTCACTACCTACATGCAAAAATACCTGGTTAATACAGCCGGTATGAGCGCTAACCTCGCAAGTATGATTATGACGGCCGCACTGTTCGTCTATATGCTGGTACAGCCGTTCTTTGGCATGCTGTCGGATAAAGTGGGGCGTCGTACCTCAATGCTATGCTTTGGCGCATTGGCCACGCTCTTTACCGTGCCAATTTTATCGGCGCTGCAAAACGTCAGCTCTCCGTATTTGGCATTTGCACTGGTTATATGTGCGCTGCTAATCACCAGTTTCTACACTTCTATTAGCGGGATCCTTAAAGCGGAGATGTTTCCGGCGCAGGTACGTGCATTAGGTGTGGGGCTCTCTTACGCTGTCGCCAACGCTGTGTTTGGTGGCTCGGCGGAGTATGTTGCGCTGTCGCTAAAATCAGCGGGTATCGAAAACGCTTTCTTCTGGTACGTTACCGTAATGGCCGCGCTGGCGTTTCTGGTTTCGCTCAAACTACACCGCAAAGGGAAAGGTTTACGTCTGTAGAACTAATGCTGCGCAAGTTGCCACACCGCATAGCCGGTTGTGGCACCGGCAACGTCCCAGGCAAAATCTTTCCAGCTCCAGCCACTCCCGGTGGGACGGCTGTCCCATAACTCTTTTGATGCGCCAAGGCTGATAGAAAACATCAAGCCAATTGAAGCACTGCGGTCGCGGCTTAGGCCCTGATGTTGCGCATATTCGTTGCCAGCAGCAGCCAGCATTGCCGACGCAATAAAGTGTTGGGCTTTATCCTGGCCGGTCCAGGCATCGTTTGCCATATGACTACAGCCGCTAAGTATGAGCGTACAACATAGAAGAGCAGTTCGAGACATAGAAACTCCTGAAAAAAAGCCCCGTTGGAACGGGGCTATATTTTAAAGGATACGGCTGATGAGCCTATCGATACGAATACGTCGCAGACGGCGGATAAGTTTGCGTACTTTGACCGGATATTCCGCAATGCTCTGCAGGTCGCGATAGTGGTTTACGACCGTGGTATTCTTGCGGATAAGCTCCAGCTCTTTCTGACGCATAGAAGCCAGCTGTTTTTTCGGATCGTGGATCAGTACTGCATTTTCCAGATCCAGGCGCCAGGCGCGAGGATTGAGGTTATTGCCGGTCAACAGCATCCACTCATTGTCGACCCACATCCCTTTCAGGTGGTAGGTGTTATCCGCGTCTTTCCACAGGCGTACAACCAGTTGATCGGTATTAATGTAATACAGCAGGCGGCTCAGGAAGCGGCGCAGGTTAATTTCATACAGATAGGGCAATGCACCGATTATCTTAAACGGCTCATTTTCCGGGATGTAAAAATCGTTAGCAGTTTTATCGCCGACAATAATTTCCACCTTCTTGCCTTCTCGCAACAGACGAATGATGCTGCGAACCAGCAGCGCGGGGAGGTTGAAGTATGGCGTGCAGATAGTGAGTTTTTCCTCAGTGCACGGCATGAGGTGGAAAATGGTTTTGTTGAGCTCGCTGGATTTACCCAGCCCTACCAGCGGCGTAACGGTTAATTCGTCATCACCGGCGTTGCCGTCAAAATGATAGCTGGTATCGCGCAGTTCCTGGCGATACTGACGGATATCATTTTTGATTTCTGGGCTCTTTGGCCGTTCGCTATTATCCAGACGATTAACGCCGCGTCCTTCAACCAGGTTTTCTGAAACCCAGTTAAACATAATGTCGGACATCTGCGGATTGCGAATGCACTGATAGCGGTCATAACGATACTTATCGTGTTGATGCAGATAAACATCGTTGATGCTGGCACCGCTGTAAAGCACGCAGTCATCAATGATAAAGCCTTTAAAGTGCAGAACGCCGAGCGCTTCGCGGGTATTGATAGGCACGCCGTAAACCGGGACGTCTACGCCCGGGTTCTCTTTGGCAGTACGACAATACCAATCCGCGTTGGTGTTAGAGGCCGCAGCACCAATACGCCCACGCTGTGCGCGGTGCCAGTCAACCAGTACCCGAATATCAAGCTCCGGACGTTGACGCTTGGCATCGTACAGGGCTTGCAGAATCGTCTTTCCGGCATCGTCTTGTTCGAGATATAAGGCGACGATACAAATCCGGCGCGTAGCGCTGGCGATTTTTGCGAGCAGAGCGACACGAAAATCTGCTGGAGTATAGAAAAACTCAACATCATCAACAGACTGTGAAAGCTTGGGTAGTTGGGCAAGGTGTTGTTGATGTTTATTACGCTTAAATTTTGACAACATCACAGTGCGTTTCTTCTCTGATTTAGTGAAGGGTCTTCTGTACCAGGCAGATGACGTAAGCGGTCAATGATACCACCTCTTTCGAGCAAGGGTAGCATTTCCAGCAACTTAGTCATCACTTAGGCGTAATGATAGACCGACAATGCCATCTTCCAGCTGAATATCTACTTCAAAGCCGAGCTTCCTCGCCAGCGCTATCATTCCGCGATTGTTTGGCATGGTAATCCCGTTCAGCCGGGCTAAGCCGTGAGCACGAGTATAGACAATAAGCTTCTCCAGAAGGCGGCCACCGAGGCCGAGGCCTTTCAGATCTGAACGCACCAGCACGGCAAATTCCGCATCGATATTATCGGGATCGGAGATCGCCCGCGTCACGCCAAGGATCTCGGTACGATCGCCTGAATCATGCACTGCAACAAAGGCCATTTCCCGATCGTAGTCGATCTGCGTCATATTGGCTAAATCATCGTGGGTAAATTCGTTGATCTCACTAAAATAGCGATAGTAGAGATCTTCTTTTGTGACTCTGGCGATAAACTGCTGCAACAACGGCTCATCCTCCGGCAGGATGGGGCGGAACAGACAGCGACTGCCGTTCTTCATCGTCACCCACTCTTCAAGATGCTGCGGGTAGGGACGAACCGCCAACCGGCTCTCACTGGAACCACTGAACGGTGCGATATCGAGGCTGACATCTAACGCGGTAAATTCATCGCCAGAAGCAAGAAGGGGATGAATATCAAGGCGCTGAATCTCCGGGCAATCGACAATCAGGTTAGAAACCTGCACCAAAAGCTGGCTAAGACCGGCAATATTCAGGGGACGTAAAGCGCTGCGCCCGCGTATTTTCTTGCTCTTGATCGCCTGAATGACCAAATAGCGCGCCAGCGTCATATTGAGCGGTGGCAAGGCAACGGCGGCCTGATCTTCCGCACGCCACTCTACGCCGCCTTCACCCAGCATAATCAGTGGGCCAAACACCGGGTCGTGTTCAACGACGACTCGCAGCTCCTGCGCACCCGCACGATTAACCATACTTTGCACCAGCAGGCCGTGAATGCGCGCCTGCGGCCAGGCCATTTTCACACGGTCAAGGATTGCCTCCGCCGCCTGTTGTACTTCGGCGGCGGTACGCAGATAAAGCATTACACCCTGGACTTCTGATTTATGCGGAATATCGGGTGAGCGTAGCTTCAACGCGACCGGGTAGCCAATTTGCTCGGCGATATGCACGGCTTCGGCGCTGTCAGAGGCAATCCAGGTAGGCAGCGTGTTCAGGCCATAAGCATTTAAAATTGGGCGCACTTCGTGGGTATCCAGCGCTCTGATGCCATTATCAATCGCTTGCTGCAGGAGCTCATGCGCCTGTGCGGTATTGGCGGTCAAACTGTGCGGCAGCGCCGGGGTTTCCCGCAGCTGTTTTTGGTTACGCCGGTATTCCACCATATGCATAAAGGCGGTAATCGTTCCTTCAGGCGTCCGGTAGGTCGGAATGCCCGCATCGCTGAACATCCGCCGTGCTTCAATGGAGGAATGCTCGCCACACCAGTTGGTCAGCACGCTGATAAATTTGCCCCGTGGATGTTGCTTGATAAGCTCAATCAGCGCGGCGGCGCTCTCGCTTCCGGTGGCGGTAGCGCTAGGGGCATGGATAATCATCAAAGCATCTAAATCTGCGCTATCGAGCAAAATGTTCACTGCAGATGAGTAGTGGCTGATACTGGCGTCATCCCGCAGATCTAACGGGTTATTAGCTTCGACGGTGTCGGGCAATTGTGCCTGAAGCTGCTGACGCGTTTCTTCGCTAAGCGTTGCCAGTTTGCCGTTGCGTGCCCAGTGTTCATCCAGCGCCAGCGCAGCAGGTGCCGCACCGTTGCTGATAATCATCAGGCGCTCACCGCGCAGCGGGCGCATATGGCTGAGCGTTTCAACGGCAGAGAATAGTTCATGGGTATCCTGCACCCGCAGCAAACCGGCACGCTGAATGGCGGCATCCCAGGCGGGATCCATGCCTGAATTGACGTGCAGAAGGCGCTGAGCGGCAGGGCTACGCCCGCTCTTAATCACCAGAATCGGTTTGTTACGTGAAGCGCTACGAGCGGCGGAGACAAAGCGGCGGGCATCGCTGAGCTGCTCCAGGTAGAGCAAAATAGCGCTGGTCTTGCTATCTCGTGCCAGATAATCCAGCAGATCATCGACGTCAATATCAAGGCTATCGCCCAGGGCGATAAAGTAGGAGAAGCCCATTTCACGCTGTTGCGCCCAATCCAGAATCGTATTGGAGACGGCTGCAGATTGCGAAATAAACGCCAGTTTGCCTTTACGAATCGGCACCGGCGAGAAGCTGGCGTTCAGTCCTTGCCACGGCGCCAGCAGCCCGAGGCTGTTTGGCCCCAGAAGGCGCATCTGAAAACGCGCGGCACACTCTTTAAGGGCGCTGAACTGATCGGGTGTAGAAGAGAGAATGATGCACGTTTTGCAGCCTTTTTCCCCCAACGACTCTAATAGTTCGAGATTGCGACGAGCATGGGTGCACAATACCGCAAGGTCGGGAGAAAAGGGCAGGCTTTCGATAGTCGGCCAGGCCAGTACGCCAAGCACCGCTTTCCACGCGGGAGTCACGGGTAAAACCGGGCCAGCAAAACCACCGGCCAACAGGTTTTTCATCATCAAAAATCCGGCACGCTGTGGCTTCATTGAAGCGCCAATAACCGCAATAGATTTTGGCCTCAGAAGTGCTTCCAGCCCACGCTGACTCATACCGGTCTTCCTTACGCGACGATGACAGTAAGAGTTTAACCGTTTTCCACGCTGGCGGTTGTGATGTTGCCCTGATGATGTGATTTTCCTGCCAGATAGTTTTCACGGAAACGGGTGAAATGCTGGCTGAGTGCGGAGGCGGCACCGGTGTCATTGGCGAGATCCAGTAAAGCAATCGCCACTTCCGCAGTGCAATACTGCCCTTCGGCGTGCACTTCGCGCAGGCTGTAGGCCGAGACGCGCGCGAGGTCGACGGAAATTAACGGCAGACCATCCAGCCACGGGCTTTTACGAAACATTTTCCGCGCTTCCGGCCAGGTCCCGTCTAACATAATAAACAGCGGTGGTTTACCTGAGGGCGGTGCGTTCAGCACCTCACGTTCTGGGCCAGCGTAAGACGATGGGAATACCACCATCGGCTGATAGTCGGGGTTTTTCACCAGATCCAGCAGCGCCTGGGGCGGCTCGGTACGTGACCACTGGAAAGCCTCGGTTTGTGGCAAAATATCGGCAATCAGGCGGCCAGTATTGCTGGGCTTCATTGGCTCGGTGTCGAACATAACGAGGCAAAATCGGCTGTTAGCCGGATGTGGAGCAATGGTTTCGCACAGGCAATAGCCTTTTACCAGCAGGCAGCGCTGGCAGCGACGAACCCGATTACCGCGGGCAAGAAACGGGCGAGTCGCGCGGGCTAAACGCTCGGCGCGCAACCGTAGAACGGCATTTTCAGTCATGGGAATGGCGAATGGCGTGGCAAAAACGCTATTGTCGCAGAGGTGGATACGGGGCACAAGATGTGCCCCGAGAGGACTACTGATGCAGTGCTTCGTTCAACCAGCTATCAAATGGTGCTTTAGGAACCGCGCCGTTAAGCATGTCGATCACTTCACCATTTTTGAAAATCATAATGGTTGGGATGCTGCGAATACGAAAACGGGCGCTGAGCTCACGTTCTGCCTCGGTATTCACCTTTACAAAGCGTACTTTACCGCTACGCTCTTCTGCAACGTCTTCGAAAATGGGCGCAAAATTGCGGCAAGGGCCGCACCACGGCGCCCAGAAATCGACGACAACCGGGAGATCGTCCTTCAGCAGTTTATCCAGCGTGCTGTCTGTGGCGTTGATAACATCACCATCAAACAAATCTTCACCACAGCGTCCACATTTTGCGGCGTCGTTGAGACGCTCTTCAGGAATGCGATTAAGCGCCTGGCAGTGGGCACAAACGGTATTCATAACTCACCTCTGGGTCATCGTGTTGAGGACGGCAATGTTGCCGGATGTTTCTATAATGTTACACATTATCAGCGAGACTGTATTAATCAACAATGCGTTTTATCCAATGGGTATAATAGTCGCGGTCTTTTTTATGAAGTAATGGCTAAGCGCTAACACATCAGGTAATCTGCGCGCTTCGCGCAGCGCAGGTGGAGAAAAACATGAGCGACGAACTGAAGAACAAAAACGGCAAGGTCAAAGTGATGTACGTCCGCAGTGACGATGACTCGGACAAACGCACCCAAAATCCTCGTACTGGTAAAGGCGGAGGCCGTCCTGGCACATCCCGTGCTGGTACTTCCCGTGCCGAAGGCGGTCGTCGCCCTGCCCGTGATGAGAGAAAGGGTCCTAACAGCGAACGTGGCCGTGAACGTGGTCGTGACCGTGATGTAGAGCGCGACCGTGACCGCGGCGAAGGCTCTCCGTGGCGCACCGTTTCTCGCGCACCGGGCGATGAAACCGCACCGAAGGCCGATCACGGTGGTATCAGCGGTAAAAGCTTTATCGATCCAGAAGTATTGCGTCGTCAGCGCGCGGAAGAGACCCGCGTGTACGGCGAAAACGCCTGTCAGGCGCTGTTCCAGAGCCGTCCGGATGCGATTGTTCGCGCCTGGTTCGTGCAGAGCGTTACCCCGCGCTTTAAAGAAGCGCTGCGCTGGATGGCGGCAAACCGCAAAGCCTATCACGTGGTTGATGAAGAAGAGCTGGCGAAAGCGTCCGGTACTGAACACCACGGCGGTGTCTGCTTCCTTATCAAAAAGCGTAACGGCACCTCTGTACAACAGTGGGTTTCGCAGAGCGGTGAAGATGATTGCGTACTGGCGCTGGAAGATGCGGGCAACCCGCATAACCTCGGCGCGATGATCCGTAGCTGCGCGCATTTCGGCGTCAAAGGCGTTGTACTGCAGGACGCAGCACTGCTGGAATCCGGTGCGGCAATTCGTACCGCAGAAGGCGGGGCTGAGCACGTTCAGCCGATCACCGGCGACAGCTTCATTGACGCGCTGGAGCAGTTCCGCAAAGCGGGCTATACCATCGTCACGACCAGCAGCAATGGCAACGGTATGCCGTTGTTTAAAGCTGAGCTGCCGAAGAAAATGGTGCTGGCTCTGGGCCAGGATCGCGACGGTGTTTCCGACGCAGCGGCAGCGATTGCTGACATGAGCGTCTCGATTGACGGCACTCGCGCGGTAGAAGGTTTGAACGTTTCAGTCGCAACCGGCGTACTGCTGGGCGAATGGTGGCGTCAGCATAAAGCGTAATATCGCGAACTGAAAAAAAACCGGTAGCGCCTGGCGTCTACCGGTTTTTTTATATCTGCAGTTATTCACTGGCGGCAGAAAAAGGCCGCATCTTATTCTGGCAGTACCGGCATCCAATCAATAGGTGCGTCACCGCGTTGCTCCAGCAACTGATTAGCCTGCACGAAATGATTGCTACCAAAGAAACCACGATGCGCCGACAGCGGCGATGGATGCGGTGCCTTCAGTACGTGATGGCGCTGGGTATCAATAATGGCGCCTTTCTTCTGTGCATGAGCGCCCCAGAGTAAAAACACTACGCCTTCCCGATGCTCATTAATCAGCGCAATGACCTTATCGGTAAAGGTTTCCCAGCCAAGGCTGGCATGCGAATGAGCCTGACCCGCGCGCACGGTTAATACCGTATTCAGCAATAGTACCCCTTGACGAGCCCAGCTTTCCAGATAGCCGTGGTTCGGGCGAGTAAAGCCGGGAATGGTCCCTTCCAGCTCTTTATACATATTCAGTAATGACGGTGGCGTAGCGATACCGGGTTGGACCGAGAAGGCCAGACCGTGCGCCTGGTTAGGGCCGTGATACGGATCCTGTCCCAGAATCACCACTTTGACATCGTTGAGCTCAGTGAAGCGGAAAGCGTTGAACACATCTTTCTGTGGCGGATAAATGGTGACGCCCGACTGACGCTCGCTGGCGACGGTAGCCAGAGTATTCACAAAATAGGGCTGCTGCTTTTCAGTTGCCAGCACATCATGCCAGGTTAAGGGGGTTGTCATCTCGCTCTCCTGCGATTCTTAATGTTCATAGCTTAACTGCTTCTTTCATCATCACAAAGTCGGATGGTGAAACCACTCGCCGTCACCATAAAAAAATTTTAATGTTTACAAAGATTTTTGCTTTTTCCTCTAGGCGTAACTTGATGCAAAACAAGTATTTTCCCTTATGACCACTTTTGTGGTGTGGTTTTTATTGATTTAAATCAAAGAAACGAGGGTGTTTGCGGGGTATATATACACTCAAGCAACAATGGTTTTACCAATTGGCCGCGAGACGGCCAGTTAAAAACGAATATAAAAAGCCTTGGGAGGCATCAAATGATTACAGGTATCCAGATTACTAAAACTGCTAACAAAGACCTGCTGAACTCATTCTGGCTGCTCGACAGCGAGAAAGGCGAAGCGCGCTGCCTGTGTGCAAAAGGTGGTTATGCGGAAGATGATGTGGTTGCAGTGAAAGAACTGGGCGACATCGAATACCGTGAAATCCCGGTTGAAGCGAAACCAGAAGTTCGCGTGGAAGGTGGTCAGCACCTGAACGTTAACGTTCTGCGTCGTGAAACTCTGATGGATGCGGTTGAGCACCCAGAAAAATATCCGCAGCTGACCATTCGTGTTTCCGGTTATGCAGTACGCTTTAACTCCCTGACTCCAGAACAGCAGCGCGACGTTATCGCTCGTACTTTCACCGAAAGCCTGTAATTTCTCAGGGGTGGGAAGTTAGCGCGCCGGGATAACCCGACGCCATGATATCAATCCCCCGCAGGGTGCCTGCGGGGGATTTTTTATTTGGTCTGCTCGCGGCCAACCAGAATGGTGGTCAGGGTGAAGGAAAGAACCAGGGCAATCGCCACGCCGGAGATGGCGAAGATAAAGTATGGGCCGATATAGGCGGGCAGGCTGAAAATGCTCGATAAAATATAGCCATACAGGCGCACGCCGAAGAACGCGATAAAGGCCGATGCCAGTGAACTGGCCACGGTGGCGGCAACAAATGCTTTTTTATAGCGCGTCAGGACGCCAAACAGTGCCGGTTCGGTAATACCCAGCAGCGCGGAGATGGCGGCAGATAACGTTACCGTACGATTGTCTTTGTTCAAACGCCAGATAGCAAAAGTCGCACCGGCAATCGCCATATTGGCCATAAACATCATTGGCATCAGCATGTCGTAGCCACGATCGCTGAAGTTTTGCAGGGCAATCGGCGTCATGGCGTGGTGCATCCCGGTGAGGATCGCTACCGGACGAATCGCGCCAACTACCAGACCGGCAAAGCTCGCCGATACGCCAAACAATCCTTCAATAAACCACGCCAGCATTTTGCCCAGCCAGATACCAATCGGGCCGATGATCACCAGCGCCGCCAGCGCACCGATAAACAGCGTCAGCGTTGGCGTAAAGACGGTCTTCAGCACCTCAGGCATGATGCGGTCTACCGCCTGATGGATGTATTTCAATGCCAGTATCGAGAAGATCACCGGGATCACGCTGGAGGCATAGTTAAATACCGAAACAGGGATCGCGTTAAGCAGCCAGAGCGCAGAGACTGCGCCGTCTTGATGCGCCGCCAGCGCTTTTGCCGCATCAATAAGCGTGGGATACATCAGGCAGGCCGCCACGGCCACCGCCAGATATTCATTGGTTTTGAAGATTTTCGCCGCCGACACCGCCAGGAAAAATGGCAGGAAGTAAAATACGCCGCTGGCGATAAGGTCGATAATCATCACCGTATCGCTTTTGGTCGATACCAGTTTGAGAGCGATAAGCCCAGCTAACAGGCCCTTGATCATCCCGGCACCGGCAATCGCCGGAACAATGGGACCAAAGACGCCAGAAACGGTATCCATAAACAGAGAAACCAGGCTTTTACGTTCTTTGCTTTTCGCGCTGGTGGCAGCCGGTGCCTGGCCGCTGGTGCCCAGCGTATCCTGCAATAACTCAAACCAACTGTTGACCTTCGGGCCGATGATTATCTGGAACTGATCGCTTTGTAGCTGCGCGCCTAATACACCCGGCAGTTGTTTAATCTCATCCTGCGCGATTTTATTATCGTCAACTAAATCAAAGCGTAGTCGAGTCATACAGTGCCAGACTTTATTAATATTCTCCGGTCCGCCCACCAGACGAATAATTCTGCTGATAGCTTCTTGCGTCCCCATAACGGCTCCTGCGATAAGTTCGTTGTTTTCTTTGTGTCGCTGCATGGTAAATAAGCCAATCAACAAAAACAAACCAATAAAGTATGATGATAATCACAATTTGCCATCAGTAGTGGCAGTGATGTTGTTTTATGAGTTAATTGGTTCGTTTTTTAAATATAAATAAGCTTATTTGCAGACCAAAAAAAATTAAATAATAAAAAGGTTTACCCGCTGATAAAAATAGGGCGAAGATAATGTCAATCTTATTGTTATTTTCCACAGGGAGCCGTCTGTGAAACCTACGCTGATTACTGCGATTGAGTGCTTTATCACCCGTCCTGACCGCCATAACCTGGTGACGGTTCGCGTCACGACCGACAACGGAACGGTGGGGCTTGGCTGCGCCACGTTCCAGCAGCGACCGCTGGCGGTAAAAACGCTGGTGGACGAATATTTGCAGCCGCTGCTTCTCGGGCGTGATGCCAACAACATTGAAGACCTGTGGCAGATGATGAACGTCAACGCATATTGGCGTAACGGCCCGCTGATGAACAATGCTATCTCCGGCGTGGATATGGCGCTGTGGGATATCAAAGCACAGCTGGCCGGCATGCCGCTTTATCAGCTGTTGGGGGGCAAATCGCGCGATGCGATTGCCGCCTACACCCATGCCAGCGGCGAAACGCCGGAAGAACTGTTTGTTTCGGTTGATAAGCTGCTGGAGCAGGGCTATCGCCATATCCGCTGCCAGCTTGGTTTCTACGGCGGTACGCCGCGCGAAATGCAGACCCCGGAGAATCCAACGCCCGGCGCGTGGTTCGATCAGGATGAATATGTCCGCAACACCGTCGAGATGTTCCGTTTGCTACGTGTGCGTTACGGCCACCGTTTCCACATTCTGCACGATGTTCACGAGCGTCTGTTCCCGCAGCAAGCATTACAGCTAGCGAAGCAGCTGGAACCTTATCAGCCATGGTTTATTGAGGATATTTTGTCACCACAGCAAAGCCCATGGCTGGCGCAAATTCGTCAGCAGAGCAGCGTGCCACTGGCAATGGGCGAGCTGTTTAACAATCCGGCAGAGTGGCAGGACCTCATCGTTAACCGGCAGATTGATTTTATCCGCTGTCATGTCTCGCAGATTGGCGGCATTACACCTGCGTTAAAACTGGCGGTACTGTGTCAGGCGTTCGGTGTGCGTCTGGCATGGCATGGGCCGGGGGATATGACGCCAATCGGCGTGGCGGTCAATACGCATCTGAATATTCACCTGCATAACGCGGCTATCCAGGAATATATCCCGCGTTCGGCCACCACCGATGCGGTCTTCCCCGGTGCGCCTGAAGTGAAAAATGGTTTTATCTATCCGCCGACCGCCCCGGGCATCGGGGTGGGCTTTGATGAAGCACTGGCGTTAGCGCACCCGGTGGTCTATCGCCCGCATGAGTGGACGCAAAGCCGCTTGCCGGATGGCGCGATTCACACGCCGTAACTTATTCTGGCGGCTGCTGGCGGAAGGTGAGGTTGTCACGGTTGTGCGGGATAACGTAGGTGCAGGAGTAGTTGATATCAATGATATCGCTTATCTCATAGACCCGCCCACCGTCGAGAATCCCGCGATTATTGATGTGCATCGCCGGTGCGCCTTTTTTACAGTCAAGCAGCACCGCCTGCTCCCGGCTGACGCTGACCGCGCGATAACTGGTCAGCAGATGAGAAATCTGATACCCCTTCACCAGCACGTACTGCTGGAGCGAGCGTTCAATCACTTCCTGACTCAGGTCGGTGAACATCGCGGCGGGCATGCGGGATATTTCGATTTGCGTGGCCACTTCGTCAACAAAACGCAGGCGGCAGAATTGCCAGATAAAATCGTCCTCGGTAAGACCGAAAATCTGCTGGTCTTCGCGGCTGGGGCGCTTTTTATGCAGGCTTATCATGCGGTAGCGCATCTGATCGAATCGTTTTTCGGTGATGGAGTTATAGACCAGCGGATTGCTGCGCGTCTGTTCGTTAATCCAGATCCCTGAACCCTGCACAATACGGACGACGCCAATACTGGCCAGCTTCTCCAGCGCCTGACGAATAGTAAAGCGTGAGACACCGTATTCCTGCGCCAGCTGGCGTTCAGGCGGCAGTTTGCGAGCCCCGTCGCTGTGCTGCTGGTAAATCTTGCTGAGGAGATCCTGGGTCACAAACTCTTTTTTCTTCATGAATGGCTGCTCTGATCCTTGAATACGAAAACGCCGGGAAGTTATCCCGGCGTTTGTTTACTCTTCGGTGCTCTGCTCTGTGGCATTGGTACCGCTTGGTTTACGGCGTTTACCTATGTTCTTGGCATCGCGGTGGCGTTTCTTCACGCGTGGTTTTTCTTTATCTTTCTCTTTTTGCTCAGCACGTTTAGCCAGCACCTTCTTCGATGGCTTACCGGTCATCTTCTCGCTTGGCGGGCGAGTCACCGGACGCAGCGTATCAATCACGCGGGCTTTCAGCGGTTCTTCAACGTAACGACCGATTTTCATCAGCAGCACGTAGTCATGAGCCTCAACCAGCGAGATTGCGGTACCTTTACGACCCGCGCGGCCCGTACGGCCGATACGGTGCAGGTAGGTGTCTCCGCTGCGCGGCATATCAAAGTTGATAACGTGGCTGACATCAGGAATATCGATACCACGGGCCGCAACGTCGGTAGCAACCAGCACGTTAACACGGCCTTCAGTCAGACGCTTGATACCCTCGGTACGCTTAACCTGCGCCATCTCGCCTTCAAGATAGCAGTTGTTAATACCGACTGAACGCAGTTTATCTGCCAACTCATGCACACGCTCACGCTTACGCACAAACACGATAGTACGGGTCGCATCTTCCTGCTTTAGCAGATGCTCAAGCAGTTTGAATTTATGGTCGAAGTCATCGGCGCGGTAGTACCACTGATGAATCTTCTTACGCTCGCGGGTGGACGGATCGGCAGACACTTCTACCGGATCTTCCAGCAGACGCTCAGCGAAATCTTTAATCGCATCGCCTTCCAGCGTTGCGGAGAACAGCAACGTCTGTTTACGCCAACGGGTTTCACCGGCGATATGCTCGATATCCTGAGCAAAGCCCAGATCCAGCATGCGGTCCGCTTCGTCGAGGATCAGCGTCTCAACGGAACGGCAGTCGAAGTTCTCTTCTTTAATGTATTGCATCAAACGACCGGTGGTCGCGACAACAATATCCTGGTTTTCGCTGAACACTTCAGCGTGGTTCATATACGCCACACCGCCGGTGATGGTCGCGATGTCCAGGTGAGTATTTTTTGCCAGCTCGCGGGCATGATCGGCGACCTGCATCGCCAGTTCACGCGTAGGCGTGAGGATCAAAATTCGCGGCGGGCCGGATTTTTTGCGCGGGAAGTCGAGCAGGTGCTGCAACGCAGGCAGCAAATACGCCGCTGTTTTACCGGTGCCGGTTGGCGCAGAACCAAGAACGTCACGTCCTTCGAGCGCAGGCGGAATAGCGGCAGCCTGGATGGCAGTTGGGCGCGTAAAGCCTTTGCTCTGGAGGGCTTCCAGCAGGCTTTCGTCAAGTTCAAGTTCGGAAAAAGTCGTTACAGTCATGATTACCTCTGTGTGAGGCGGTGATTATAGACGTTACGGCTTTAATCTTCATCTGTTTGTATGGCTATCTGTTCTCGGGTATTGTTCATAACCGAAATATTCTCTCGTTTCATCGGCAAGGTCGCATATGACGTCTGATTCTAAATCCGTGCTGCGCCGCAACGGATTTACCTTTAAAAAATTTTTTGTGGCTCACGATCGCTGTGCGATGAAGGTCGGTACCGATGGCATTTTACTGGGCGCCTGGTCACCGATTGCTCGCGTTAATCGAGTGCTTGATATTGGCACCGGGAGCGGGCTGCTGGCGTTAATGCTGGCGCAGCGCACTGACGATAGCGTCAGTATCGATGCCGTTGAGCTCGATGTTGAGGCGGCGGAGCAGGCGCGGGAAAACGTCGCCGAGTCTCCCTGGGCTGCAAGAATTCACATCCATACGGCGGATATTCAGCAGTGGGTCGCAGGCCTGACGACGCGCTATAACCTCATTGTCAGCAATCCGCCGTATTACGAGCAGGGCGTTGAGTGCGCGACGCCACAGCGTGAGCAGGCGCGATACACCACTACGCTCGATCATCAAGCGCTGCTGGCCTGTGCTGCCGATGCTATCACCGAAGACGGCTTCTTTTGTGTTGTATTGCCGGAAAATATCGGCCAGACCTTTACCACCCAAGCGTTGTCGATGGGTTGGCATCTGCGCCTGCGTACCGACGTGGCGGAAACAGAAATACGCCTGCCGCATCGGGTGCTGCTGGCGTTCTCGCCGAAAGAAGGGGAGTACTTTAGCGACAGGCTGGTGATTCGTGGGCCAGAGCAGCAGTACTCTGAAGGCTACACTGCGCTGACCCAGGCATTCTATTTATTTATGTGAGTTAGCGGCGAGAGCACCGACGGGCCGGATTCAGCTAATAGTTCTGGATAATCCAGGGTGTAATGCAGGCCCCGGCTCTCTTTACGCATCATGGCGCAGCGTACAATCAGCTCCGCGACCTGTACCAGGTTACGGAGCTCCAGCAGATTGTTCGATACGCGGAAGCGGGAATAGTATTCGTCCAGCTCCTGTTGCAGCATGGTAATACGGCGCAGCGCGCGCTCCAGACGTTTGGTGGTGCGCACAATGCCGACGTAGTCCCACATAAACAGGCGCAATTCGTGCCAGTTGTGCTGAATGACTACCAGTTCATCCGAGTTTTCTACCCGGCTTTCATCCCAGGCAGGCAATTTTTCCGTCTGGCGAGCATAAGGCATTCGTTTATGAATATCCTCGGCGGCCGACCAACCGTAGACCAGGCATTCCAGCAGTGAGTTTGACGCCATGCGGTTTGCCCCGTGCAGGCCGGTATAGCTAACTTCGCCAATCGCGTATAGCCCGTCAACATCAGTACGTCCGTAGTCGTCGACCATTACACCGCCGCAGGTATAGTGCGCCGCCGGAACAATCGGTACCGGCTCTTTGGTGAGATCGATCCCCAGGCCTAACAATTTTTCATAAATCATCGGGAAGTGCTGGCGGACAAAGGCTTCTGGCTTGTGGCTGATATCCAGATACATGCAATCGACGCCGAGACGCTTCATCTCGTGGTCAATCGCGCGGGCCACGATATCACGAGGCGCCAGTTCGCCACGCTCGTCGAAATCAGGCATAAAGCGGCTACCGTCCGGGCGTTTCAGATGCGCGCCTTCGCCACGCAGGGCTTCGGTGAGCAGGAAATTGCGCGCCTGCGGATGATAGAGTGCAGTAGGGTGGAATTGGTTGAACTCAAGGTTGGCGACCCGGCATCCCGCGCGCCAGGCCATGGCAATGCCGTCGCCTGAGGAGATATCCGGGTTAGTGGTGTACTGATAGACCTTCGATGCGCCGCCGGTTGCCAGCACCACCGATTTCGCCGCGCAGGTCTCAACCTTCTCTTTATTACGATCCCAGATCCACGCGCCGACTACGCGACGGGTGCCCGGTAAACCGATTTTATCGGAGACAATCAGATCGACTGCGTTGCTGCGTTCAAGGACACGGATATTCGGATGATTAAGCGCTTTGCTCACCAGCGTATTTTCAACTTCTCGCCCGGTGGCATCGGCGGCATGCAGAATTCGCCGATGGCTGTGACCACCTTCGCGCGTTAAATGGTAACTCTCTTCCCCGTTGGGCTGTACCTGTGTGTCAAACAACACGCCCTGATCGATAAGCCACTGCACGCAGGTTTTGGCATTGCTGGCGACAAACGACACGGCCTGGCGATCGCAAATTCCAGCACCGGCAATCAGCGTATCCTCGATATGCGAGTCAATGCTGTCGGTCTCATCGAACACGGCGGCAATCCCGCCCTGGGCATAGAACGTTGAGCCTTCGCTAATCGGGCCTTTGCTTAACACGATAACCGAACTGTGTTCAGCGAGGCGCAGCGCCAGCGACAGACCGGCAGCACCGCTACCGATGATCAGGACATCACAAGAAAGTTCTGGAAGTGAGTTCATTAGCTTTGTTTAATTTACTAAACACGGTAATCGCAGAGTAGCACTATAAAAGCGACCTGTGCAGGAATTTTTTGCACTAAAGTTGTAATGACTAAACATTTGCCATGCAGGGGAGAATCTGGCGGTGGAGCGAAATAAGAGGAAAGCTACGTTCGGTGGCAGCTATTTATGGTGAAATAAAGGCCGGGTTACGTTACTCTGCACTGGATTTGCGTTTTTATTTCGCAACTTACGTATCGATGTGCATCGGCAGACTTATAATGACAGACAATGAAACGTCTGCTGCTAAACAAAAAACAAAGCGTAACGGAACTTTACGAAAATCGGACACTCTAAGCTTCTGCTTGCTCATAATGCAGTGGTGGAGTGGCATTCTGATTACGCATGGGAATAGGGTTTGGGGAGACATTACCTCGGATGAGCGAGCAGTTAACGGACCAGGTCCTGGTTGAACGGGTCCAAAAAGGAGATCAGAAAGCTTTTAACCTGCTGGTGGTACGCTATCAGCATAAGGTTGCAAGCCTGGTCTCCCGCTATGTGCCATCTGGCGATGTGCCGGATGTCGTACAAGAGTCTTTTATAAAGGCCTATCGAGCGCTGGATTCTTTCCGGGGAGATAGTGCTTTCTATACCTGGCTGTATCGTATTGCAGTGAATACGGCCAAAAATTACCTGGTTGCTCAGGGGCGTCGCCCGCCGTCTAGTGATGTTGACGCGAGTGAGGCTGAAAACTTTGAAAGCGGCGGCGCTTTGAAAGAAATTTCGAACCCTGAGAACTTAATGTTGTCAGAAGAACTGAGACAGATTGTTTTTCGCACCATTGACGCGCTTCCGGAAGATTTACGCATGGCGATTACCCTGCGGGAGCTCGATGGCCTAAGCTATGAAGAGATAGCAGCTATCATGGATTGTCCGGTCGGTACGGTTCGTTCACGTATCTTCCGTGCGCGAGAAGCTATCGATAATAAAGTTCAACCGCTTATCAGGCGTTGACGGAAGCGGGATACTGGAAAAGGTATTAGGCATGCAGAAAGAACAACTTTCCGCCTTAATGGATGGTGAAACGCTGGATAACGAGCTGCTGACTGAATTGTCACGCTCGTCAGAGTTGCAAGAAACCTGGGAGAGCTATCACCTCATTCGTGATTCGCTGCGAGGCGACACGGCTGATGTGCTTCA
Source organism: Kluyvera huaxiensis (assembly GCF_040149365.1). Lineage (NCBI taxonomy): Bacteria > Pseudomonadati > Pseudomonadota > Gammaproteobacteria > Enterobacterales > Enterobacteriaceae > Kluyvera > Kluyvera huaxiensis. Next base: position 19,231 of record NZ_JBEFLV010000002.1, read on the forward strand.
CTTTGATATCTCTTCTCGCGTCATGGCCGCCATCGAAAATGAGCCCGTTCGTCAAACGACAACTCCGCTCATTCTTGAAGCCCAGCCAGCGCCGCATCAATGGCAAAAAATGCCGTTCTGGAATAAAGTCCGTCCGTGGGCCAGTTCGCTCACCCAAATGGGTGTGGCGGCGTGTGTATCGCTCGCTGTTATTGTTGGCGTTCAACACTACAATGGGCAATCGGATACATCTCAACCTGAGTCGCCGGTGTTTAATACTCTGCCGATGATGGGTAAAGCCAGCCCGGTGAGTCTGGGTGTTCCTTCGGATGCTTCCGCAGGTTCTACCGGCCAACAGCAGGTTCAGGAACAGCGTCGCCGTATTAATGCTATGCTGCAGGATTACGAATTGCAGCGTCGCTTGCATTCAGAACAGCTTCAGTTTGAGCAGGCACAAACTCAGCAGGCTGCTGTTCAGGTGCCGGGCTATCAAACTCTAGGAACGCAATCGCAGTAATGAAGCAACTTTGGTGTGCCATGTCACTTATGGCTGGTAGCCTGTTCTTCTGTGCAAACGCCTCGGCAGATGTATCGTCCGGGGCGTTGTTGCAGCAGATGAATCTGGCCAGTCAGTCACTCAACTACGAGCTGTCGTTTGTCAGCATTAATAAATCAGGCGTCGAATCACTACGCTATCGTCACGCGCGTCTTAACGGGCAGCCGCTTGCACAACTGTTGCAAATGGATGGTCCGCGTCGCGAAGTGGTACAGCGTGGTAGCGAAATCAGCTATTTTGAACCCGGCCTTGATCCATTTACGCTGAACGGCGACTACATCGTCGACTCTCTGCCTTCGCTGGTCTATACCGACTTTAAACGTCTGGCTCCCTACTACGATTTTATCTCTGTCGGGCGTACCCGTATTGCCGATCGTTTATGTGAGGTGATCCGCGTTGTGGCGCGAGATGGTACCCGCTACAGCTACATCGTCTGGCTGGATTCGGAAAGCAAACTGCCGATGCGCGTCGACCTGCTCGATCGCGATGGGGAAACCCTGGAACAGTTCCGCGTGATTGCCTTTAATGTCGGTGATAGCGTTGATAGCAGCATGGATAAACTGGCGAAAGCCAGCTTGCCTCCGCTGCTGTCTGTGCCTGTGGGCACTAAGGTGAACTTCAACTGGTCGCCAACATGGTTGCCGCAGGGCTTCAGCGAAGTCTCCAGCAGTCGTCGTACCCTACCAACCATTGAAACGGCAATCGAATCACGCCTCTTCTCCGATGGCCTGTTCAGCTTCTCAATCAACATCAGTCGGGCGACTTCGAACAGCAGCGAGCAGCTGCTGCGCACCGGTCGCCGTACGGTGAGTACCTCCGTGCGTAACCAGGCAGAAATCACCATCGTTGGTGAACTGCCACCGTCAACGGCGAAGCGCATTGCCGATAGTATTAGCTTTAAGGGTGCGCAATGATTAAAGAGTGGGCTACCGTTATCGCATGGGATAACGGCATGGCGCAGGTGAGCTGCGACGTCAAAACTTCATGCAATAGCTGCTCGTCACGTGCCGGTTGTGGGACTCGGGTCCTGAACAAACTGGGGCCACAAACCAGTCACACCATCACGGTTCCCTGCGCTGAGCCGCTGGTTGTCGGGCAGAAAGTGGAGCTGGGTATTACTGAAAGCAGCCTGCTTGGTTCCGCGATGCTGGTGTATATGTCGCCGCTGCTCGGGCTGTTTGTTGTGGCGACGCTGTTTCAGGTCCTGTTCGGCTCAGATATCGCCGCGCTGTCTGGCGCGATATTGGGCGGCGTTGGGGGCTTTTTGATTGCCAAAGGTCTCTCGCCTCGTCTGGCGGCACGGGAAACATGGCAACCCATCATCCTAAGCGTTGGGCTCCCCCCAGACCTGATACGTACCGTATCTTCTTCCGAAATGAGCCAGTGATTACACTGGCTTTATTATTTTTAGAACACTCCTCGCAGGAAGCGCTATGCTTGGCGGGAAGAGCATTTCCTGGTTACGCGGTTGTAGTGTAGAATGCGGCGTTTTCGAACGACACAAACGTCAGGCTCCGTACCGCGGCCTCAAAGTATTCGTAAGGCATAAATATATTAATATATGAAGAATATACGTAACTTCTCCATCATTGCACATATCGACCACGGTAAATCAACGCTGTCTGACCGTATTATTCAGATTTGCGGTGGCCTTTCCGATCGTGAAATGGAAGCGCAGGTTCTGGATTCAATGGATCTGGAACGCGAACGTGGCATTACTATTAAAGCACAGAGCGTGACGCTGGATTTCAAAGCGTCCGATGGGGAAACCTATCAGCTTAACTTTATCGACACCCCAGGCCACGTTGACTTCTCTTATGAAGTTTCACGTTCTCTGGCTGCCTGCGAAGGCGCACTGCTGGTGGTTGACGCCGGGCAGGGCGTAGAAGCGCAGACGCTGGCGAACTGCTATACCGCGCTGGAAATGGATCTGGAAGTGGTGCCGGTTCTGAACAAAATCGACCTGCCGGCCGCCGATCCTGAGCGCGTAGCGGAAGAGATTGAAGACATTGTCGGTATTGATGCCACCGATGCAGTACGCTGCTCGGCGAAAACCGGCATTGGTGTGACCGACGTTCTGGAACGTCTGGTGCGCGATATTCCGGCGCCGGAAGGCGATCCAGAAGGTCCGCTGCAAGCGCTGATCATCGACTCCTGGTTCGATAACTACCTGGGCGTGGTCTCGCTGGTGCGTATTAAAAACGGCACCATGCGTAAAGGCGACAAAATCAAAGTGATGAGCACCGGCCAGGTCTACAACGCAGACCGTCTGGGCATCTTTACGCCAAAACAGGTTGACCGTACCCAGTTGAACTGCGGCGAGGTAGGTTGGCTGGTTTGTGCGATTAAAGACATTCTGGGCGCACCGGTCGGCGATACGCTGACGCAGGCGCGTAACCCGGCTGACAAAGCGCTGCCTGGCTTTAAAAAGGTGAAACCGCAGGTTTATGCCGGTCTGTTCCCGGTAAGCTCCGACGATTACGAAAACTTCCGTGATGCGTTAGGCAAGCTGAGCCTGAACGATGCTTCTCTGTTCTATGAGCCAGAAAGCTCCACCGCGCTGGGCTTCGGCTTCCGCTGTGGCTTCCTGGGTCTGCTGCACATGGAGATCATTCAGGAACGTCTGGAACGTGAGTACGATCTGGATCTGATAACCACCGCGCCAACCGTAGTGTATGAAGTGGAAACCACCGGCAAAGAGACTATCTATGTTGATAGCCCATCTAAGCTGCCGCCGCTGAATAACATCTACGAACTGCGTGAGCCGATTGCCGAGTGTCATATGCTGCTGCCGCAGGCGTACCTGGGCAACGTCATTACCCTGTGCATCGAGAAACGTGGCGTACAGACCAACATGGTTTACCACGGTAATCAGGTTGCGCTGACCTATGAAATTCCGATGGCGGAAGTGGTGCTCGACTTCTTCGACCGTCTGAAGTCTACTTCTCGCGGCTATGCGTCGCTGGACTACAACTTCAAACGTTTCCAGGCGTCTGACATGGTGCGTGTTGATGTCCTCATCAACAACGACCGCGTTGATGCGCTGGCGCTGATCACTCACCGTGATAACTCGCAGAGCCGTGGTCGTGATCTGGTTGAGAAGATGAAAGAACTCATCCCTCGCCAGCAGTTTGATATCGCGATTCAGGCGGCCATTGGTACGCACATCATTGCGCGTTCAACGGTTAAGCAGCTGCGTAAAAACGTTCTGGCGAAATGCTACGGTGGCGATATCAGCCGTAAGAAAAAGCTGCTGCAAAAACAGAAAGATGGTAAGAAGCGTATGAAGCAGATCGGTAACGTCGAACTGCCGCAGGAAGCTTTCCTCGCCATTCTGCATGTCGGTAAAGACAGCAAATAATCTTAAGGAGTTGGCATGGCGAACATGTTTGCCCTGATTCTGGTGATTGCCACACTGGTCACGGGCGTGTTGTGGTGCATTGATAAATTTATCTTTGCACCTAAACGACGGGAACGTCAGGCTGCTGCGCAGGCGGCAACTGACGATTCGCTGGATAAAAAGACGCTGAAAAAAGTGGGCCCGAAGCCGGGCTGGCTTGAAACGGGAGCATCGGTTTTCCCGGTGCTGGCGATCGTGCTGATTGTGCGCTCATTTATCTATGAGCCGTTCCAGATTCCGTCTGGTTCGATGATGCCAACCCTGCTGATCGGTGACTTTATCCTGGTGGAGAAATTTGCCTACGGGATTAAAGACCCTATCTATCAGAAAACGATTATTGAAACCGGCCATCCAAAGCGCGGCGACATCGTGGTATTCAAGTATCCGGAAGATCCGCGTCTTGATTACATCAAGCGCACCGTGGGCCTGCCGGGTGACAAAGTGACCTACGATCCAGTAGCGAAGCAGGTCACGATTCAACCAGGATGCAGTTCCGGCCAGGCGTGTGGTAATGCGCTGCCAGTGACCTATTCCAACGTTGAACCGAGCGATTTCGTACAGACGTTCTCCCGCAGCAACGGTGGCGAGGCGACCAGCGGCTTCTTTGAAGTCCCGCAGGGTGAAAGCAAAGAGAACGGCGTTCGTCTGGCGCAGCGTCAGGAAACTCTCGGTGAGGTTAATCACCGGATCCTGACCGTGCCAATTGCCCAGGACCAGGCTGGGATGTATTACCACCAGTCCGGTCTGCCGCTGGCCACCTGGATCGTTCCGCCGGGACATTACTTCATGATGGGCGACAACCGCGACAACAGCGCGGATAGCCGTTACTGGGGCTTTGTGCCGGAAGCGAACCTGGTGGGTAAAGCAACCGCCATCTGGATGAGCTTTGAAAAACAAGAGGGTCAATGGCCAACCGGCGTGCGTTTAAGCCGCATCGGTGGGATCCATTAATTCACTGCCAGACTTCACGCGGCAGCCAAATTACTGCCGCGTGAATTATTTAATGTTTTAATCCATTCAAACTAACGACATCCATTGTCGTTGCGTATAGAATATCCCCCCGAAGTTTGGATGTCTCTGACCGGGAGACACGGCACACGAAACCGCATTGGTTTTCCTCAGGTCTGTTTCGTGTGCTGCATTGTTGACGCATTCATTTATTTGGTATCGCATGAACCCCATCGTAATTAATCGGCTTCAACGGAAGCTGGGCTACACTTTTATTCATCAGGAGCTGTTGCAACAGGCGTTAACGCACCGTAGCGCTAGCAGCAAACACAACGAACGCTTAGAGTTTCTGGGTGATTCGATTCTAAGCTACGTGATCGCCAACGCGCTCTACCACCGCTTCCCTCGCGTGGACGAAGGCGACATGAGCCGGATGCGCGCGACGCTGGTTCGTGGAAATACGCTGGCGGAAATCGCCCGTGAATTTGAACTGGGCGAATGCTTGCGCTTAGGGCCGGGTGAATTGAAAAGCGGCGGTTTCCGTCGGGAATCCATTCTGGCGGATACGGTTGAAGCATTGATTGGCGGGGTGTTCCTCGACAGCGATATTCAAAACGTTGAACGACTGATCCTCTCCTGGTATCAGACCCGTCTGGACGAAATTAGTCCTGGCGATAAGCAAAAAGATCCTAAAACGCGCTTGCAGGAATATCTGCAAGGCCGCCATTTACCGCTGCCATCTTATCTGGTGGTGCAGGTACGTGGGGAAGCACACGATCAAGAATTTACTATCCACTGCCAGGTTAGCGGCCTGAGTGAACCGGTGGTTGGCACAGGTTCTAGCCGTCGCAAGGCGGAACAGGCTGCCGCCGAAGAGGCGCTGAAAAAGCTGGAGCTGGAATGAGCGAAGAAAAAAACTACTGCGGATTTATTGCCATCGTCGGTCGTCCGAACGTTGGCAAATCAACCTTACTGAATAAGCTGCTCGGGCAGAAGATTTCCATCACTTCCCGAAAAGCGCAGACCACGCGCCACCGTATTGTTGGTATCCATACCGAAGGGGCCTATCAGGCGATTTACGTCGATACCCCGGGCCTGCATATGGAAGAAAAGCGCGCGATTAACCGTCTGATGAACAAAGCGGCGAGCAGCTCTATCGGTGACGTTGAGCTGATCATTTTCGTGGTCGAAGGCACCCGCTGGACGCCTGACGACGAAATGGTGCTCAATAAACTGCGCGGCGGTAAAGCGCCGGTCATCCTGGCGGTGAACAAAGTCGATAACGTGCAGGAAAAAGCGGATCTCTTGCCGCACCTGCAGTTCCTCGGCAGTCAGATGGACTTCCTCGACATTGTCCCTATCTCGGCTGAGAGCGGACTGAATGTGGACACCGTTGCTGGTATCGTGCGTAAGCACCTGCCGGAAGCTATCCACCACTTCCCGGAAGATTACATCACCGACCGTTCACAGCGCTTTATGGCGTCTGAAATCATCCGTGAAAAACTGATGCGTTTCCTGGGCGCAGAGCTGCCGTATTCAGTGACCGTAGAAATCGAACGCTTCGTCTCTAACGAGCGCGGTGGTTATGATGTCAACGGCCTGATTCTGGTTGAGCGTGAAGGGCAGAAGAAGATGGTCATTGGTAACAAAGGTTCCAAGATCAAAACCATCGGTATTGAAGCCCGTAAGGACATGCAGGATATGTTCGAAGCGCCTGTTCACCTGGAACTGTGGGTGAAAGTGAAATCAGGCTGGGCCGATGACGAACGCGCACTGCGCAGTCTCGGTTACACCGACGATCTCTGAGTAAACTACTCTATGGCTTTCTGGTTGCAGGAAGGCGGCAAGACTGAGAATCCCCTGGAGCTTACTTCAGTAAGTGACTGGGGTGAACAGGTGCAGCCAACGCACCTGCAGCCTGAAAGACGACGAGTATGATGGAGGGCTGGCAGCGCGCTTTTGTCCTGCATAGTCGTCCCTGGAGCGAAACCAGCCTTATGCTGGACGTCTTCACGGAAGAATCGGGTCGCGTGCGCCTTGTAGCTAAAGGCGCACGTTCCAAACGTTCCAACCTGAAAGGTGCCCTTCAGCCCTTTACCCCCCTGTTAGTTCGCTTTGGCGGACGCGGCGAAGTCAAAACGCTGCGTAGCGCAGAAGCTGTCTCTCTGGCGCTACCGTTAAGCGGCATCACGCTCTATAGCGGCCTGTACGTCAACGAACTGGTCTCCCGCGTGCTTGAACATGAAACCCGGTTCTCTGAACTCTTCTTCGACTATTTGCACTGCATCCAGGCGCTGGCTGGCGCGACAGGCTCACCTGAACCGGCGCTGCGTCGTTTCGAGCTGGCGCTGCTGGGCCATCTGGGTTACGGGGTTGATTTCCTGCACTGTGCCGGGAGTGGCGATGAGGTCGATGACACCATGACCTACCGCTATCGTGAAGAAAAGGGCTTTATCGCCAGTATTGTGATTGATAACAACACCTTTACCGGACGGCACCTAAAGGCGCTGGCGAACCGGGATTTTCCTGATGTCGATGTACTGCGTGCCGCGAAACGCTTTACCCGTATGGCGCTAAAGCCGTATCTTGGTGGGAAACCGTTAAAAAGCCGCGAATTGTTCCGCCAGTTTGTCCCGAAGCGGTAGCCGATATTGCGCTCGCCCCGCTTTCTCTCTCGCCATTTTGGGCAGAGGGCGGGGTGAGGGAAAAAGAACGTTAAAATTATAAACACGAGGATTGTCATGGCTGAATTACTGTTAGGCGTCAATATTGACCACATTGCCACCCTGCGTAACGCGCGCGGCACCGCCTATCCGGACCCGGTACAGGCGGCATTTATTGCCGAGCAGGCCGGTGCCGATGGCATCACCGTGCATTTACGCGAAGACCGTCGCCATATTACCGATCGCGACGTGCGCATTCTGCGTCAGACGCTGGATACCCGTATGAACCTGGAAATGGCGGTGACGGAAGAGATGCTGACGATCGCCTGCGAAACCAAACCGCATTTCTGCTGCCTGGTGCCAGAGAAACGCCAGGAAGTGACCACCGAAGGCGGTCTGGACGTTGCCGGTCAGTTCGATAAAATGCGCGACGCCTGCAAACGTCTGGCGGATGCCGGTATCCTGGTTTCACTGTTTATCGATGCTGACAACGCACAGATTAAAGCCGCCGCTGATGTCGGCGCGCCATATATCGAAATCCATACCGGCTGCTATGCCGACGCGACGACCGACGCTGAACAGGCTAAAGAGCTGGAACGCATCGCCAAAGCAGCTACCTACGCGGCAAGCCTTGGCCTGAAGGTCAATGCCGGGCATGGCCTGACGTATCACAATGTGAAAGCCGTTGCCGCGCTGCCGGAAATGCACGAGCTGAACATTGGCCACGCGATTATTGGTCGCGCGGTGATGACCGGCCTGAAAGAGGCGGTAGCCGAGATGAAACGCCTGATGCTGGAAGCACGCGGCTAATGGCTATTTTAGGGTTAGGTACCGACATCGTCGAAATCGCCCGTATTGAAGGAGTGATCGCCCGTAGCGGCGATCGCCTCGCTCGCCGTGTGTTGAGCGATAATGAATGGGCTATCTGGGAGACGCATCAGCAGCCGGTGCGTTTTCTGGCGAAACGCTTTGCGGTCAAAGAGGCGGCGTCAAAAGCGATGGGCACCGGTATTCGTAATGGGCTGGCGTTCAATCAGTTTGAAGTTTACAACGATGAGCTGGGCAAACCGAAGCTGCGGTTATGGGGTGAAGCAAAACTGTTGGCGGAGCGGATGGGGGTTGCGAATATACACGTGACGCTCGCCGATGAACGCCACTATGCTTGTGCCACGGTGATTGTTGAAAGCTAAATTTTGTCCGCGTGGTGCATCTGGACAAACTTGTCCCACAGCCGTTCTTCGCTTTCCAGATGTGCCGGATCCTTTAAAATGGTATACGGGATCGGGCACACTTTCTGACAGGTTGGCGTGTCGTAATGGCCGATGCATTCGGTGCAACGATCGCTGTTGATCTCATAGATACTATCACCCATCGAAATGGCCTCATTCGGACATTCCGGTTCGCACATATCGCAGTTGATACATTTTTTGGTGATTAACAGCGCCATCAGGAAATTCTCAGAAACATAATAAACAGGGCGGCATTATACGCTCATTCTCCTTCTGGGCCACGTTTTTATTGGTTTTACGTATGTTTTTCAACCGATTTAAATTTCAATTTAATGAAATTTAACGACATTATTACGTCGTTACACTTTCCAATCGCTTTATATTAACATTTAAATGTACTTATTAAGTTGTAGCGCGATAATAACCTTAATAAAGATAATTATATTCCCCTGGCTTATAAATGTAATTAGAGTTATTTATCCGTCTAATAAAACTTCATTTTCGTTAAATGCTTTGTATTGTTTTTCATGTTTTATTACAGCTGTATTCTTTATCGATACCTGAAGAAATATTTCCCTGGGAAGGATTCTAAAACGGAGGTAATCATGGAAGTTCACGGTGAAAGACTTATTACGTTAAAAGCATTAATTGTTCATAATAGTACTAGTCATGTCAGCGTCGTTAACGACTCGATAACGACACTAATTAACGAGATGAATAGTAAAGGTATCACTACTGTACTTGCAGATTCTGCGGATGGTGCTGCAGCGGTGATACATAATGACGCAACAATTGAATTGGTTATACTTGATTGGGTAATAAGTGAAGATGAGCAGCATAATGAATCTGCCAAAAAGGTGATTGAATCCTTACGCAGTAAAAGTCAGATGGTGCCATTATTTTTATTACTTGATAATCGACAAGGCGAAAATCTTACGCATGAGATTATGCGGGAGACAGATGAATTAATATGGATTCAGGAAGATACGCCATTTTTTCTCGCCGGGAGAGCGCATTCCGCAATTTTATCTTATCGACAAAAAACAGTGCCCCCATTAACGCGTGCTATTTTTGAGTTTGCTCAAAAATACGAATATTCGTGGCATACATCTGGTCATGCGGGAGGAACGGCATTTATGAAATCTGCCGTTGGGCGAGCCTTCCATGATTATTTCGGTGAAAATTTGTTGCGTTCGGACCTTTCTATTTCGGTGGGTGAACTGGGGTCGTTGCTGGATCACAGCGGGCCGATCGGGGAGAGTGAAAAATTCTGCGCCAAAGTTTTCGGCGCGGATAGAGCCTATACGGTCACGAATGGTTCATCGATGTCCAACCGCGTCATCATGATGTCCTCGGTAGCACGTGGCGATTATGCTTTATGTGACCGTAATGCGCACAAGTCAACGGAGCAGGCGCTAACAATGACCGGCGTGGTGCCAACCTATTTAATGCCGTCACGTAATTACCTTGGCATTATCGGTCCGGTTTATGCCAGGACGCTGAGCGCATATGAAGTCAAAAAAGCCATCGCCTGCAACCCACTCGCGACGGATAAAAAACAGAAACCACTACACGCGATAATCACTAACTCGACCTATGATGGCCTGACCTATCATGTGCCGACGGTAGTCAAACAGCTTGATGCTAGCGTAGATCGTATCCATTTTGACGAAGCCTGGTACGGTTACGCACGGTTCAATCCGCTGTATGCCGAACGTTTTGGCATGTATGGCGAAGCGGAGGATTATCCGAAAAACCTACCGACCATTTTCACAACTACCTCCACGCACAAACTGCTGGCTGCACTTTCTCAGGCCTCACTTATCGGCGTTCGAGATGGGCGTAACCCTGTGCCGCACTCCCGCTTCAACGAATCTTACATGATGCATGCATCGACCTCGCCGCTCTATCCAATCATCATGGCGAACGAAGTTTCTGCGGAAATGATGCGCGGGCAGAGCGGAAAGTACCTGACGACAGAGTCGATTACTGAAGCGGTACGTTTTCGTAAAGCCGTTAGACGTATTCGCCGTGAATTGCAGGATAACCAGGACTGGTTTTTCTCCACCTGGAACGCGGATTTTGTTACCGATCCTGACTCAGGAAAAACCGTTTCCTTTGAAGATGCGCCGCTTAGTCTGCTGGTAAACGATCCGCGTTGCTGGGAGCTGCGGGCAGATGATAAATGGCACGGTTTTCAGGGGATTGAAGACGGTTACTGCATGCTCGACCCGATAAAAGTGTCGGTCGTGATGCCCGGCATGGCGATCGATGGGTCGCTAGAGGCAATGGGGATACCCGCGGTGCTGGTGACCGCGTTTCTTAGTCAGCGCGGTATCCAGGTAGAGAAAACCACCGATTTCACAATCTTGTTCCTCTTCTCACTTGGAATTACCAAAGGTAAATATGGCACGCTGCTAAACGCCTTGCTGAAGTTTAAAGATGCTTATGATGCCAACGTCCCTGTCGAACAGTTGCTGTATACCCAGGAGAGTGATTGCCCGGCAGTTTACAAAGGCAAGGGGCTGAAAACCCTGGCGGATGAAATGTTTACCTTCTTTAAAGATACTGGGTTAACTCACGTCCAGGCAGAGGCATTTACCACACTTCCTGAACCGGTAATGACCCCGGCGGATGCTTACGTCAAATTAGTGCATAACGACATTGAAACCGTAAGTGTAGATAACCTGTACAACTGTATTCTCGCTACCGGCGTTGTGCCTTATCCGCCTGGAATACCGATGCTGATGCCTGGGGAGAGCGCCGGTGGGAAAGGTAGCCCTTACATACGTTATTTAAAAATTCTGCAGCAGTGGGATCAGCGTTTCCCTGGCTTTGCTCATGATATTCATGGCGTAGAAAATGAAAATGGCATTTATTACGTCCAGTGCCTGAAAACCAGCAAGTAACGCACGTTAATCCTTTTAATGGGAAAATATTATGGCAATTAAAAAAATGAGCGTTACGCAGTTAACAATGCTGACTGCGATAAATATGCTGGGCTCGGGAATTATTTTACTACCAGCTAAGCTCGCGCAGGTAGGCAATATTTCCATTGTATCGTGGCTGGTGACTGCCACCGGGTCAATGGCGTTGGCTTGGGCCTTTGCTTGCTGCGGGACCATGAGTAATAAACCCGGGGGGATGGGCGGTTATGCAGAATATGCTTTCGGGAAAGCCGGAAACTATATTGCCAATTACACCTATGGTGTAGCAATTGTGATAGGCAATGTGGCTATCGCCATTACGGCTGTAGGCTATATTATCGGCCTGTTTCATATTAATCCCAATCCGTTACAGATTGGTCTGATGACGATAGTGTTATTGTGGATAACGACATTCGCCAATTTCGGTGGGGCAAGTATCACCGGTAAAATTGGTGGAATTACGGTGTGGGGCGTGATTGCACCCGTGGTAGTGGTGTGTACCGTTGGCTGGTTCTGGTTTAAACCCGAAATCTATGCAGCCGGCTGGAACCCGCATAACAGTTCACTGTTTGGCGCCGCAGGCTCTTCGGTTGCGGTTACTCTGTGGGCGTTTTTAGGGCTGGAGTCCGCCTGTGCCAATAGCGATGCGGTGGATAACCCGCAGAAAAACGTTCCAATTGCGGTACTGTTCGGCACTCTCGGCTCGGCAATTATCTACATTGTCTCAACCAACGTCATTGGCGGCATCATTCCTAACCTGGAACTTGCTCACTCCAGCGCGCCTTTTGGCCTCGCATTCGCCACCATGTTTACCCCGGTTGTGGGGAATATCGTGACGGGCTTGATGATTATCGCCTGCATCGGCTCCCTGTTGGGTTGGCAGTTCACTACAGCGCAGGTCTTTAAGAGTTCCGCCGATGTTGGTTACTTTGTGAAGATATTTGCGAAGTGCAATAAGCATGGCACGCCCATCGCGGGGATGCTTATTTTGCTGGTGATACAGACGGTTCTGAGTTGGTTTTCTATTCCCGCAAGTCCGGATGGCACGCGCTATGGCTGGGCTCACCACCAGGTATCCAGCAACGTTGGTGTTTCCGACCAGTTCTCGGCGGTGGTGGATTTATCGGTGGTGACCAATCTTATCCCTTATATTTTGTCGATGGCGGCACTGGTAACCATCCAGGCAATCAATAAAGTACCGAAACATCGGGCACTTATTAATAACGCCATCGCGGGCGTAGGGGCGGCTTACAGCTACTTCGCGCTCATGAACTCTGGTGATAAGGCGTTGATGTATGGCGGCGTGGCAACCATTCTGGGGTTCACCTTATTTGGTGCCGTCAGCGCGAGGTTTGTGAAAGGCGAACAGGTGGCACATCCGGACCGCGTTATTACCGGTGAAGAAGACGTGCCGGCTATTCCCTGGAAAGAGGAATAATCCTGAACGGGTCGAACTCGGCCCGTTCAAACCAGTTTTTTCACCAGCGCTTCGCTGTGGCGAATACGTTCCGGTGCGTTTTCCAGATCTTGTTGCACCAGCCCCATAAACAACAGGTCGGTTAACATCATCTGGGCGCTGGTTGAAGAGATGGCGGCGCTGCGCGTGGCCTGCTCTTCGGCGATGGTATACAGGCAGTGTGTCGCCCGCTGCTGGAGGGCATTCGGCGAAAACCCGGTAATCGCCAGCACTTTCCCTCCGACTCGCAGCGTTTCATCAGCGGCAAGATTAATTTCCCGGCGGGCGCCGGAATAGGAGATAGCCAGCAGCAAATCGTCCTTAGTCATTGCCTGAACGGAAGCCAACAGGGCGTGCATATCCTGCTCGCAAACGGCATTAACGCCGATTTTCATCAGCTTCCAGCTAAAATTACGCGCCACCAGTCCAGATGCGCCAATGCCGGTGAGAATAATGCGCCGCGCACTGCGCAGCAGCGTTACGGTTTCCACCAGCTTGTCTTCGCTATTCACGTCGAGCGACGCGTGCATGGCGGCCACGTTGTCTTTTATTAACTTCTCGCCCACCAGACGCAGCGGATCGTCGCCACAAATCTGGTTATGCACCGGCACCGAGTGCGGATTGACGCTACTGGCCATCGCCTCACTGAGCGCGAGTTTTAGCGCGGGGAAGCCTTTAAACCCGAGCTTTTGGGCAAACTTGACCACGCTTGACTGGCTGACGCCGGCCTGGCTTGCCAGCTGCTGTGAACTTAAGTGACGCGCCTGATCCGGCTGTGCCAGAATAAAATCCGCCAGCTTTCTATCGCTTTGCGCCAGTTGAAGATAACGCTGGCGAATACTGATTAAACAATTCATAAGAACCTCACGGGCACAATGACCACTGTGTACCGAAGCACCACTCTGCTCGTTTGAAAGAATTATGTATTCTATTATAACCAGATACAGCGAATTAAATATTCCGTGTACCGGCAAAACTCAACTCTTTTCACCCGAATCTTTGTTGAAGGCCCGTTTGGCGAAAGCGGGTGGGGGATCTGTTAATCTATTGCCTGGACTGATACCGAATAACAGGAGTCTCATTTGACTAGCCATTCCCGCCGCGTGGTGTTCTTTGACCTTGATGGCACGCTGCACCAGCAGGATCTGTTTGGCGCATTCATTCGCTATCTACTGCGCCGTCTGCCGCTCAATGGGCTGCTGGTTGTGCCACTGTTGCCTATTATCGGTGCTGCAATGCTGATAAAAGGACGCGCGGCACGCTGGCCGATGAGTGTGCTGCTTTGGGGTTGTACGTTTGCCCGCCGGGAAGCGACGTTAAACACGCTGGAAGAGAATTTTATCGACTGGTTTCGCGCTACGGTGACGCCATTTCCCGTGGTGCAGCAGCGCTTAGACAGCTACCTGAGCCGTGAGGATGCCGATGTCTGGCTGATTACCGGCTCGCCGCAGACGCTGGTCGAACGTGCCTACGTCGATGTACCGTGGATGGCCCGGGTGAACCTGATTGGCAGCCAGATGCAGCGTGGGTTCGGTGGCCGCGTGTTATCAGTCCGCTGCCTGGGGCATGAGAAAGTGGTACAACTGGAGCAACGTCTTGGCGCACCGCTACGTTTATATAGCGGATACAGCGACAGCAAGCAGGATAACCCGCTACTCTTTTTCTGTGAGCATCGCTGGCGGGTGACGCCGCGCGGTGAGCTTGAACAGCTGGAATAAGCGGGCGCTGCGCTTTGGCGGATTTTGTGTATAATGCGCGGCGTTTTATCATCTGGAGTCTTCACGTTGTCCGACATTGAACTAAACCATGAATACTGGATGCGCCATGCGCTCATGCTGGCCAAACGCGCCTGGGAAGAGGGCGAGGTGCCGGTGGGTGCGGTATTGGTACATAACAACCAGGTGATTGGTGAGGGCTGGAACCGTCCGATTGGCCGCCATGACCCAACCGCGCATGCGGAAATCATGGCACTGCGTCAGGGCGGTTTGGTGTTGCAAAACTATCGTCTGATTGATACCACGCTGTATGTGACGCTGGAACCCTGCGTGATGTGCGCCGGGGCGATGGTCCACAGCCGGATTGGGCATCTGGTGTTTGGCGCCCGCGATGCGAAAACCGGTGCGGCGGGGTCATTAATCGACGTGCTGCATCACCCTGGAATGAATCACCGGATTGAATTTACCGAAGGGGTGCTGGCCGACGAGTGTTCTGGCATGCTGAGCGATTTTTTCCGCTACCGTCGTCAGCAGCAAAAAACGCTGAAGCAGGCCACGAAAGCGAATCCCCCCGCGGCCCAATAGCTTATTTTTTATGCCGTGACATTAAAAACGACACCGCGTCGTTTTGATTCGGTGACGGTATAAATGAGAACAGGCTGTAGTGATTCCGATTTAGCTCATCTGCGGATACCGCCGGATAAGCCTGCGCTATCGCCATCTCATCCGTTGCCTTCTTCTCTTTTTCCTGCAAATAACCGACCAGGCTAATCTGATACTTACGGATATTTTCGACGTAGGTGTAGGCCTCGTGCCCGCGCGCATAGCCGTAGGTTAGCTTGCTGTACCATGGCTTCTGGCTTAGTAGCGGCAGGCGCTGTTTAACGTCAGCCCAGCTGTCCGGATTGCCTTTTTGCTTGGCGGTAAGCGCCCGGGCGTCAAGCATATGAGCGTAGCCCATGTTATAAGCCGCCAGTGCAAACCAGATCCGCTCTTCCTGCGGAACGCTCTCCGGCACTTTGGTCATCATATCCTGGATATAGCGCATGCCGCCGCTAATGCTCTGCTCAGTGTCGGTACGGTCGCTCAGTCCCAGGCTCTGGGCGGTATTTCGGGTCAGCATCATCAACCCGCGTACCCCGGTGGGTGAGGTGGCTAGCGGGTCCCAATGAGACTCCTGATAAGAGATGGCGGCCAGCAGCTTCCAGTCTATTTCGCTGGCGTACTTTTCAAATAACGGCCGCAGATCGGGCAGCACGTTATCCACTGCGCGCAGGAACGTGCGGGTATCGACATAGTCAAAATCGTCGCCATGCCCGAGATACTTCTCCTCCAGGCGAGCGAGGGTACCGTCTTCATTCATATTATTGAAGAAGTCGAGCATCGCCGCAGAGAGCGTATTGTCATCGTCCTGAAGGCTAAACCAGGTGACCGGCTGCTCGTCGGTGATATCCAGCGCCACCGCCAGTTCCGGGTGTACGCGCTGGAACAGACCGATGGCGACCGAGTCGGCAATGGTGTAGTCCAGCTTACCGTCGATCACCGCCTGCATCAGATCTACCGAACCGCGTTTTTCATCAACGGTCCATGAGAGGTCGGGGTACTTCGTTTCTTTTAAGCTTTGCAGATCGCTAATCACCACCTGACCCGGCGCTACGGTGAGCTTATCGGCGGTGACGTTGCTCAGATTACGCGGGCGCGTGTTTCCGACACGGTAAACCATCTGCTGCGAAACGGAGTAATAGGTGGGGCCGGGCTGATAGTTTTTGCTCCGCTCGCTGTTATAGACCAGCCCTGCGGCCAGCATATCGGCGTTGCCGTGATCGAGGTCATCGAAAAGCTGGCTGATGTTCTGGCGTACGGTAATTTTCAGCTTCACGCCAAGGTAGTCAGCAAACTGCTGAGCCAGCTCGTAGTCGAGGCCGATATCTTTATCATTAAAGGTGCTATAGGTCAGCGGCGAGAGCACGGTACTGACGCGCAGCTCCCCCCGCTCTTTGATCGCGGCGATTCGGTTTTCTGGTTTGCCAAACCAGGGAATAGATGGCCACAGGGCCGCTGCCAGCAACAGCGTCACAACGCCGATGAGCAGGTAATTAATCTTTAGTTTTTTCAAATAGTTAATTCGCTGAGATGTTAAAAGTTATCCCTGACGACACTAAGGTTTGCTACAGATTGAGCGGCATTTTGCTTAACATTACGCCAGTTGGCAACTGATTCGAGAAGTGAGTCACATCTATTGGTAAAGCGCGGCAATGATTTTATTTCGACGCAAACGGTTTCGTCAGGGCGCAGGATTCTCTATAATAGCGCCCGTTCTCCCCCATTGCGCACACTGAAAGCTGAGAAGACGAGAGACTTATGATGGAAATTCTGCGTGGTTCGCCTGCACTGTCTGCATTTCGCATTAACAAGCTGCTGACGCGTTTTCAGGCAGCCAACCTCCCGGTAAGCAATATTTACGCCGAGTATGTCCATTTTGCTGACCTGGAAGCGCCGCTGACCGAAGAAGAGCGGGCCCGACTTGAGCGACTGTTGCAGTATGGCCCAAATCTCAACAGCCATACGCCTACCGGCAAACTGCTGCTCGTCACTCCCCGCCCTGGCACTATCTCCCCCTGGTCTTCGAAAGCTACCGACATCGCTCACAACTGTGGCCTGCCGCAGGTTCTGCGTCTGGAACGCGGCGTGGCGTACTATATTGATGCCGCGAGTCTGACCGCTGAACAAGTGAATGCCGTCGCCGCAGAACTGCACGACCGTATGATGGAGTGCGTATTTGCCTCCCTGCAGGACGCGGAAAAACTGTTTGCTCATCATCAACCGGCACCGGTTGCCAGCGTTGATTTGCTGGGGCAGGGGCGTCAGGCGCTGATTGATGCCAACATCCGTCTTGGCCTGGCGCTGGCCGATGATGAAATCGACTATCTGCAGGACGCATTTAGCAAACTGGGGCGCAACCCGAACGACATCGAACTGTATATGTTCGCCCAGGCGAACTCCGAGCACTGTCGCCACAAAATCTTCAACGCCGACTGGATTATCGATGGTAAAAAACAGCCGAAGTCGCTGTTTAAAATGATTAAAAATACCTTCGAAACCACGCCGGAACATGTGCTGTCAGCCTATAAAGATAACGCCGCGGTGATGGAAGGTTCTGAGGTTGGCCGCTACTTTGCCGACTATGCAACTGGCCGCTACGATTTCCATCAGGAGCCAGCGCATATTCTGATGAAGGTCGAAACTCACAACCACCCGACGGCGATCTCTCCGTGGCCGGGTGCTGCAACCGGCTCCGGCGGTGAAATCCGCGATGAAGGCGCAACCGGACGCGGTGCGAAGCCAAAAGCGGGGCTGGTGGGCTTCTCGGTATCTAACCTGCGTATCCCAGGCTTTGAACAGCCGTGGGAAGAAGATTTCGGTAAACCGGATCGTATCGTTACCGCACTGGATATCATGACCGATGGCCCGCTGGGCGGCGCTGCGTTTAACAACGAATTTGGTCGTCCGGCGCTGACCGGCTACTTCCGTACCTACGAAGAGAAGGTTAACAGCCACAACGGCGAAGAGCTGCGCGGTTACCATAAGCCGGTGATGCTGGCCGGTGGGATCGGCAACATTCGCGCCGATCACGTGCAGAAAGGCGAGATCGTTGTCGGTGCAAAACTGATCGTCCTCGGCGGCCCGGCAATGAACATCGGTCTGGGCGGCGGCGCGGCTTCTTCCATGGCCTCCGGCCAGTCTGATGCCGACCTTGATTTTGCTTCCGTACAGCGCGATAACCCAGAAATGGAACGCCGTTGCCAGGAAGTTATCGACCGTTGCTGGCAGTTGGGGGATGCGAACCCAATTCTGTTTATCCATGATGTCGGCGCGGGCGGCTTGTCTAACGCCATGCCGGAACTGGTAAGCGATGGTGGACGCGGTGGTAAATTCGAACTGCGTGACATTCTTAGCGATGAACCAGGCATGAGCCCGCTGGAAATCTGGTGTAACGAATCCCAGGAGCGCTACGTGCTGGCGGTCGCTGCTGACCAGTTGCCGCTGTTTGAAGAGCTGTGTAAACGCGAGCGCGCGCCTTATGCGGTTATCGGCGAAGCCACCGAAGAACAGCATCTGACCATGAATGACCGTCATTTCGACAATCAACCTATCGATCTGCCACTCGACGTGCTGCTAGGCAAAACGCCGAAAATGACCCGTGACGTCCAGACGCTGAAGGCGAAAGGTGAAGCGCTGGCGCGGGAAAATATCTCCCTGGCCGATGCGGTAAACCGCGTGCTGCACCTGCCAACGGTGGCCGAGAAAACCTTCCTCGTGACCATCGGCGACCGTACTGTTACCGGTATGGTTGCACGCGATCAGATGGTTGGCCCATGGCAGATCCCGGTGGCGAACTGCGCTGTGACCACCGCTAGCCTCGATAGCTACTACGGTGAAGCGATGGCGCTTGGCGAACGTGCGCCGGTGGCGCTGCTGGACTTCGCCGCCTCCGCTCGCCTGGCGGTGGGTGAAGCGCTGACCAACATTGCCGCCACGCAGATTGGCGATATCAAACAGATCAAACTCTCCGCTAACTGGATGTCTGCTGCCGGCCATCCGGGTGAAGACGCCGGTCTTTATGAAGCGGTGAAAGCCATTGGTGAAGAGCTGTGTCCTGAACTGGGCCTGACAATTCCGGTGGGCAAAGACTCCATGTCGATGAAAACCCGCTGGCAGGAAGGCAATGAACAGCGCGAGATGACTTCGCCGCTGTCGCTGGTGATTACTGCCTTTGCTCGCGTGGAAGATGTGCGTCATACCATCACCCCGCAGCTGGTAACGGAAGATAACGCCCTGCTGCTTATCGATCTCGGCAAAGGCCACAATACGCTGGGGGCGACTGCGCTGGCGCAGGTTTATCGTCAACTGGGCGACAAGCCTGCCGACGTCCGCGACGTTGCGCAGCTGAAAGGCTTCTACGATGCCATTCAGGCGCTGGTTGCCGCGCGTAAATTGCTGGCGTATCACGACCGTTCCGATGGCGGCCTGCTGGTGACTCTGGCAGAGATGGCGTTTGCCGGGCACTGCGGTGTTGAAGCTGATATCGCGACCTTAGGCGACGACCGTCTGGCGGCGCTGTTTACTGAAGAACTGGGCGCGGTGATTCAGGTTCGTGCCTCCGACCGTGAAGCGGTAGAAGCGATTCTGGCGGCTAATGGTCTGGCTGACTGCGTACATTACCTTGGTCAGGCAGTTGCAGGCGACCGTTTCACCCTGACGGCCAACGGCCAGCCGGTGTTCAGTGAAAGCCGTTCCCAGCTGCGCATGTGGTGGGCAGAAACCACCTGGCAGATGCAGCGTCTGCGCGATAACCCGGAATGTGCCGACCAGGAACATAACGCAAAAGCGAACGATAACGATCCGGGCCTCAACGTGAAGCTCACTTTCGATATCGATGCCGATATAGCAGCACCGTACATTGCTACCGGTGCGCGTCCTAAAGTGGCCGTACTGCGTGAGCAGGGCGTGAACTCCCATGTAGAGATGGCGGCGGCCTTCCATCGTGCGGGCTTTGACGCCATTGACGTCCACATGAGCGATCTGCTGGCCGGTCGTCTCGGTCTTGACGCTTTCGACGCGCTGGTTGCCTGTGGCGGCTTCTCTTACGGTGACGTGTTAGGGGCGGGCGAAGGCTGGGCGAAATCCATTCTGTTCAACAATCGCGTTCGTGACGAATTTGCTACCTTCTTCCACCGTCCGCAGACGCTGGCGCTGGGCGTTTGTAACGGCTGCCAGATGATGTCTAACTTGCGTGAGTTGATCCCGGGCAGCGACCTGTGGCCGCGCTTCGTGCGTAACCACTCCGACCGCTTTGAAGCGCGCTTTAGCCTGGTTGAAGTAGCCAGCAGCCCATCTCTGCTGCTGCAGGGGATGGAAGGTTCGCGTATGCCAATCGCCGTTTCTCACGGTGAAGGCCACGTAGAAGTCCGCGATGGCGCTCATCTGGCGGCGCTGGAAAGCAAAGGCCTGGTGGCGCTGCGCTTCGTCGATAACTTCGGCAAGGTCACTGAGACCTACCCGGCCAACCCAAATGGCTCGCCAAACGGCATTACCGCAGTCACTAACGAAAGCGGTCGCGTCACCATTATGATGCCGCACCCTGAGCGTGTATTCCGTTCAGTGGCGAACTCCTGGCACCCGGAAAACTGGGGTGAGGACAGCCCGTGGATGCGTATTTTCCGCAACGCGCGTAAACAGCTCGGCTAAGGTTGTCGTACCATAAGATCAGGCCCCTCCTTGTGAGGGGCTTTTTTATTGGTTTCTGAAAATTGCCGGGCTTATCCTCCAGGTCTCTCCGCTGTGTCGGGAAACCCCGACATTGAGGGTATCGCACTGTCGTTAAATGGAGACATTTAATTTATTGATTTTAAATGGTTTTATTTTGTAGCCCTATGAGTGTTGCTAATTAGCGACAGGGTGGTTAAAAAACGCCCAAAACACCACCGTGCCTTTTTGGGTATATTTCTTATATTTATCATTGTGTTAATTTATTGTTTTGTATTGTGGCACGCATCGTGCATAATATTAATCAGTGGCTCATTCACCTCCTTATGTCAGCCCCTTCGGGACGTGCTACATAAACTTCGAATGACGCACAACAAGGTGCCTGCCGTCCAGCAACTGATAACAGCTCTGCTTTATCAATCATCGGGCGAAACGTTGAGTTAGGCACCGCCTTATTCCATAACAAAGCCGGGCTTATGCCCGGCTTTGTTGTTTCTGGCCTTTCCCTCTCCGATAACCTCAGTTAGCATTCCAGTATGTTGCTTTATTGAGACACCGCTTTTGAAACGCCTCTCTCTTTCTCCACGATCGCTGCGCCAACTGGTGACGTTGTCCTTTCTGTTGATCCTGCTGCCGCTGTTAGTGCTGGCCTGGCAGGCATGGCAGAGCCTGAATATGCTCAGTGCGCAGGCTGAACAGACCAACCGCACCACGCTTATCGATGCACGACGCAGCGAAGCGATGGCTAACATTGCGCTGGATATGGAGCGCAGCTACCGCCAGTACTGCGTGCTAGACGATCCAACGCTGGCGAAGGTTTACCAGAATCAACGCAAGCGTTATGGCGATATGCTGGAGGCGCATGCGGGCGTGCTGCCTGATGTCACCCTTTATCAGCAATTACGTCAGAACCTCAATGATCTGGCGCTGCTGCAATGTACCAATAGCGGGCCGCAAAAGTCGGCGGCAGAACGGCTGGCGGCCTTCTCCAGCGCCAATAGCGAACTGGTTCAGGCAACGCGTACCGTCGTGTTCTCGCGCGGACAGCAATTACAGCAGGCGATTGCCGAACGTGGCCAGTTCTTTGGCTGGCAGGCGCTGGTGCTGTTTCTGGTCAGTCTGGCGATGGTGCTGTTATTCACACGCATGATTATCGGCCCGGTGAAGGGAATTGAGAGTATGATCAATCGTCTGGGGGAAGGGCAGTCTCTTGACGGCGAAGTCATGTTCCGCGGGCCGCGTGAACTGCGCTCCGTCGGGCAGCGCATCGTCTGGTTAAGTGAACGCCTGTCGTGGCTCGAGTCGCAGCGCCACCAGTTTTTGCGTCATCTGTCTCATGAATTGAAAACGCCGCTCGCCAGCATGCGCGAGGGTACCGAGCTGCTGGCCGATCAGATTGTTGGGCCGCTCAATGCGGAGCAAAAAGAGGTCGTGGCTATTCTCGACAGCAGCAGTCGCAACTTACAAACGCTGATTGAGCAACTGCTGGACTATAACCGTAAGCTAAGCGAAACAGCCATACACATGGAGCCCGTGACCCTCGCACCGTTGGTCGAAATGGTGGTTTCCGCGCACAGCCTGCCAGCGAGGGCTAAAATGATGCGCACGCAGGTTGACCTCCAGGCTCCCACCTGCCTGGCAGAACCGACGCTTCTGATGAATGCGCTGGATAATCTCTATTCGAATGCGGTGCACTATGGCACTGAATCCGGTAACATTTATCTGCATAGCCGCCGGGAAGGAACTAAGGTAATCATTGATATAATCAATACTGGAGCCCCGATCCCGGATGCTGAAAAATTAATGATCTTCGAGCCTTTTTATCAGGGTAGCCATCAGCGCAAAGGCGCGGTGAAGGGAAGCGGTCTTGGCTTAAGCCTGGCGCGCGATTCGGTGCGGAAAATGCACGGCGAGCTATATCTTAGCGACGCACAGGACGGCAACGTCTGTTTTCGTATTGAACTCCCAACCCCAGGGCTTGAAAAAACAACCACATGAAACGATATCGAGTCACTATGCCCCAATTTTTAACGCGTACGGGTCGGCGGCCGCTGCCGTGGCGTGGCGGGTTATTTGGCCTCGCCTGCCTGCTGCTGTCCGGGTGTAATACCTCGCTGACGCCGCATAATGCCGGTTCCAGCGCCGACGGTAATGAACCCCGTCAACAGGTTGCCGATTACCTGTCGACCGATTGCGATGATATCTGGGCGCTCAGCGGCGATGCTGCTGAAAATAACCCTCTTTATTGGCTGCGCGGCATGGACTGCGCCGATCGCCTTCCTGCGGCTCGTGCGCGTGCCGATGCTAACGTGCTGCCGATAGGAAACTGGCAGGGAGCTTTCAAGCGCGGCATCCTGCTGGCGAATGCTAAAATTACCCCAACCGAACGTCGACAGGCGGTTGCAGATATTGACGCGCTTAGTTCCGCTATCCCGTCGCGCATCCGCCCTCTGTATCAGGTCTGGCGCGACGGTCAGGTGCTACAGCTGTCACTCGCCGAAGAACGACAGCGCTACAGTAAACTGCAGGAAACCAGCGATGCTCAATTGGACGCGCTGCGTGTGCAGCAACAGCAATTGCAGGCGGAACTGGATTTAACCACCCGTAAACTGCAAAACCTGACGGATATTGAACGCCAGCTCTCCAGCCGCAAGCCGGGGGCGGATATGACTCACGGCGGCGCATCTGACGAGGATAAACATGACTAACCGTAAACCCGCACACCTGCTGCTGGTGGATGACGATCCCGGCCTGTTAAAACTGCTGGGCATGCGTTTAACCAGCGAGGGCTATCGGGTGCAGACCGCCGAAAGCGGCCAGCAAGGATTACGGGTGCTGGCGAAAGAGCGTATCGATCTGGTCATCAGCGATTTGCGGATGGATGAGATGGACGGTCTGCAGCTGTTTAGTGAAATCCAGAAAGTGCAGCCCGGTATGCCGGTGATTATCCTCACCGCTCACGGGTCCATTCCCGACGCGGTGGCCGCCACTCAGCAGGGTGTTTTCAGCTTCTTAACCAAACCGGTTGATAAAGACGCGCTGTACAAGGCGATTGACGAAGCGCTGGAGCGCTCGTCTCCGGCGATGGATGAACAGTGGCGGGAAGCTATTGTCACCCGCAGCCCGCTGATGCTACGCCTGCTGGAGCAGGCGCAGATGGTGGCGCAGTCCGATGTCAGCGTGTTGATTAACGGGCAAAGCGGTACCGGGAAAGAGATTCTGGCGCAGGCTATTCACAACGCCAGTCCGCGTCACGCCAGGCCTTTTGTGGCGATTAACTGCGGCGCGCTGCCGGAACAACTGCTGGAGTCTGAGCTGTTTGGTCACGCGCGCGGGGCGTTTACCGGCGCGGTGAGCAATCGGGAAGGGCTGTTCCAGGCGGCGGAAGGCGGCACCCTGTTCCTCGACGAAATTGGCGATATGCCCGCGCCGCTGCAGGTGAAGCTGCTGCGCGTATTGCAGGAGCGTAAGGTGCGCCCGCTGGGCAGTAACCGCGATCTGGACATCAACGTTCGTATCCTCTCCGCCACTCACCGGGATCTGCCTAAAGCAATGGCCCGTGGCGAGTTCCGCGAGGATCTCTTCTACCGCCTCAACGTGGTTAATCTCAAGATCCCGACGCTTGCCGAGCGTACCGAAGATATTCCGCTGCTTGCAAACTACCTGCTGCGTCAGGCCGCCGACCGCCACAAACCTTTTGTGCGTGCCTTCTCGACGGATGCGATGAAGCGATTGATGGCCGCAAACTGGCCGGGTAACGTGCGCCAACTGGTCAACGTTATCGAGCAGTGCGTGGCGCTAACTTCCTCGCCGGTAATCAGCGACGCGCTGGTGGAGCAGGCGCTGGAAGGGGAGAATACCGCGCTGCCGACCTTCGTCGAGGCGCGTAATCAGTTTGAGCTCAACTACCTGCGTAAGCTGCTGCAAATCACCAAAGGCAACGTCACCCATGCTGCCCGAATGGCCGGGCGCAACCGTACCGAATTCTATAAATTACTCTCCCGCCATGAACTGGATGCGAACGATTTTAAAGAGTAGCACCGGACAAACGACTGATTTATGATACGGTGAGCAACCGGTTACGCGATAAAAACGACAGGAACACCATGAAAAAGATTGATGCGATTATTAAACCCTTCAAACTCGATGACGTACGTGAAGCGCTGGCGGAAGTGGGCATCACCGGGATGACGGTAACGGAAGTGAAAGGCTTTGGTCGTCAGAAGGGCCATACCGAGCTGTATCGTGGCGCGGAGTACATGGTGGACTTCCTGCCGAAGGTCAAAATTGAAATCGTAGTAACCGACGATATCGTCGATACCTGTGTGGATACCATCATTCGTACCGCGCAGACCGGTAAAATCGGCGATGGTAAAATTTTCGTCTTTGACGTTGCGCGCGTGGTTCGTATCCGTACCGGCGAAGAAGACGACGCGGCAATTTAATGTTCAACGCTGCCTGCGCATCGTGTGCAGGCAGCGTCCTCTATTTACTCTTCTACTAGCGGTGCAACCGGCGTCCAGAGCAGACGTTTTGCGACGACCAACAGGACAATCAAGGCCACGCAGCCCAGCGTCCATTCCCCCATTTGTGAGAAAAAGCGCCCATAGGCGTCGATGGCCGTTTCGCTAATCTGTGATTCGGTGGTTTTCTGCGCGACTACGCCCGCCAGCCAGTTGGCGACTGAACCGGTTGCCAGCATATAGACGCCGGTCAGCACACCGGTGACGCCAGGTAGGTTCAGGCGGGTTATTTGCGCCATCGCGACCGGGTCAATAAAGAGCTCCGCAAAGCCCATCAATGCAAGCCCGGCAACCATCATTCCCATCGATGCCTGGCCGTGCAACTGTGCGCCACGTGCATTCAGCGCGAGCAGCATAAAGCCCGCGCCCATCAGCGCCAAACCGAAAGCAAACTTCAGCCAGACGCGCAGCGCCGAACGGATATTTCCCGATGGACGAACCAGCCATGCTAGCACTACGCCTGCCGCCATGACCGCTACCGCATTGACCGACTGGAACAGGGCGGTTGGCACTTCAGTGTTCAGCCAATGGCGGTTCACAAAATGATCGATAAACAAACTAATCGAGCTACCGCCTTGCTGAGCGAGGACCCAGAACAGCGTCCCGGTAAGCATCAGTAAGACAATCTGCGACAACGCCCGTCGGGCGTGTGGAAATCGGATCATGATGCGCGCCATGATAACGGCGGCGATGGCGCAAACAATGGCCAGCAGATAACCCGCCCAGTCATTTTCCAGCAGCACAGTAAAGAACACCGGCGCGATGCAGAGCATCAGAACCAGCCAGCCCCAGGTCGGCAGGGCAAACGTCACTGCGCGTAGTGCGGGTGTATTCACCCCCTGGGTATGACGGAAGTGGCGATGACCGCTTAAAAAAACCATCAGGCCGATAAACATGCCGATTCCTGCCAGCGCAAAGCCGACGTGCCAGCCGTACCACTGCGCGGCCAGCCCGCAGGCAATTGGGGCTGCAATAGAGCCGATATTGCCCGCCGCATACAGCAGCGAAAAACCACCGTCCCGGCGCGGGTCTTCTGGTTCGTACAGTTCGCCGAGCAAGCAGCTAATATTCGATTTAAATAGACCGTAGCCGCAGATAATAATCGCCAGCGCGAGGTACAGACTCCAGATAGAATCGGACTCGACGCCCAAAACAATATGGCCGAGTGTCATCAATACTGCGCCAGTCATCACCGCTGTACGGTTGCCGAGCAGGCGGTCGGCAAGCCAGCCGCCCAGAATAGGGGTGACATAGACCAAAGAGGCGTAGGCGCTAAACAGGCTTATCGCGTGGCTGTCATTAAAATTGAGCTGGTGGGTGAGATAAAGGATAAGTAAGGCACGCATGCCGTAAAAGCTGAAGTATTCCCAGATTTGAATCGCCACGATGTAGTAGATCGCGCGCGGTTGTGAGGGTGTTTTCATGTCGACTCCTTACTGTGTGAAAAGCGGCGTGAAAAAAGGGAAGCGACAAGCCGCTTCCCTGGGTGTTTCATCTTATTTTTTATTTTCTTTCAGTACTTTAACGGTATAGCGACCGTCAGTCTGGCGGTAGGCACCGTGGATATCGGTTTCAAAGCCTGGATAATGCGCGCCAATTTCGCACAGCATCTGCAGGAATTCCAATAC
This sequence comes from Kluyvera huaxiensis, assembly GCF_040149365.1. Classification (NCBI taxonomy): domain Bacteria; kingdom Pseudomonadati; phylum Pseudomonadota; class Gammaproteobacteria; order Enterobacterales; family Enterobacteriaceae; genus Kluyvera; species Kluyvera huaxiensis. The sequence continues at coordinate 46,522 of NZ_JBEFLV010000002.1, forward strand.
CGGGCGGCTTTGCTCAGTGATCATTTCACCCGGCATAACCAGTGGCACACCTGGAGGATACGGCAGGATCATGTTGGCATTAACGCGGCCCACCATTTCTTCCATATATACCTCTTCGGTTTCGCCGTGCAGCTCTTTCTGGAACGCGGCATAAGGCGTCATCTGCATTTCTGGCAGCACTTCAAATGCGCGGAACATCAGATCCGGCAGGTTGTGATGCTCAACCAGTTTATGAATATTCTGCGCCAGATCCTGGATACGCATATTTTCATAAAATTCAGGTGATTCGCTGTACAGCGTTGGCAGAATATTTTTCACTCGCAGGTTCAGATCGAATGCGCGTTTAAATTCAGTCAGCGCGCGCAGCAGGCTCAGTGCTTTGGTTTTATCGATACCGATACTGAACAGGAACAGCAGGTTGTATGGGCCCGTTTTCTCCACGATGATGCCGCGCTCGTCGAGATATTTCGCCACCAGACTGGCCGGGATACCGAACTCATCCATGGTGCCATCTTTCTTCATCCCCGGGGTCAGAATCGTGACCTTAATCGGGTCGAGATACATGTGCTCGTTATCGATATTTTTGAAACCGTGCCATGGGCTATCGGAACGCAGCGGCCAGCATTCTGGCCCCTCGATGTGATCCGGCTGCCAGACGTCGAAGAACCAGCCATCAGACTCGCCTTTCAGACGTTTTATCTCTTTACGGAACTTGATTGCGCGCTCAATCGAACCATTGATCAGACGCTTACCGGCGTTACCTTTCATCATCGCGGCGGCGGTTTCGGTGGAAGCCACGATACCGTAGTGCGGAGAGGTGGTGGTATGCATCATAAAGGATTCGTTGAACGTCTCTTCGTTAACGTCACCTTTAATGTGAATCATGGAGGCCTGAGAGAACGCGGCCAGCAGTTTGTGCGTGGACTGCGTCTCGTAGATAACTTTGCCTTCTACACGCCCGCCGCTCATACCGCACTTGCCCGCATAGATTGGGGAGAAGTTGGTGTAAGGCACCCAGGCTGAGTCGAAGTGAATGGATTTCACATCCAGCGTTTTCTTGATGTAGTCGGTGTTGTACAGCAGACCGTCATAGGTGGAGTTGGTGATGACGGCGTGTACCGGCCAGGTGGCATTCGGCGTCTCTTTGACGCGTTTTTCAATGGTCGCACGCTGGAATTCGCTCTGCGGAATGCCGCCCAGAATACCGTAGGCGTTACGGGTTGGACGGAAATAGATAGGCGTAATGTCGCTCATCATCATCAGATGGGTCAGCGATTTGTGGCAGTTACGGTCAATCAGTACCGTGCTGCCCGCAGGAGAAGAGTACATGCCGACAATTTTGTTGGCGGTTGAGGTGCCATTCGTCACCATATAGCTGCGCTCGGCGTTAAACACGCGGGCAATATACTCTTCAGCTTCTTTATGTGGGCCGCTGTGATCCAGCAGAGAACCCAGTTCAGAGACGGAAATCGACACGTCAGACTTCATCGCATTCGGGCCGAAGAAGTCATAAAAAATGCTGCCGACAGGGCTTTTCTGGAAAGCCGTACCGCCCATATGGCCTGGGGTACAGAAGGTGTACTTGCCTTCGCGAACGTATTTGAACAGCGCTTTAGTCAGCGGAGGCAGAATGTTGTCGATGTACTCATCGGTGGTTTGACGAATTTTAGCCGCAATATCAGTTGCCGCACCCAGTGCGTATTCGAAGAAACGGACCTGCATACGCAGGTCGTTCAGGCTAACGTCCAGCGTCGAGTAGCTGTTGGCAAACGCATACAGCGGCATGTACTCGTTCATGGCGCTGATCTCTTCGCACAGCTCCAGATTGTATTTATCCCAGTCGAAAATAACGCCGCACAGACGGGCATTATTTTCAATCAGCTTCAGCAGATCTTCGCGGTCATTCGGGTAAACAATACGGAAGTCGAGGCTTTCCAGCGCACGGTGAAGTTCACGAATAGGCTCTTCTTTAAAGTAGACGCCCATGTGGTTCATGATAGCAATAACGTTCATAGTCATTTTTCCAGGTAAAAGAGGCCCTTCCCGCAGCGATGTGGCAGGTGAGGAAAGGACCTTGTGAAAAAGGGGTTAGCGGTTAAAGCGCCTGGGCCGGTTTGTTGTCTTTGTCATCACTCTGGCGCTGGTGCATTTTGCGACCATAGAACATCAGGATGACCAGGCTAATGATGAATGTGCCGGACAGTTCGAAAGAGTTGGCGCCCATCAGCGCGATAAAGCAGAAGGCGCAGCCGAGAACCGAGCACACCAGGCTTACCAGGTTACGGATGTTGAAGCCTTCGAAGCGAATCAGGTCAACGCATGAGTAGAAGTACGGCAGCATAGTCAGCAGGACTGCGATACCGGTCAGTTCGCCGAACAGGTCGGAAGCTTTACCACCGCTGGAGTTCATGATGGTGATGATAATCATCAGCGCGGTCATTTTGACGGCAGCCAGCAGCAGGCCTTTTTTCGGGATGCCGTTTTTATCAAGTTCGCCGTACACTTTCGGGAAGTTGCCGTCGCTTGCGGCACGAACGCCTGCCTGACCAACCAGCATCATCCAGGAACCCAGTGAAGTCAGACACGCAAAGGCGGTGAAAGCGGAAACCAGCGGTGCTGCCCAGCCGCCCAGAATGGTCGAGGCGCTGACTGCAAACGGTGCCCCAGAGGCTGCCATGACGGAAGCCGGATACATACCAGAGATAACCTGAGTGGCAGCGATATAGATAATACCGGCCATGGCGGTACCCAGCATGGTTGCTAGCGGAACGGTACGTTTTGGATTTTTTACCATACCGGTACTGACCGCGGCGGATTCAACGCCAACGAATGCCCACAGGCACAGCAGAATACTTTTGATTACCGCGTGTGGATCGGTGGTGGTAGAGGTATTCCAGTTTGCGTGATAGGTCGCAGCGTCAAACCAGTGCCAGCCGACAATCGCGGTCAGTACAACCGGAATCAGTACCAGGAACAAACCAATGGTGGTCAGACGGCTTACCCAAGTTCCGCCCAACATATTGATAAAGGTGAACAGCCAAACAACAGCAATACACGCGATACCGGCAGGAATTGGGTCATTTAAAATTGGGAAAAAGGTAGATAAATAAGAGACTGCGGTAATCCCGATAGCCAGGTTACCAATCCAGTTTGCATGGTAATACAGTACGCCGGTCTGGAAACCGAAGGCCGGAGATAATTCACCAGCGTATGCAATAGGACCACCCTGCTGTGGATTTTTGGTCGCCAATCGGGCGTAAACATAAGCCAGTGACATGGCGCCAATAATAGAAATAATCCAACCCCAGATGGCAATGCCACCGATGCTGGCGAGGCTCGCGGGTAATAAAGCAATCCCGCTCCCCATCATATTTCCGGCAACCACGCCAGTACAGGCAAATAGCCCGATCTTTTTGGTAGAACTCATGTTCGTTTCTCCTGAACAGTATTTTTAGGACCGGATCGCGAGATGAGTAATGACGAGTGACCCGACCAACTGATGGCAATGTTACTGAGCGGGTTAAGAGAAGTCCTAAAGTTAAAGTGAAATAAAAACAAACATGAAAAAAATGAGGTCTTTAGCTTTTTACATTAACATGTCAGGATAAAATCTTTATATCATGGAAAGATAAATAACGAGTAATTACAAAGTGGTAGTCTTGATTTTTGGAGAGGTATAATGTTGTTGTGAGGTAACAATTAAAACCTCACAACAACATCATGGTTACATTCTGCTAGGGGATATTTAACCTGAGTAATTAATCCGCGGGAACGTTTAAGATTCTTTAGGTTGGAATGTCTGTAAATAAGGGACGATTTTTTCTATTGAGGTTTGAAATACACCGTTTTCAATCCAGTACAGGGTGTTGTCACCGGGGCGTAAATTAAATGCGGTAATATAAGCATCGGCAGCCAGACGGCTCTCACCTTTCATTTCATATACCTTGCCCAGCAGCACGTAATTCAACCATGACATTTCCAGTTCAATGCTTTTATTAATAGCGGCGGATGCATTATCCACGTTGCCTTTAGTCAAAAAATCGATAGCCTGAATGCGATAGAGAACGGCACTGTTCTGCATCGCAGGTATTTGCGCGACGCGGGTTAATTCCTCATTAAGTAAAATGAGCTGTTGGCTATCAAAAGGCTGCTGTGAATGACGTAAAACATCCACCATTACCTTTTCGGCATACGCGTAGGTGAAGTCCGGGGAGGATTTAATGGTGTTGCCCAGCAGGTCACTGGCTTTATTTAAAGACTGAGCGTCACCAACGGTAATGAGCTGCAATGCCTGGTAGAACTGCGCCAGAGAGAGCGTTTGCGCCAGCTTTAAATGGTCCAGTTCCTTTTGCAGATTTTCAGGCCATGGCTGTACCAGCGCAGCAGAAAGGCTGTCGAAGAGATCGCTTTGAATCGATACCAGGTTGCCGTCGGTGACGAAGTAGCGCTTGTCCAGCATCGTAGAACCGTCGGCGTTGTCGATTAACAGCACGGACATAAAGCACTGCTGTGCGCGGTAGTGACGCTGGTTCACGAAGCTGATGGTCAACGTTTTCCCGGAGCTGCTAGGTTCATTGACGTTATAGTCAGTTTTATCGTGAACCATAAAGGTGGAGTAGGTATTCAGCGAGGTGGTGATCAACGTCCCCAGCCCAATGACATAGGACTGCTGTGAAGCCCAGTTGTTGCACGAGGCACCGGGTTCAAAGCGTACATCAATATCGCGTGGGTTGAGCAACAGATGGGCGCGAGTCACTTGCGGGTGAGGGCGGGCCACGGACAGCAACACCATGGCAATGAGCACGCCGAGTGACAGTGACAAGGCGCCCAGAGTCCATAAATTGGCGAACCAGCGACGAGGTCTGGATATCGGGCGTGGTGTTGATGCTGATGCTGGTACGAGCGTTGATACTGGCGCTGATAGCGGTGCAGGCAGTGATTCCGCCGCGGGTTCTTCGTCGAGCGGTTCGTCGCTTGTATTATCGAGCCACACCACCGGCGCGGTTAGCTGGTAGCCTCTTTTGGGCACGGTGATAATGTAATCAGCGTTACTGTCGGCGCTATCGCGTAGAGATTTACGCAGCTCAGAAATGCTCTGGGTGACCACATGGCTGGTCACAATATGGCGCATCCAGATGTTATCGATGAGCTCATCGCGGCTCAGTACTTCGCCGGGATGACGGGCAAAAAACATCAACAGATCGATGAGTCGAGGTTCGAGGGTGAGTTGGCGTCCAGGACGGCTGATTTGATTAACAGAAGGCGTGACTAGCCATTCACCGACGCGTACAACCGGTTGTTGCATAAAAATGAGTCGCCAAAGAAAAGAACGGGATAAGTTAGCGATGATAACATAATTCCCTTCTCAATTTTGGGCTGTAGCCTGCGTTGGCGCTTGTTGGAGGGGTAAAAAGGCGAGCAAAAAATGCTCGCCAGGAAAGATAACCTTACAGTACTTTATGCGGCCCGAAACATTCATAATGAATATGGTCGGCATTCACGCCCAGCTCAACCAGCTGTTTGGCTGCGTACTGCATAAAGACCACCGGACCGCAGAGATAGAATTGCATCTGTGCGTCTTGCAGACTATCGGCCAGCGGGGACAGCGCCATCAGACCTTCGCTGTCAAAGGCTTTTGCCTGACGGTCAGCGTCGGTTGGGGTGCGATACCACAGGTGAGAGGTAAAGTTTGGCAGCTGTGCGCCCAGCGCGTTGACTTCGTCGGCAAAGGCATGAACTTCGCCATTTTCCGCCGCATGGAACCAGTTAACCTGCGCCGAATGGCGGTTTTTCGCCAACGTGTCCAGCATCGACAGCATTGGCGTCTGGCCTACGCCGCCAGAGATCAACGTCACCGGAGTTTGTGGCGTAACCTGCAAGAAGAAATCCCCGGCCGGTGCTGCCAGATAAATCACATCACCTTCTTTGGCTGCGTTATGCAACCAGCTTGAAACCTGGCCGCCATCTTCGCGTTTTACCGCGATACGATAGCTTTTACCGTCCGGTTTACGCGTCAGTGAGTACTGGCGAATTTCCTGGAACTCGAACTCTTCCGGCTTCAACCATACCGCCAGATACTGCCCCGGCTGATAGTCAGCCACCGGCAGGCCATCGACAGGTTCCATTTCGAAGCTGGTAATCAGCGCACTGCGTGGAGTTTTGTTGACGATGCGGAAAGCTCGGGTGCCTTCCCAGCCGCCGGTTTTACTGGCGCTGTCACGGTAGATCTCAGCTTCGCGATTAATAAACACGCCAGCCAGCACGCCGTAGGCTTTACCCCAGGCGTCCAGCACTTCCTGGCCCGGGCTGAACATTTCATCAAGTGTTGCCAGCAGGTGGCCGCCGACGATGTCGTACTGCTCAGGTTTAATCTGGAAACTGGTGTGCTTCTGCGCAATTTTCTCAACGGCAGGCAGCAGGGCCGCCAGGTTTTCAATATTGCTGGCGTAGGCGGCAATCGCGTTGAACAGTGCTTCACGCTGGTCGCCGTTGCGCTGGTTGCTCATATTGAAAATCTCTTTCAGTTCCGGGTTATGGGCGAACATCCGGTCATAAAAGTGGGCGGTGAGTTTTGGGCCGGTTTCAACCAGCAGTGGAATTGTGGCTTTTACGGTAGCGATGGTTTGAGCATCAAGCATGGCAGGTTTTCCTTTGATTATCACTTAATGTTGCATATTAAATGCATCTTATAAAAATACCCCTGCTTTGTAAATGGTTCTTTGTGAGAATGCACCAACTCGGTTACAAGATGAATTATTCGCATCACAATCCTGAAAAGAAATCCACTTCATGACGTAAGGCCTTTATTCCTCAAGCCCTTGTGTGGCTTGAAGGTAAACGTTTGCGTAATTTCGTTTGTCAAGACCTGTTATCACAGAACGATTCGGTTATACTGTTGGCCGTTGTCCAACGGGACTGCCTTTTTCAGGTCAAAATTTTATTGTTAGCTGAGTCAGGAGATGCGGATGTTAAAGCGTGAAATGAACATTGCCGATTATGATGCCGAGTTGTGGCAGGCTATGGAGCAAGAAAAAGTACGTCAGGAAGAGCACATTGAACTGATCGCCTCCGAAAACTACACCAGCCCGCGCGTCATGCAGGCTCAGGGTTCTCAGCTGACCAACAAATATGCTGAAGGTTATCCGGGCAAGCGTTACTACGGTGGCTGTGAATACGTTGATATCGTTGAACAACTGGCGATTGACCGCGCGAAAGAGCTGTTTGGCGCAGACTACGCTAACGTCCAGCCGCACTCCGGTTCTCAGGCTAACTTCGCGGTTTACACCGCGCTGCTGCAGCCAGGTGATACCGTTCTGGGTATGAACCTGGCGCAAGGCGGTCACCTGACTCACGGTTCCCCGGTTAACTTCTCCGGTAAACTGTACAACATCATCCCTTACGGTATTGATGAGTCCGGTAAAATTGACTACGAAGATATGGCTAAGCAGGCGCAGACCCACAAACCGAAGATGATCATCGGTGGTTTCTCCGCTTACTCCGGTATCGTTGACTGGGCAAAAATGCGTGAAATCGCAGACAGCATCGGCGCGTATCTGTTCGTCGATATGGCCCACGTTGCGGGTCTGATTGCCGCTGGCGTTTACCCGAACCCGGTTCCACACGCTCACGTCGTCACCACCACTACCCACAAAACTCTGGCTGGCCCACGCGGTGGCCTGATCTTGGCGAAAGACGGTAGCGAAGAGCTGTACAAAAAACTGAACTCTGCTGTCTTCCCAAGCGCTCAGGGCGGCCCACTGATGCACGTTATCGCGGGTAAAGCGGTGGCGCTGAAAGAAGCCATGGAGCCAGAGTTCAAAATCTACCAGCAGCAGGTCGCGAAAAACGCCAAAGCAATGGTAGAAGTGTTCCTGAACCGTGGCTACAAAGTGGTTTCTGGCGGTACTGAGAACCACCTGTTCCTGCTGGATCTGGTCGACAAAAACCTGACCGGTAAAGAAGCGGATGCTGCGCTGGGCCGTGCTAACATCACCGTCAACAAAAACAGCGTACCAAACGATCCGAAGAGCCCGTTTGTGACTTCTGGTATTCGTATCGGTTCCCCAGCGGTGACTCGCCGTGGCTTTAAAGAAGCTGAAGTGAAAGAGCTGGCTGGCTGGATGTGCGATGTGCTGGACAACATCAATGATGAAGCCACCATCGAACGCATCAAAGCGAAAGTGCTGGATATCTGCGCACGCTTCCCGGTTTACGCATAAGCGTTAATCGTCAGATGTGAAAAAGGCCGCGAATGCGGCCTTTTTTGTGTCAGATGGTGGCTGCCGACCTACCAATATACTCGGTTGTAGGGCGGGCAAGCGCAGCGCCCCCGCCAAAAACCCGGCACGTGAGCTGCCTGATTGTCGGATGGCGGCTGCGCCTTATCCGACCTACGGGATATGCGCAGCGCCCCCGCCGAAACCGCCATCGGGCAATGCCTTAACGTCTGTCCAGCGAGATTTTCCCCGGCCCGACAATCGCCAGCAGCAGGAACCCGCCAGCGATACTGATGTTCTTATAGAAGTTAATCATATTCGGCATCACCGCATCGCCGGTCATATTCCAGAAATGGTGGCCAATGACCGCCGTCCCCAGCGTATAGAAGACAAAGATAACCGCCAATGGGCGCGTGAAGAAGCCCAGGATCACCAGAATAACGGCCGGCACCTCCATCAAAATAGCAATGATGGCGGCCAGTGACGGCATCGGCGCGCCGGATGAGGTCATGTATTGTACCGTACCGTCAAAGTTAAGCATTTTGGGATAGCCGGAGAGAATAAACAGCAGCACGATGGCGATACGGGCGATCAGCAGCAGTAGATCGCGTGAAGCGCCAAAGTCGAGATAGCGAAGACAGTTCATGGCAGTTCCTTTGTGTAAGTGCGTATGATTTAAACGTAATACACAATTTTGTGACCTGCCACACAGGAGCGTGAAATCAGTATTTTGGCTGACCGTAAACCTCGCCAGGTGAGAGCGGGTGTGACTTTGATACCCGGTTATATGTATTTTTTAAATACTAAATAAGGTGGTTTTTCGGGCGGATAACATGGTCGCGGTAAAGGCTTTGGGAAAAGGGCAAGCTTAAGCCCGTCTTTGAGGACTTTATCTAACAGGCTAAATGAGAGCTTGCGCGAACCAGCACGCTATTCACGCGGCTTTTAAAAATGGAGTGTACTTTGCGCAGCTGGCCTAACCGTCACTGGTTGTATCCTGAAACGCACAAGTAAAAGTGATGCTCATCACATTTATTCGGTAAGCGAGGTGAGTAATGCTCTTCAGAATGAGTGCTAAGTCAGTAGACTAAGGCCTCCAAAACGGGAGGAACCATGGTTTTGCACTCCACGCGCTGGCTGGCGCTCAGTTACTTCACCTATTTCTTTAGCTACGGTATTTTTCTACCTTTCTGGAGCGTCTGGCTCAAAGGGGCGGGACTGTCGCCCGAAACCATCGGTCTTTTGCTCGGCGCGGGTCTGGTGGCTCGTTTCCTGGGCAGCCTGCTGATTGCTCCGCGCGTCAGTGACCCGTCGCGTCTAATCAACGTTCTGCGTATTCTGGCCCTGATGACGCTGCTGTTTGCGTTGATGTTCTGGGCGGGTACCAACGTTGCCTGGCTGATGGTGGTGATGATCGGCTTTAACCTGTTCTTCTCGCCGCTGGTGCCGTTAACCGACGCGCTGGCCAATACCTGGCAAAAACAGATAACCATGGACTACGGGCGGGTACGCCTGTGGGGCTCTATTGCCTTTGTGATTGGCTCCGCGCTGACCGGCAAACTGGTGAGCCTATACGGTTATCAGGTCATTTTGTTGATGTTGAGCCTGGGTGTGGCGTCCATGCTGTTGGGTATGTTGCTAAAACCGTCGGTGATGCCGCTCGGCGAATCTCGTCATCAGGAGTCGGTCGGCTGGTCGGCCTGGCGTACGTTAGTCGCCCAAAACTGGCGATTCCTTGCCTGCGTCAGTCTGCTGCAAGGTGCGCACGCGGCCTATTACGGCTTTAGCGCGATCTACTGGGAAGGGGCGGGCTATTCGGCATCGGCCATTGGTTATTTATGGTCGTTAGGCGTGGTCGCGGAAGTGGTGACCTTTGCGTTGAGTAAAAAGGTCTTCCGTCGCTTTAGCGCCCGCGATCTGCTGTTGCTGTCGGCCATTTGCGGCGTGATTCGCTGGGGACTAATGGGCTGGACGACGAGCCTGCCGTGGCTGATTTTGATTCAAATCCTCCACTGCGGTACCTTCACCGTCTGCCACCTGGCGGCGATGCGCTACATTGCGGCGCGTCAGGGCGGTGAGGTTATTCGCCTACAGGCCATTTACTCAGCGGTGGCGATGGGCGGTAGCATTGCGGTGATGACCATGTTTGCCGGTTTCCTCTACCAGCACCTGCATCAGGGGCTGTTCTGGGTAATGGCTCTGGTGGCGCTACCGGCCTTGCTGTTACGGCCTAAAACCGTCGCGCGCTAAGTCTCGAGTATTTTACAGATGTGCTGCTGCTGATGCTCGCTGAGCGACTGCTCGGCGTGAATCAGCGGCGGTGAGAACAACGGCAGGACGATGGCGTAAGGCGAGATAACCAGGGTGCTGTCCTTCGGCGCACCTTCTTTCTGGAATATCGGTACCGCCAGATACTTCACATTGAGCGGCAGCAGGGTCAACTCGCGCAGCTGTTGCTCAATTTCCTGTTCCAGCGACGGATTATCACCGGTTAATAACACCACCTGTTTTTCGTGCAATTCGCTCTCCTGCATCAGCCCCGCGCCAAAAATCACCGCAATCAACGCCGCTTCATCATCGCTAAAACGCAGGGAATAGCGCGTTTCAAATTCCAGCAGTGCCACGCGAGTGGTGCGGATCAGCCGAGGATAAAGGCGGTGGATCTCTTCGGATAAATGGTTGTCGATACCGATCCCAAAGACGCAGCGGTTGAGCGCCTGCGCCAGATGAATATAAAGGTGATTGCTGACTCCGCTTTCGTCGGTAAAGCGGCAGCCGGCGACCTGCTGAAAATGGTCAACTAATCGGGTCACGGCGTGTTGTAACTGCTGGTCCTGTTCACGAGCATCATCATGCGGGTCAGGGATTTTGAGCAGCATAAACAGCAGTGCCAGAAAGTGCTGTTCGTGATGGTTAGGGATTTGGCGAACGCGTCTCTGCCAGTGGCGCACGATCTCCGCTGCCGTTTGAAATTCGACGGTCGCGCTGGCCCATGCGCCTTGTTGCGGATTGAAATACGGGCTTTCCCCTTGATGATGCTGTAATAAACAGTATTGCAAATAGAGGCGTAAAAACTGCCCATCGCGGGATTCAAACTGTCGCTGTAAACTGCGCCCGCAGCGATTGACCAGCGCCTGAAGATTGGTTTCATCATAAAGGTTGCGGGCGATTTTTAGCTGTTTAAGCTGCGTTTTAATCGCTGGCGTAAAATAGTGGGAGACGAAATGCGGACACAGGCGCAACGCGCGGCGCAGCCAGTACAGTAAGCACAGGCGCAGGTCGAGATTAGTGCCTTCAATCCGATAGCTGCCATCCGCCGAAGTGGCGATTGCCAGACGATGGTAACGCTCGATCTCCAGGCCGGCCTCAACGATATCTTGCCGGGCCGTTGAAACATCGACATTATTCACGTTGCCAATATATTCCGGCGTAATGACATGTCCTGGGAGATATAGCATCAGCAGCGCCTGGCAGCGGCGCTGCGGACTGGAAAGCACAGATGGCGGTTCAAGTACGGTCATCATCTGTTGGCATCCAGCAGCAGGTATTAGGAATAAGCGTAGACAAAAGATAAGGGCAGCTAATGGGCTTTCGCTTAGGAATGCTGGCGGCGGTCACAGAATTTTTCACTGAGGAACGGATGAAGAGAGTGAAACAATGCGTGGTTCTGGTGTTTCTTGCGGTTTTATCGTTAAGCGCCCGCGCGCACCCGCACAGTTTTATTACCATCACCAATCAGCTGGTGGTCAGTGACGGCCAGCTCACCGGCATGAAAATGCGCTGGACGATGGACGAACTGACGTCTGCCGATCTGCTCTACGACGCCGGAAATGCCAAACCGGGGGATGAAGTGTGGAAAAAACTGGCGGCGGAGGTGATGGCCAACGTGCTGGGGCAGCACTATTTTTCTGAATTCTGGCATAACGGCCAAAAGGTGAAGTTTGACAATTTGCCCACTGCCTACGGTCTGGCGCGTCAGGGGCATCAGGCGGTGTTGACCTTTACGCTACCGCTGGCCAAACCCCAACCTCTGGCCGGGCAGACCTATACCTTCTCCACTTTCGACCCGACCTATTATGTCGACATGAGTTATGAAAAAGACGGCGATGTTGCCTTTGCGCCTGACTATAAAGGTGCGTGCAAAGTGAGCGTGCATACGCCAAAACCCAATGACGACATGCTCTCGTACGCCCAGTCGCTTGATAAAGAGGATGCGCCGGCAGAGGACATGGAGCTCGGTAAACAGTTTGCCCAGAAGGTGACCGTCCAATGTCCGTGATCTCCGTTAACCGCCGTCCCACGCGCCGCTGGCTACAGCTATGGCCCTTGTTGATTTTCACCGTCGCGGCCATCGCCGGGTTGCTATGGCTGTGGCAGGTCTGGCCGCAGGTCATGCTAAAAAGCGTTATCTGGCAGCGCGAAGTGAATCAGCAGATGAGCAGCCTGCTGAAGTCGGTGGCGGCTAATCCCGCTCAGGCGGGTGGAACGTTGCTGCTGTTTAGCTTTGTCTATGGCGTGCTGCATGCGTTAGGGCCGGGGCACGGCAAAGTGGTGATCACCACCTGGCTTGCCACGCATCCATCCAAACTGAAGTCGAGTATTGGCCTGACCCTTGCCGCTTCTTTATTACAGGGACTGGTGGCTATTGCTCTGGTGGTGGTGGTGCTAAGCATTCTGCAATTGCCGGCGCGCCAGCTGCATCTCAGCAGCTTCTGGTTGGAAAAAGGCAGCTACGCGCTGGTGGGGGGGCTGGGTCTGCTACTGAGCTGGCGGGCGCTGAAAAAGCTGCGCGCGCTGCTGCGAAAACCGAAATTCACCGCTTTTACGCCGCATCATGTTCACCATGACGGTTGTGGCTGCGGTCATCAGCATATGCCTGATCCCGAAAGGCTTGCGCGCGACGATGACTGGCGTACTCGGCTGGTGATCATTCTCTCAATGGGAATGCGCCCGTGTTCCGGGGCCATTATGGTGCTGCTGTTCAGTAAAGTGATTGGCGTTTTCGCCTGGGGAATGGCATCGGCGCTGGCGATGGCGGCGGGCACATCCTTGACGATTACCTCGTTGGCGCTGCTGGTGCATGCGTTTCGCTCGCTGGCGGTTAAACTCAGCGGCAATAAAACGCCAGCGCTGTGGCGGCAGGTGGGCTGGAGCACGCTGGCATTAGCCGGCGGTATCATTCTGGTCGTTGCGGCAGTAGTGATGTGGGGTAGTGCGGTGCCGGTCGGGCGTGGGCTGCGTCCCTTTTAAAAAAAAGGCCGGATAGAGGCTAACGCCATATCCGACCTTTAATCTTGTTATCCCGGTAAGCATCGCGCTACCGGGAAATCACTTAGCGCTTCAGCGCTTCGCTCAGTTCGTCACGCATGTTCGCCAGCATGGATTTCACAACGCGCGGATTACCTGCAACGATGTTGCCGGTCATCATGTAGTTGTGGCCGCCGGTGAAGTCGCACACCAGTGCGCCTGCTTCACGAGCGATCAGTTCGCCAGCGGCGAAGTCCCATGGCTTCAGGCCGATTTCGAAGTAGCCGTCAACGCGTGCTGCGGCAACGTAGGCCAGATCCAGCGCAGCGGAACCGGAACGACGGAAGTCCGCGCATTTGGTAAACATGTTGCCGAGGATTTTCATATAAGCCGGAGCGTGCTGCTTGGCTTTGAACGGGAAGCCGGTAGCAATGATAGTACCGTCCAGATCGCGAGCGATGCTGCCGCGCAGACGGTAGCCGTTGAGCTGTGCGCCCTGGCCACGGGTAGCGGTGAACAGTTCGTTACGCATTGGATCGTAAACAACGGCGACTTCAGTACGGCCTTTGATGCGTACTGCGATGGATACCGCGAAGTGCGGCAGACGTTTGATAAAGTTGGTGGTGCCATCCAGTGGATCGATAACCCATTGAACATCCAGATCTTCGCCAACATGTTCACCGCTTTCTTCGGTGATAATGGTGTGTTGCGGGTAAGATTTGCGGATCGTTTCGATAATAATCGCTTCGGCGGCTTTATCGACGTTAGTCACGAAATCGTTACTGCCTTTCTGGCTCGTTTCAACTGAGTCAGGCGTTTCATAGTGTTTGGCAATTACATTACCCGCCTTGCGCGCTGCGCGCACGGCGATGGTCAGCATCGGATGCATCGGTCTCTCTCACTGGATGTTAAAGAACGGGAAAACGGCGCAGAGTATAGCAGCGAGAACAGAACATGTCTTCGTTTTATGATAATATGGCTGAATAATCTTTAGACGAAGAATGACAATGCTGCAAAATATCCGAATCGTACTGGTCGAAACATCCCACACCGGCAACATGGGCTCCGTGGCCCGCGCTATGAAAACCATGGGCTTAACTAATCTGTGGCTGGTTAACCCGCTGGTCAAACCGGACTCACAGGCCATCGCCCTCGCGGCAGGGGCCAGCGATGTCATCGGTAACGCCCAGATCGTCGATACTCTTGACGAAGCGTTGGCCGGATGCAGCCTGGTGGTTGGCACCAGCGCACGTTCCCGCACGCTGCCGTGGCCGATGCTTGATCCGCGTGAATGCGGCCTGAAAAGCGTCGCGGAAGGCGCACACGCGCCGGTTGCGCTGGTGTTTGGTCGTGAACGCGTCGGCCTGACCAACGACGAATTGCAGAAGTGCCACTATCACGTGGCGATTGCCGCGAATCCAGAGTACAGCTCGCTGAACCTGGCGATGGCGGTGCAGGTCATTGCATATGAAGTGCGTATGGCCTGGCTGGCAGCGCAGGAAAACGATGCCCCGGTCGTTGAACAGGATGAAACCCCTTATCCGCTAGTTGATGACCTGGAACGTTTTTACGGCCATCTGGAGCAGACGCTGCTGTCTACCGGCTTTATCCGTGAAAACCATCCGGGGCAGGTGATGAATAAGCTGCGCCGCATGTTCACCCGCGCGCGTCCGGAAAGCCAGGAGCTGAACATCCTGCGCGGTATTCTGGCGTCGATTGAGCAGCAGAATAAAGGTAAGTAGCCGCGTTAGTGTCGGATGGCGCTTTGCTTATCCGACCTACGGGGCGCGTGATTTATGCCCCGTCCAGACAGAACGCCGCCGGGAACGGCTCGTTGCTATTACCGCACGGAACGCCAAATACCTGACTAATTTACTCAAGTAAATAGTTGACTGTTTTAGTCGGGAATGTCAGACTTGGCCCTGCTATGCAATACCCCCATTATATTATTAAAAACCCCGGGCAGGGGCGAGTTTTGAGGTTAAGTAAGACATGAGACTGACATCTAAAGGGCGTTATGCCGTGACCGCGATGCTGGACGTTGCACTCAACTCCGAATCGGGCCCGGTACCGTTGGCCGATATTTCTGAACGTCAGGGAATCTCACTCTCCTATCTGGAGCAGCTGTTTTCCCGTCTGCGTAAAAATGGATTAGTGTCCAGCGTTCGCGGACCAGGCGGCGGTTATCTGCTGGGGAAAGAAGCTATCCACATCGCAGTGGGTGAAGTGATTAGCGCAGTGGACGAGTCCGTTGACGCGACCCGCTGTCAGGGTAAAGGCGGCTGCCAGGGCGGCGATAAATGTTTGACCCACGCACTGTGGCGCGATCTGAGCGACCGTCTGACCGGTTTCCTGAACAACATCACCCTGGGTGAACTGGTGAATAACCAGGAAGTTCTGGATGTGTCTGGCCGCCAGCATACGCATGACACCACCCGCAATAATCGCGTACAAGACGCAATCGACGTTAAGTTACGTGCATAATCAACCGCTCCTGCCGTGTGCCACCAGGGCACATCCGGCAGGCCTGGTTAAATAAAAAAGAGATTTCAGAGTCAGGCCGGGACTTTGGTCCCGTCAACACGGTCGTACATCCAGCCGGTTGCCTGATTCCTTGCATTGAGTGATGTACGGAGTTAAAGAGCAATGAAATTACCGATCTATCTCGACTACTCCGCAACCACGCCGGTGGACCCGCGTGTTGCCGAGAAAATGATGCAGTGTCTGACCCTGGACGGAAACTTTGGTAACCCCGCTTCCCGTTCACACCGTTTCGGCTGGCATGCTGAAGAGGCGGTAGATATCGCCCGTAACCAGATTGCCGAGCTCGTTGGTGCAGACCCGCGCGAAATCGTATTTACTTCCGGTGCGACTGAATCCGACAACCTGGCGATTAAAGGTGCTGCCAACTTTTATCAGAAAAAAGGCAAGCACATCATCACCAGCAAAACCGAACATAAAGCCGTGCTCGACACCTGTCGTCAGCTCGAGCGTGAAGGTTTTGAAATTACCTATCTGGCGCCACAGCGCAACGGGATTATCGACCTGAAAGAACTCGAAGCGGCGATGCGTGATGACACCATCCTCGTTTCTATCATGCACGTGAACAACGAAATCGGCGTGGTGCAGGATATCGCGACTATCGGCGAAATGTGCCGTGCGCGCGGCATCATCTATCACGTTGATGCGACTCAGAGCGTGGGCAAACTGCCAATCGACCTGAGCCAGCTGAAAGTTGACCTGATGTCCTTCTCCGGTCACAAAATTTACGGTCCAAAAGGTATCGGCGCGCTGTATGTTCGTCGTAAACCACGTATCCGTATCGAAGCGCAGATGCACGGCGGCGGTCACGAGCGCGGCATGCGTTCCGGTACTCTGCCTGTCCACCAGATCGTCGGTATGGGTGAAGCTTACCGTATCGCCAAAGAAGAGATGGAAACCGAGATGGCGCGCCTGCGCGGTCTGCGTAACCGTCTGTGGAACGGCGTGAAAGATATGGAAGAGGTGTACCTCAACGGTGACCTCGAGCAGGGCGCACCAAACATCCTCAACGTCAGCTTCAACTTTGTTGAAGGCGAGTCGCTGATCATGGCGCTGAAAGATCTGGCCGTCTCTTCCGGTTCTGCCTGTACTTCCGCAAGCCTTGAGCCATCCTACGTGCTGCGCGCGCTGGGCATGACTGACGAGCTGGCGCATAGCTCCATTCGTTTCTCTTTAGGTCGTTTCACTACCGAA
The DNA here is from genome assembly GCF_040149365.1 of Kluyvera huaxiensis. Lineage (NCBI taxonomy): Bacteria > Pseudomonadati > Pseudomonadota > Gammaproteobacteria > Enterobacterales > Enterobacteriaceae > Kluyvera > Kluyvera huaxiensis. The sequence goes on from NZ_JBEFLV010000002.1 coordinate 63,720, forward strand.
GAAGAGATTGACTACGCCATCAATCTGGTTCGCAACTCCATTGGCCGTCTGCGCGACCTTTCTCCACTGTGGGAAATGTTCAAGCAGGGCGTGGATCTGAACAGCATTGAATGGTCACATCATTAATCGGTAGATAAGGAGAATTCATCATGGCTTACAGCGAAAAAGTAATCGATCACTACGAGAACCCACGTAACGTCGGTTCTTTCGACAACAGCGACGATAGCGTCGGCAGCGGCATGGTCGGTGCACCGGCCTGCGGCGACGTGATGAAGTTGCAGATTAAAGTCAACAATGAAGGTATCATTGAAGACGCGCGTTTCAAGACCTACGGCTGCGGTTCCGCCATTGCCTCCAGCTCCCTGGTGACCGAATGGGTCAAAGGGAAATCTCTGGACGAAGCACAGGCGATTAAAAACACCGATATCGCAGACGAACTTGAACTGCCACCAGTGAAAATTCACTGTTCTATTCTGGCAGAAGACGCGATTAAAGCCGCCATTGCGGACTACAAAAGCAAACGTGAAGCAAAATAATTAAGAGTTGAGGTTATTATGTCGATTTCCTTAAGCGACAGTGCAGCAGAGCGAGTCAATACCTTCCTGTCAAACCGCGGTAAAGGGTTTGGCCTGCGTCTGGGCGTCAGAACGTCCGGCTGTTCAGGTATGGCCTATGTACTGGAATTTGTTGACGAGCCGGCGGCAGAAGATACCGTATTCGAAGACAAAGGCGTGAAGGTTGTCATCGACGGTAAAAGCCTGCAATTTCTTGACGGTACGCAGCTGGACTTCGTGAAAGAAGGTCTGAACGAAGGGTTTAAATTCACCAACCCTAACGTGAAAGACGAGTGCGGCTGCGGCGAAAGCTTCCACGTCTAATGTTGAGTCCTGCCAACCCCACTCATGGTTTCATTGCTGTGCGTGGGGTTTGTTTTAAATAGTTAACCCTGAGATCGTCATGGATTACTTTACTCTCTTTGGATTGCCAGTCGGTTATCACGTAGACACTCAGGCCCTTGCGGCACGTTTCCAGGACCTGCAGCGTCAGAATCATCCCGATCGTTTTGCCAGCGCCAGCGACGCCGAACAGCTTGTAGCGGTTCAGCGCTCCGCCAACATTAATCAGGCATGGCAAACTCTGCGTCACCCGCTGACGCGCGCGGAATATCTGCTCTCCCTGCACGGTTTTGACCTCTCATCCGAACAGCACACCGTACGCGACACCGCGTTCCTGATGGAACAGCTGGAGTTGCGCGAAGAGCTTGATGAGATTGAACAGGCAAAAGACGCTGACCGCCTTGAAAACCTGCAAAAACGCATTAAAACAATGTATACCCAACGCCAGCAGCAGATGGTGGCGGAATTAGACGCTAAGACGTGGGACGCGGCGGCGGATACCGTGCGTAAACTGCGTTTTCTCGATAAACTCCAAAGCAGCGCTGAATTACTCGAAGAAAAGCTGCTCGATTTCTGATTTTGGAAGCATAACATGGCCTTATTACAAATTAGTGAGCCGGGGCTGAGTGCTGCACCGCACCAGCGTCGTCTGGCGGTGGGCATTGACTTAGGCACCACCAATTCTTTGGTTGCGACCGTACGTAGCGGCCAGGCTGAGACGCTGGCTGACAGCCAGGGACGTCACCTGCTGCCATCCGTCGTTCATTACCAGGCGCAGGGCCACGTTGTCGGCTATGACGCGCGTACCAACGCTGCGCAGGATCCGGCCAACACCATCAGTTCCGTGAAGCGCATGATGGGCCGCTCGCTGGCGGACATCCAAACGCGTTATCCACATCTGCCGTACCAGTTCCAGGCCAGTGAAAATGGCCTGCCGATGCTGGTCACAGAGGCTGGTGTACTGAACCCGATTCGCGTTTCCGCAGACATTCTGAAAGCGCTGGCCGCCCGTGCCAGCGAATCACTTGCCGGTGAACTGGACGGGGTAGTCATCACCGTTCCGGCCTATTTTGATGATGCTCAGCGTCAGGGCACCAAGGACGCCGCGCGTCTGGCGGGCCTGCACGTCCTGCGTCTGCTCAATGAACCAACAGCCGCAGCGATTGCCTACGGCCTCGATTCCGGTCAGGAAGGCGTGATTGCCGTGTATGACCTGGGCGGCGGGACTTTTGATATCTCGATTCTGCGTCTGAGCCGCGGCGTGTTTGAAGTGCTGGCGACCGGCGGTGATTCCGCGCTGGGCGGCGATGACTTCGACCACCTGCTGGCTGACCATATCCGCGAACAGGCGGGCATTGCCGATCGCAGCGACAACCGCGTACAGCGTGAGCTGCTCGATGCCGCTATCGCGGCCAAAATCGCGCTGAGCGATGCCGACCGCGTTGCCGTTGACGTTGCCGGCTGGCAAGGTGAAGTCACCCGCGAACAGTTTAATGAGCTCATTTCTGCGCTGGTGAAGCGCACTCTGCTGGCCTGCCGCCGTGCGCTGAAAGATGCGGGCGTGGAAGCTGATGAAGTGCTGGAAGTGGTGATGGTCGGTGGTTCTACCCGTGTTCCGCTGGTGCGTGAGCGCGTGGGTGAATTCTTTGGCCGTACACCGCTGACCTCCATCGACCCGGACAAAGTGGTTGCTATTGGCGCCGCCGTCCAGGCCGATATTCTGGTGGGCAATAAGCCAGATAGCGAAATGCTGCTGCTTGATGTTATCCCGCTGTCGCTGGGCCTCGAAACCATGGGTGGCCTGGTAGAGAAAGTGATCCCGCGTAACACCACCATCCCGGTGGCGCGTGCGCAGGAGTTCACCACCTTTAAAGATGGCCAGACCGCGATGTCTATCCACGTCATGCAGGGTGAACGCGAACTGGTGCAGGACTGCCGTTCGCTGGCACGCTTTGCGCTGCGCGGTATTCCGGCATTACCGGCGGGCGGTGCGCATATTCGCGTCACCTTCCAGGTCGATGCTGACGGTCTGTTGAGCGTCACGGCGATGGAGAAATCCACCGGCGTTGAGTCCTCTATCCAGGTGAAACCGTCCTACGGTCTGACCGATGGCGAAATCGCCACCATGATTAAAGATTCCATGAGCTACGCCGAGCAGGACGTGAAAGCACGCATGCTGGCGGAGCAGAAAGTGGAAGCGGCGCGTGTGCTGGAAAGCCTGCACGGTGCGCTCGCTGCTGATGCCGCGCTGCTAAGCGCCGCAGAGCGTCAGGAAATTGACCGCGTTGCTGCCGAACTGAGTGCGGCAGCCGAGGGCGATGATACTGACGCCATAGAACAAGCCATTAAAAACGTTGACAAACAAACCCAGGAATTCGCCGCTCGTCGTATGGACCAATCCGTCCGTATGGCGCTGAAAGGCCAATCCGTGGACGAGGTTTAATATGCCAAAGATTGTGATTTTGCCTCATCAGGACCTGTGTCCGGATGGCGCGGTTCTGGAAGCTGAAAGCGGTGAAACCATTCTCAACGTTGCTCTGCGTAACGGTATTGAGATTGAACACGCCTGTGAAAAATCCTGTGCGTGCACCACCTGCCACTGCATCGTTCGCGAAGGTTTTGACTCGCTGGCGGAAAGTACGGAAGACGAAGACGACATGCTGGATAAAGCGTGGGGTCTGGAGCCGGATAGCCGTTTAAGCTGTCAGGCGCGCGTTGCCGACGAAGATCTGGTGGTCGAAATTCCGCGTTACACAATTAACCACGCGCGCGAGCACTAACAGGGGATAGTATGGGACTGAAGTGGACTGACAGCCGCGAAATCGGCGAAGCGCTGTACGATGCCTTCCCGGATACCGATCCGAAGACCGTACGTTTCACCGACCTGCACCAATGGATTTGCGACCTCGAAGATTTTGATGATGACCCTCAGGCATCAAATGAAAAAATTCTTGAGGCAATTCTGTTAGTCTGGTTGGATGAAGCAGACTAATTTCGCCTCAAGATTCTCGCTGCCCTCCGCGGATTTTCCGCCAGCCTGCGGCGTGAATCATTGAGTGAATAAATCTTAACGGGCTGCCATTCGGCGGCCCGTTTGCTAATAAGGATAAATATAATGACAGAAGCGATGAAAATTACCCTGTCTACCCAGCCAGCCGACGCGCGCTGGGGTGACAAAGCGACTTATAGCATTAATGATGACGGCATCTCCCTGCACCTCACCGGCCGCGATGATGCTGGCCTGATTCAGCGCGCAGCGCGCAAAATTGACGGTATGGGCATCAAGCACGTTTCCCTGACCGGTGAAGGTTGGGACGTTGAACGCGCCTGGGCTTTCTGGTCTGGTTACAAAGGGCCAAAAGGCAGCCGCCAGATCGAGTGGCCTGAACTGGATGATGCGCAGAAGGCTGAACTGAATAACCGTCTGACCTATATCGATTGGGTTCGCGACACCATCAACGCCCCGGCGGAAGAACTGGGTCCTGAGCAACTGGCGCAGCGTGCGGTGGATCTGCTGTGCGGCGTGGCGTGCGACCACGTTTCCTACCGCATTACCAAAGGCGACGATCTGCGTGAGCAGAACTATATGGGGCTGCACACCGTGGGTCGTGGCTCGGATCGCCCGCCGGTTCTGCTGACCCTGGACTACAACCCAACCGGTGATAAAGAAGCGCCGGTCTATGCCTGCCTGGTGGGCAAAGGCATTACTTTCGATTCCGGCGGCTACAGCATCAAGCAGAGCGCCTTTATGGATTCGATGAAGTCCGATATGGGCGGCGCGGCGACCGTAACCGGCGCGCTGGCATTGGCTATCACTCGTGGCCTTAACAAGCGCGTGAAGCTGTTCTTGCTCTGTGCGGACAACCTGATCAGCGGCAATGCCTTTAAGCTCGGCGATATCATTCACTATCGTAACGGTAAAAACGTCGAAGTGATGAACACCGACGCTGAAGGCCGTCTGGTGCTGGCCGATGGTCTGATTGACGCTAGCGCGCAGAAACCTGAGCTGATTATCGATGCGGCGACCCTGACCGGGGCGGCAAAAACTGCGCTGGGTAACGATTACCACGCGCTGTTCAGCTTCGATGACCAACTGGCGAACCGTCTGCTGGCAAGTGCACAGGCTGAGAACGAAGCCTTCTGGCGTCTGCCGCTGGCCGAGTTCCATCGCAATCAGCTGCCGTCTAACTTTGCCGAACTGAACAACACCGGTAGCGCCGCCTATCCGGCGGGTGCCAGCACCGCGGCGGGCTTCCTGTCCCACTTCGTGGAAAACTACCACAAGGGCTGGCTGCATATTGACTGCTCCGCAACCTACCGCAAATCTGCCGTTGAGCAGTGGTCGGCGGGCGCGACCGGGCTGGGCGTACGCACGATTGCCAATCTGTTGACCGCCGAATAATCTTTGCCCCTCACCCTAACCCTCTCCCCATAGGGGAGAGGGAACCGTTCGGCTCTCTCCCTTAATGCATGAGATGAGGTCAGGCGCCGGTTTTCTGCCTCGACTTGAGGGTTGAAGAGAAGTGCCGGTTTCCGCCCTCGCCCCTTTGGGGAGAGGGCCGGGGTGAGGGGAAATCATGCCATCTGGAACCACTATGTCCGAAACCAAAAACGAATTAGAAACCCTACTCGAGCAGGCGGCAACCGAGCCTGCGCACCGTCCGGCATTTTTCCGTACACTGCTGGAATCTACCGTCTGGGTACCGGGCACCGCCGCTGATGACCAGCAGGTTGTCGACGACAGCGCGCTTGAGCTGCAGCACTGGGAAAAAGATGACGGCACTTCGGTGATTCCCTTCTTTACCTCGCTTGAGGCCTTGCAGCAGGCGGTCACTACCGAACAGGCGTTTGTCGCCATGCCGGTGCGCACGCTATTTGAGATGACCCTCGGTGAGACGCTGTTCCTGAACGCGAAGCTGCCGACCGGGAAAGAATTTACCCCACGCGAAATCAGCCACCTGATTGGCGAAGAGGGCAACCCGCTCAGTACGCAGGAAGTGCTGGAAGGCGGCAGTGCGCTGCTGCTCTCCGAAGTGGCAGAACCACCGGCGCAAATGGTCGAATCGCTGACCACGCTGTTTAAAACCCTGAAAACGGTGAAGCGTGCATTCCTGTGCTCGATTAAAGAGCATGCCGATGAACAGCCAAACCTGCTGATCGGGATCGAAGCGGAAGGGGATATCGAAGAGATTATTCACGCCGCCGGAAGCGTGGCGACCGATACTTTGCCGGGCGATGAGCCGATTGATATCTGCCAGGTGGTCGAAGGCGAAAAGGGCATCAGCCACTTTATGCTGGCCCACATCACCCCGTTCTATGAAAAACGCTGGGGCAGTTTCCTGCGCGATTTCAAACAAAACCGCATCATCTAAACGGCGGTTCGCGCCGCTTATTGGCCAGACATCGGCCGATAGGCGGCAAATTATCCCGTCGCTTCCAGCAGCAGTAAATCCATCAATAAAACCAGATTCGACTCGAAAGAGGTGACGCCTGCGGCCTCGGCGGCGAAATGCACCGCTTCGTCGTAGAGCGCGAAATGAAGATCGGCCAGCCCGGCAAGGGAGTTCGCCGAGGCGCGGGTAAACGCGACCACCGTCATTCCGACGTTACGAGCGATACGCGCTTTGTCGAGCACCTGCTCGGTTTCCCCGCTGCGCGACACGGCGATAAACACCTGATAGCGCGCGGCGTTGCTGAGAAAAATATTGCGGCTATCGCCCGGCCCGGAAATAAACGCCGTCTTGCCCAGTACCTGCAGCTTTTTTGTCAGATACTCGGCGAACAGATAGGAAAACCCGGCGCCGTAGAGAAAGAAACGCTCCTGCTGGCGCAGCAGGCGGGTGAACTGCTGACGTTTATCCGCCGTGGCCCACTGGAAGGTGAGCTGGTAATTAGCCAAAAAGTGGTTGAATAGCGCCGAACTCTCGCCCGCGTTGTCCGGCTGCTGTATGGCAATGTGCGGCGTCTCCGCCAGTAGGCTTTTGCAATGCCAGATAAACTCGCTGTAGCCGCTAAAGCCCAGCTTCTGGCATAGCCGCATAATGGTTGCCGTGGAGACAAAGGTCGCCTGAGCCAGCTGGCGAACGGTGATTTTGCCCACCAGTAACGGATGTTCCGTCAGGTGAGCCAATACCCTGTACTCGGCACGGGTGAGCGATTCCCCGCGCGTCAGCAGCGTCGTCAGGCGATTATCCATCTACTGGGCTGGCTCGATTGGCAGGTCGGCCCGCGCGCCCCATTCACTCCATGAACCGTCGTACAGCGTCACGTCCGCGGCATCAAGAGTGGCCAGCGCCAGCGCGACGACCGCCGCCGTGACGCCGGAACCGCAGCTGACGATGATCGGTTTATGTAAATCAACGCCCTGGCGAGCAAAAATGGCTTCCAGCTCATCGGTGGTTTTCAGTTCGCCATCGATAACCAAATCGCCCCACGGCACATTGCGTGCGCCGGGAATATGCCCGCGACGCAGGCCCGGACGCGGTTCGTCGACCAGCGCGTTAAAACGCGGTGCCGGACGGGCATCCACGATTTGCGCGGTGCCTTCATGGCTGGCCAGCAGTACGTCGGTGAGCCGTTTGACGGCTTCTGGAGTAAATTCTGCTTCAAACTCACCTTCGGCTGCTTTCGCGTCACCTTGTTCCAGCAGCAGATCGTCGCGCTGCCAGCCGGCCAGACCGCCCGCCAGAATCGACACTCGCTGTGCGCCGAAGATGCGCAGCATCCACCACGCGCGCGGGGCGGAGAACAGATTGCCTTCATCAACGATAACCAGATGTTTATCGCGGCTGACGCCTAGCTCGCGCATGGCGACGGCAAATGCCTCCGGGCGCGGCAGCATGTGTGGCAGGGGAGAGGTGTGATCGGAGAGGGCTTCAATATCAAAAAAAACGGCGCCCGGCAGGTGCCCGGCGCGAAATTCTGCGTTGAGATCGCGGTGTTCCTGGCCCGGTGGCGCCATACGGGCGTCAATAATCTGCACTTCCGGGTCATCAACGTGCTCTGCCAGCCAGTCGGCGGCAACGAAAAACGAAGTGGTCATATTACCCTCCATTGATGAATTACAAAGGGATTGTCGGTGTTTTTCGTCACACCGACAAGTGACCAGCGGTTTATTAGCGCGTTGCTTCACCATTTTGCCAGGCGCGTTGCAAATGCGGCCAGTAATCCTGGTTGGCAGTAATCATCTCATCGAGAATGGCTTTGGCGTGAGCCATCGTAGGTACCGTCCGGTTGAGAGTAAAAGCCTGCAGCGCTTTTTCGTAGCTGCCTTCCAGCGTGGCTTCAACCAGCAGCTGCTCTGAGGCCAACTGTTGCATCAGCAGCGTTTGGTGGAACAGCGGCACTTTGCCCATTCGTACCGGTTCCGGGCCATTGGCGGTGATATAGGCGGGAACCTCAACCATCGCATCGTCTGGCAGATTGGCGATAGCGCCCTGGTTTTCAACAATCACCAGATGACGCTGACGCAGGTCGAACGCCAGCGAGCAGGCAACATCAACAATAAATGCGCCATGTACGCCGACGTGGAAAGCGTCGGGCAGAATGCCGGTTTTCTGGTATTCCACCGCCGCAGCAAACAGCTTTTTCTCACGCCCGTCCATCACTTCGTTGGCGCGGGTATAGTCCGGGTTTTGATGCTCAACAATTTGATTGGGCATCAGGTAGTACTGCAGGTACGGGTTAGGCAGATACTCCGGGAAGCACTCCATCATCGGCTGAATGTTACGCCAGGTTTTCACCCACGATGGGTCAGCATGCTGCGGGTCGGTTTGCGCGGCGTCTTCCGTCAGCAGGCCGAATTTCGCCACGTGGCGGCGCAGTTCCGGCATTTTGTCCTCGCCGTCAACGCGCACCTGGGTAAACCAACCGAAGTGGTTGAGGCCGAAATAGTCGACGTCGAGTTTATGGCGATCAACGCCGAGGATGGCGCCCATATTACGCATCGCCGCTACCGGCATATCGCAGATGTTCAGCACGCGCGCTTGCGGACGCAGGCGGCGGATCCCTTCCGCCACGATCGCGGCTGGATTGGAGTAGTTGACGATCCACGCTTTTGGATCGGCGTAGCGCTCCACCAGATCGATAAGCTCAGCCATCGGCAGGATCGTGCGTAAGCCGTAGGCCAACCCGCCGGGGCCGCAGGTCTCCTGGCCAACCACGCCGTGGCGCAGCGGAATTTTTTCGTCCTGCTCGCGCATTTTGTACTGCCCAACGCGCATTTGTGCAAAGACGAAATGGGCGCCGCTGAACGCCGTCTCCGGGCAGGTGGTGACGGTAAATTTGATGCTCTGGCTGTGGTCGCGAATCACTTTTTCCACCACCGGGGCAATGGTGTTCTGGCGAGCTTCGTCAATATCGTAGAGACGGATTTCTGCCAGTGGAAAGTCTTCAAGCCGCACCATCAGGCTTTTCACGATACCGGGGGTGTAGGTGCTGCCGCCGCCGGCGATCGCGAGGATAAATGGGGATTTCAACATGGTATAGCCTCCTTCAGAGAACCGCTTCAACGGCTTCTCGCATTTTTTTGACATGCAGCCCGTAGACCACCTGAACGTTATTACCCTGCTTGATGATGCCTTTGGCACCGGTCGCTTTAAGCTGTGGTTCGTTAATCTGTGCCACGTCCTTCACCGTGACGCGCAGGCGGGTGTAGCAATTGTCCACGACCTCAATATTGTCGCGACCGCCTAACCCTTCGATGATGCTGGCTCCCAGCCCGTCGTTATTGCCCTTCGCCTGATACTCCTGCTTGCTGTAGAGCTTCGTCTGCTGGTCGTCCTCTTCGCGGCCCGGCGTGTTCATGTCAAAGCGCAGGATCAGGAAGCGGAAGATAACGAAGTACAGCGCGAACATGATGAGCCCGACCACGATGTACATCGGCCAGTTGGATTTGGCGGTGCCCAGCGGCAGGTTGTAGAGAATAAAATCGATAATGCCGTTGGCACCGATGGCGTGGACGCCGAACAGCGAGAACAGCATCATGCCGATACCGGTCAGCACCGCGTGCACCACAAACAGCAGCGGGGCGACGAACAGGAAGGAAAACTCGATAGGTTCGGTAACGCCGACCAGCATTGAAGTCAGCGCCGCCGGGATAAGAATGGCTTTTGCCGCCGCTTTGCGTTCCGGTTTGGCGGTGACGTACATCGCCAGCGCGGCCGCAGGCAGGCCGAACATTTTACTGATGCCGCGCGCGTCCCATACCACCGTGCTGCTTAATTGGGTCACATCCGGGCAGGCCATCTCGGCGAAATAGATATTACGCGCGCCCTGGTACATCGTACCGCACACCTCTTGCGTCCCACCCAGCTCGGTATACAGGAACGGGGTATAGACCAGATGATGTAGTCCGGTGGGTACCAGAATACGTTCCAGGAAACCGTAAATGGCGACGCCGAAGGGGCCTGAGCCTTTAATCGCCAGCGCCAGCGCGCTGATGCCGTGCTGCGCCCACGGCCACAGTTCGCTCATGACTACGCCGAGCACAATCGCCACCGGCAGGATAATTATGGTGACAAAGCAGTGGCCGGAGTAAATCGCCATCGCGCCGGAGAACTGCACCCCGGAGTAGCGGTTATACAGATAGCCGGTGAGCGCGCCGGTCAGGATCCCTGCAAAGACGCCCATCTCCAGCACCTGCACGCCCAGCACCATGCTTTGCCCTGCCGTGCGCATTTGATCCGCCGGGGCCAGTTCACCTTGCAGCTGAAGCGTGACGTTCATGGCGTTGATAAACACGATAAAGGTCACCAGCCCCAGCAGAGCGGCGTAACCTTTGTCACGAGCGGCAAGGCCGATAGGGATACCGACGGCGAAGATCATCGCCAGGTTGACCAGCAGCGACACCGCCGATTTGGCAATCAGCTGCCCGAGGTTTTGCACCGCCGGATAGCCCAGCACGTGAATATATTCGGCCAGGCTGCCGTTACCCAGCACGTTACCAAAAGCGATAAACAGGCCGACGATAGGCAGGATCAGCACCGGTCCGTAAAGCGACTTGCCAAAATTTTGTAGGGCATTAACGGCTCTTTTCATTCTGTTCTCCAAATTTTGAACCGCATCGATAAGAGGATAAGACCCGCTGACGGTAGCAGCACTCCGCTAAGTTAATCTAGCTATCTTATTGTTTTAAAAACAAAGTACGCTCAACGTCACATGTTACGTTATGACCTGTGATCGCAGTAACATCGCGGGCAGATGGAGAGTAGGAAGGGATTTTTGGGAGTTTAACGACTACTGGCGGGCTACGGCCTCAGGCATAATACTGTGTTGACCACACAATCAGACATCACCAGTCAGAGGTTACAGGATGAAACCCTTTCGTTTGGCCACGCTAGCCCTCGCGCTGGCAATGACGTTCACGCTGGCGGGTTGCGACAATAACAACGACGACAAGCCCACCGTTTCCGCTACGCCGAGCAATAATGACGGCGCAAAAAACCATAATGCCGCAGCGAAAGCGGATGCCGCCACGCTGGAAAAACTGGCTCAGCAAAGCCAGGGAAAATCCCTTTCGCTTCTTGACGCATCTGAAGTTCAGCTGGATGGTGCGGCGACGCTGGTGCTCACCTTCTCGATTGCACTTAATCCCGACCAGGACTTCAGCAAAACGGTCCACGTGGTGGATAAAAAGAGCGGCAAGGTCGACGGTGCCTGGGAATTGTCACCCAATCTTAAAGAGCTGCGCTTACGCCATCTTGAACCGAAACGTGACCTGATTGTGACGGTTGACCCGCAGCTGGTGGCGTTGAATAAAGCCACCTTTGGCACCAGCGTTGAGAAAACGCTGACTACCCGCGATATTGCGCCGAGCGTCGGCTTTGCCAGCCGCGGTTCGCTGCTGCCGGGCAAAGTGATTGAAGGGCTGCCGGTGATGGTGCTTAACGTGCCGCACGTTGACGTCAACTTCTTCCGCGTCAAGCCTGAAGCGCTGGCGGGGTTTGTCAGCCAGTGGGAATACCGTAGCTCGCTGAGCAACTGGGAATCGGACGAGCTGCTGAAAATGGCCGATCTGGTCTATACCGGACGCTTCGATCTCAACCCGGCGCGCAATACCCGGGAAAAACTGCTGCTACCGCTGAAGGACATTGCGCCTTTGCAACAGTCCGGCGTCTATATCGCGGTGATGAATCCGGCCGGGCAGTACAGCTATAGCAATGCCGCCACGCTGTTTACCCTCAGCGACGTTGGCGTATCGCTGCACCGCTATCACGACCAGCTGGATGTCTTTACCCAGAGTCTGGAAAACGGCGCCGCCCAGTCGGCGGTTGAGCTCACGCTGCTAAACGATAAAGGGCAAACCCTGGCGCAGGCAACCAGCGATGGCAAAGGTCACGCCATGCTGAAAACCGATAAAGAGGCGGCTTTGCTGCTGGCACGTAAAGAGGGGCAAACTACGCTTCTCGATCTTAAACAACCCGCGCTGGATTTGGCCGAGTTCGATATTGCCGGTGCGCCGGGCTACCGTAAGCAGTTCTTCATGTTTGGCCCGCGCGATCTCTATCGCCCGGGGGAAACGGTGATTTTAAACGGTTTGCTGCGCGACAGCGACGGCAAACCGCTACCCGACCAGCCGGTGAAACTTGATGTGGTGAAACCAGACGGCACGGTGGTACGCAGCGTGGTCAGCCAGGCCGTCAACGGTCTGTACCAGTTTAGCTGGGCACTGGACAGCGGCGCGGCGACCGGGATGTGGCACATTCGCGCCAATACCGGCGACAACCAGCTGCAGGAGTGGGATTTCCATGTTGAAGATTTTATGCCCGAACGTATGGCGTTGAATCTGACGCCTCAGACTACGCCGCTGGCACCGGGTGACGATGTGAAATTCAGCGTCGCAGGTTACTACCTCTACGGCGCACCGGCCAACGGCAATAGCCTGCAAGGTAAGCTGTTTTTACGTCCGCTGCGTGATGCCGTGGCGGCGCTGCCGGGCTTCCAGTTTGGCGATATCGCTGAGGAAAATATCACTCGCAGCCTCGATGAAATGAATCTGACGCTGGATGACAAAGGGCACGGCGAAGTGACCACCGCCAGCCAGTGGCAGGAAACCCACTCGCCGCTGCAGGTGATTTTACAGGCCAGCCTGCTGGAGTCGGGCGGTTGTCCGGTGACGCGTCGGGCAACTCAGGCTATCTGGCCTGCAGCCGAACTGCCGGGGATCCGCCCGCAGTTTGCCAGCAAAGCGGTGTATGACTATCGCACCGACACCACCGTCAATCAGCCGATCGTGGATGAAAATGGTCAGGCGGCGTTCGATATCGTCTACAGCAACGCGCAGGGCGATAAAAAAGCGGTGTCCGGGTTGCAGGTACGGCTGATTCGCGAGCGTCGCGATTATTACTGGAACTGGTCGGAAGGCGACGGCTGGCAGTCTCGCTTTGATCAAAAAGATCTGGTGGAAGGTGAGGAAACGCTGGATCTGAAAACCGATGAAACCGGAAAGGTCAGCTTCCCGGTGGAGTGGGGCGCCTATCGTCTGGAGGTGAAAGCGCCGAACGATGCGGTCAGCAGCGTGCGCTTCTGGGCAGGCTACAGCTGGCAGGATAACAGCGACGGCAGCGGTGCTGCGCGTCCCGATCGCGTGACGCTGAAACTGGATAAGCCGAACTACCAGCCGGGAGACACTATCAAGCTGCACGTTGCCGCACCGGCGGCGGGTAAAGGCTATGCGATGGTGGAGTCCAGCGAGGGGCCGCTGTGGTGGCAGGAAATTGACGTCCCGGAGAAAGGGCTGGATCTGACCATTCCGGTGGATAAAAGCTGGAACCGTCACGACCTTTATCTGAGCACGCTGGTGGTGCGTCCGGGGGATAAATCGCGTTCTGCGACACCGAAACGCGCGGTTGGAGTGCTTCATCTACCGCTAGGCGATGAACAGCGTCGGCTGAATGTCGCACTGGATGCGCCGCAGAAAATGCGGCCGAACCAGCCGCTGACCGTCAAAGTGAAGGTCAATCGCAAAGATGGCGCTACGCCAAAACAGGTGAACGTTCTGCTGTCGGCGGTCGATAGCGGTGTTCTGAATATTACCGATTATACGACGCCGGATCCGTGGCAGGCCTTCTTTGGCCAGAAACGTTACGGTGCGGATATCTATGACATTTATGGCCAGGTTATCGAAGGCGAGGGACGTCTTGCCAGCCTGCGCTTCGGCGGCGATGGCGATGAACTCAACCGTGGCGGTAAACCGCCGGTCAACCACGTCACCATTATTGCCCAACAGGCGCAGCCGGTGACGCTGGACGACAACGGCGAAGGCACGATTACGATGCCTATCGGTGATTTTAACGGCGAACTGCGGGTGATGGCGCAGGCGTGGACGACGGAAGATTTCGGCAGCAGCGAGGACAAAGTGGTGGTTGCCGCGCCGATCGTCGCCGAGCTGAATACCCCGCGCTTTATGGCCAGCGGCGACAGTGCACGTATGACGCTGGACGTCACCAACCTGACCGACCAGCCGCAAACCCTGACGGTGCAGATTGCCGCTAGCGGCCTGTTGCAGCTAAATAGCGCCCAGCCGTCACCGTTGACCCTGGAGCCAGGCGTACGCAGCACGCTGTTTGTGCCAATTAGCGCAGGCGAAGGTTATGGTGATGGCGACGTTAGCGTGACTGTTTCGGGTGTCAACCTGCCGGGTGAAACGCTGGCGGATATGCATAAACAGTGGAAAATCGGCATCCGTCCGGCCTTCCCGGCGCAAACGGTGAGTCTCGGTGCGGTGCTCCAGCCGGGTGAACACTGGAGCCTGCCGGCAAATCAGAATGCAGCATTTTCACCGACCACGCTGCAAGGGCAACTGCTGCTCAGCGGCAAACCACCGCTGAATCTGGCGCGTTATATTCGTGAACTGAAAGCCTATCCATACGGCTGTCTGGAGCAGACCGCCAGCGGACTCTTCCCGCAGCTTTATACCAATGCCGAACAGCTTAAAACGCTGGGTATCGCCGGTGACAGCGACGACAAGCGCCGCGCTGCCGTGGATATCGGTATCTCACGTTTGCTGCAAATGCAGAAAGATAACGGCGGTTTTGGCCTATGGGATAAAGACGGTCCGGAAGAGTACTGGCTGACCGCCTACGCCATGGACTTCCTGGTACGCGCCGGTGAGCAGGGCTACAGCGTTCCGGCCGAGGCTATCAACAAAGGCAACAATCGGATGCTGCGTTATTTGCAGGAGCCGGGGTTGATGAGCGTACGCTATACCGACGATACCGCGGCCAGCCGTTTCGCCATTCAGGCCTATGCCGGACTGGTGCTGGCGCGGCAGCAAAAAGCGCCGCTAGGCGCGCTGCGCGAGCTGTGGGATCGCCACGAACAATCGCGCTCCGGATTGTCATTAATGCAGTTGGGCATCGCCCTTAAAGCGATGGGGGATGCCCCTCGCAGTGAACAGGCGATACAACTGGCGCTAACCACTAAACGTGCGGACGCGTCGCGCTGGCTGGCGGATTACGGTAGCACTCTGCGCGACAATGCGCTGATGCTCTCCCTGCTGGAAGAGAACAAGCTGCTGCCTGACGTGCAAAATATGCTGCTGCAAACCCTTTCGGAAGAGGCATTTGGTGAACGTTGGTTGTCGACGCAGGAAAACAATGCCCTGTTCCTGGCGGCTAAAGGGCTGCTGAGTCTGCCGGGTAACTGGCAGGCGCAGACTTCGCTGGAGGCTCAGCCGTTACAGGGAGACAAATCGCTGACGCGTAATCTCGACGGCGAACAGCTCTCGACGCTGAAGGTCACTAACAAAGGTCAACAGCCGCTGTGGCTGCGTCTTGACAGCACAGGCTACCCAAACAGCGCGCCGGCGGCAGAGAGCAACGTGTTGCAGATTGAGCGTCAATTCTTTGGTCCAGACGGACAGAGTAAATCACTCTCTTCTTTGCGCAGCGGCGATCTGGTGCTGGTGAAGCTGGACGTGACGGCCAGCCAGAACGTGCCGGATGCGCTGGTGGTCGATATGTTGCCGGCCGGTCTGGAGCTGGAAAACCAAAACCTGGCTAACAGTAGTGCGAATCTGCAGGATAACGGTAGTGCGGTGCAGGAGTGGCTAAACCAGATGCAGCAAGCGGATATCCAGCATATGGAGTTCCGCGATGATCGCTTCGTGGCGGCTGTGGCGGTTAACACCAATCAGCCGGTCACGCTGGTATATCTGGCGCGAGCGGTAATGCCAGGCACTTATCATGTTCCGCCGTCGCAGGTTGAATCAATGTATGTCCCTGGCTGGCGCGCAACCGGTACGGCTGACGATATGCTGATCGTCGTTCCGTAAGATGCGTTTTCGCTGCTTTAAACACCGCGGCTGGCGCTGGCTGGCCGCTGCGGTGGTGATTTTGGTTGCCAGCATTGTACTGGCGGACAGGCTCTGGCCGCTGCCGCTACACGAAGTGACGCCCGCACGCGTGGTAGTCGCCGAGGATGGTAGCCCGTTGTGGCGCTTTGCGGACAGCGAGGGGATCTGGCGCTATCCGGTCACTATCGAGGAGGTATCTCCCCGCTATCTCGAAGCGTTGATCCAGTACGAGGATCGCTGGTTCTGGGATCATCCCGGCGTGAACCCGTTCTCAATTGTCCGCGCGGCCTGGCAGGATCTGGCCGCTGGCCGGGTAGTCTCCGGCGGCAGTACGATTACCATGCAGGTGGCGCGCCTGCTCGATCCGCATTCCCGTACTTTCGGGGGGAAAGTGCGCCAGCTTTGGCGCGCCTTCCAGCTTGAATGGCATCTTTCCAAGCGCGATATTCTTACTCTCTATCTCAACCGTGCACCGTTTGGCGGCACGCTTCAGGGGATTGGTGCCGCCAGTTGGGCTTATCTTGGCAAACCACCGGCCCAGCTTAGCTACGCCGACGCTGCGCTATTGGCGGTACTGCCGCAGGCGCCGAGTCGACTGCGCCCGGACCGCTGGCCGCAGCGCGCACAGGCGGCACGGAATAAAGTGCTCGACCGTATGCTCACCCAGCAGGTGTGGCCCGTAAGCGTGGTGAAAGAAGCCAAAGAAGAGGCCGTATGGCTGTTCCCGCGCCAGATGCCGCAGCTGGCACCGCTGTTTTCGCGACAGATGCTGGCGCGCAGCCGGGCCGAGAAAGTGGTGACCACGCTGGATGCCGGGCTGCAACGTCAACTGGAAGAGCTGGCGATGAGCTGGAAATCGCGTCTGCCGCCGCGCAGTTCGCTGGCAATGGTGGTGGTAGATAACCGCAATATGAAAGTTCGCGGTTGGGTTGGGTCGGCCGATATTGCCGACGACAACCGGTTTGGTCACGTCGATATGGTCACGGCCATCCGCTCGCCGGGATCGGTGCTGAAACCGTTTTTATACGGCATGGCGCTCGACAGCGCGCTTGTCCATCCGGCATCGCTGCTGCAGGATGTTCCACGTCGGGTAGGCGACTATCGGCCCGGTAATTTTGATAGCGGCTTCCACGGCCCGGTGAGCATGAGCGAAGCGCTGGTGCGTTCGCTCAACCTTCCGGCGGTCCAGGTGTTGGACGCTTACGGCCCGAAACAGTTTGCCGCGCGTTTGCGTAATGCGGGGCTGCCGCTGATTTTACCTGCTAATGCACAACCGAATCTGTCGTTGATTCTCGGCGGTGCCGGTGCGCGTCTGGCGGATATTACCGCCGCCTATAGCGCGTTTGCTCGTCACGGAAAGGTGGGCAAGCTGCGTATGCTGGCCAGCGATCCGCTGGTTGAACGTCCGCTGCTTTCACCGGGTTCCGCGTGGATAATCCGCCGGATTCTGGCTGGGGAAGCGCAGCCGCTGCCGGACGACTCGCTGCCGCAGGTGGTGCCGCTGGCGTGGAAAACCGGCACCAGCTACGGCTACCGCGATGCGTGGGCGATTGGCGTCAATGCCCGCTACAGTATCGGCATCTGGACGGGGAGACCTGACGGCACGCCGGTTGCCGGGCAGTTTGGTTTTGCCAGCGCGATACCGCTGCTAAACCAGGTGAGTAATCTGCTGCTTTCGGGGGCTTCGCGCCAGCAGGAGGACCGAGATCCGCGGCCTGCATCGGTGAGTGCAGCGGAGATTTGCTGGCCCGGTGGTCAGCCGTTGCCTGCGGGCGACAGCAATTGTCGCCGTCGTCTGTCGACCTGGGTGTTGGATAACGGTCTGCCGCCGACGCTGTTGCTACCGGGGCAAGAAGGCGTGCAGGGCATTCGTTTCCCTCTTTGGCTGGATAATTCAGGCCAGAGGGTGGCGGCAGGTTGTCCGGACGCGCGGGAAGTCAGCATGGACGTCTGGCCGCTGCCGCTAGAACCCTGGCTGCCGGTGGGAGAACGTCGGGCAGCACGGCTTCCTCCTGCTTCGGTGGTTTGCCCGCCGCGGCAGTTACAGAATGCCGCTCCGCTGATGCTTACCGGGATTCGCGAAGAGGCGGTGATTCGTCGTTTACCGGGCGAAACGAGTGCCAAAGTGGTACTACAGGCCAGCGGGGGAGAAGGGCGGCGCTGGTGGTTTCTTAACGGCGAGCCGGCGAGCAATAATGGTGATAATCTGATCCTGACGCTTGAGAAAGCCGGACGCTACCAGTTGGTAGTAATGGATGATGCCGGACAGATGGCTGTGGTGAATTTTTCACTGCAGTGAGCAGAACCGCTCGATATCGAGTCAGGCGAGGGGTACTGGAGCCGCTGAGTAAACGCCGTGCTATACGCCATAGTCACCCGCGTGAAGGTGAATACGAATTTGTTACACAATGTGTTGCTTAAAAGTGTTTTATTTTAAAAAAATGTTACCTTCATCCATAGGCAACAACGCAACGGGTCATTATAATCCGCGCCAGGTCATACAGCCGCTGTATGCACGACAACAGAACAAATTTTATTATTAGAGGTAATCATGGCAATTGAACGTACTTTTTCCATCATCAAGCCAAACGCGGTGGCAAAAAACGTTATTGGTAGCATCTTTGCTCGCTTTGAAGCAGCAGGGTTCAAAATCGTCGGCACCAAAATGCTGCACCTGACCGTTGAACAGGCTCGCGGTTTCTACGCTGAGCACGACGGTCGTCCATTCTTCGACGGTCTGGTTGAATTCATGACCTCTGGCCCAATCGTGGTTTCCGTACTGGAAGGCGAAAACGCCGTTCAGCGTCACCGCGATCTGCTGGGTGCAACCAACCCAGACAACGCGCTGGCTGGTACTCTGCGTGCTGATTACGCGGACAGCTTCACCGAGAACGGCACCCACGGTTCTGACTCCGTTGAGTCTGCCGCTCGTGAAATCGCGTTCTTCTTCGCAGAAGGTGAAGTGTGCCCACGTACCCGCTAAGGGCACGTTTACACTTTATTTAGCGAATGCCGCGTGCAGACGTGGCATCCATGCGCCAGAATTTGTACAATGCAGCGCCCCCGGACGAGCAGACCGCTTTCCTGGGGCGCTTCTTTTTATCATTCACCCTCCAGGGGCCATAACGTGTAACAACGAGGCCGGAATAGAAAATGTCTGAACAAATTGTCACGCCTGAGAGCGCCATCCCGGCGGTTCCCAATAAAGATGGAAAAATTAACCTGCTGGATCTTAACCGTCAGCAGATGCGCGAGTTTTTTAAAGACTTAGGCGAAAAACCCTTCCGCGCCGATCAGGTGATGAAGTGGATGTATCACTATTGCAGCGATGACTTCGATGATATGACCGATATCAACAAAGTCCTGCGTAGCAAACTGAAACAAGTTGCTGAGATTCGCGCCCCGGAAGTGGTGGAAGAGCAGCGTTCTTCCGATGGCACCATCAAATGGGCGATTGCCGTAGGCGATCAGCGCGTTGAAACCGTGTATATCCCGGAAGACGATCGCGCGACCCTGTGCGTATCTTCACAGGTTGGTTGTGCATTAGAGTGTAAATTCTGTTCTACGGCTCAGCAGGGTTTTAACCGTAACCTGCGGGTCTCTGAAATCATCGGCCAGGTCTGGCGCGCAGCGAAGATCGTCGGTGCCGTAAAAGCGACGGGCGTGCGTCCTATCACCAACGTGGTGATGATGGGCATGGGTGAACCTCTGCTGAACCTGACCAACGTGGTTCCAGCAATGGAAATCATGCTTGATGATTTCGGTTTTGGCCTGTCCAAACGTCGCGTGACCCTGTCTACCTCAGGCGTTGTTCCTGCACTGGATAAACTGGGCGATATGATTGATGTCGCGCTGGCTATCTCTTTGCACGCACCGAACGATACGATTCGCGACGAAATCGTACCGATCAACAAGAAATACAATATCGCGACCTTCCTCGAGTCGGTTCGCGGCTATATTTCGAAGTCCAACGCCAACCAGGGCCGCGTCACCATCGAATACGTTATGCTGGATCACGTCAACGACGGTACCGAGCATGCGCATGAGTTGGCAGAACTGCTCAAAGATACGCCATGCAAGATCAACCTGATCCCATGGAACCCGTTCCCGGGCGCGCCGTATGGCCGCAGCTCTAATAGCCGCATCGATCGTTTCTGTAAAGTGTTGATGAGCTATGGCTTTACCACCATCGTTCGTAAAACGCGCGGTGATGATATTGATGCTGCCTGTGGTCAGTTGGCCGGTGACGTGATTGACCGTACCAAGCGTACAATGCGTAAGCGTATGCAGGGTGAATCTATCTCGGTCAAAGAGCTGTAATGCGGTATCGTGTGCGCCAGAAATGGCGCACACGGGGTTAAGTGCTTAAGGATTAGGCGAAACGCACTGATCTGGTTAATAATTACGGTGCGTTTCCTCAAGTATTGAGGCAGTATGTAGCGTTGCCACAACAGCGGAAATAGGGCCTTTGACGCTGTTTGCCGTAGGGTAAGCGCTGACCGTCTGTCTGCCTTCTCTACACACGACCGGATGTTTCGCGGTGCGAACGCTGTTTGCATCAGAACCTAAATTTCACGAATCAGCAGTTGTAGCGAATGAATACTGAAACCAACCACGACCAACCAGAAGCACAAACTACGGGTGTCCGTTTGCGTAATGCCCGTGAACAACTCGGACTCAGTCAGCAAGCTGTTGCAGAACGCTTGTGTCTGAAGGTTTCCACCGTTCGTGATATTGAAGACGATAAGGCACCTGCTGAACTTGCTTCAACATTCTTGCGTGGTTATATCCGTTCATATGCTCGCCTCGTGCATATTCCTGAAGAAGAACTGCTGCCGATGATGGAAAAGCAGGCACCGATAAGAGCGGCAAAAGTCGCGCCGATGCAGACTTTCTCTTTGGGCAAACGTCGTAAAAAACGCGATGGCTGGCTGATGAGCTTTACCTGGCTCGTGCTGTTCGTGGTTATCGGTTTAACCGTAGCCTGGTGGTGGCAGAACCATAAAGCGCAGCAGGAAGAGATCAGCACCATGGCCGATCAATCCTCCGTTGAGCTGAAGGCCAGCGGCAATGATGCACAGAATATTCCGCTGAATACGGGTACAGACACTACCTCTACTACCCCAGCGCCGACCGATATGACTGCTACCGCTGATAACAGCGCGGCTACTCCGGTTGAAACCGCTCCGGCTGCTACCACTGCGCCAGCGGATACCGCCCAGAATAACGCCGTTGTGGCACCGTCGCAGGCGGGCGTTGACGCAACAGCTGCACAAACTGCCCCAGCCGCGCAAACCGCAACGCCGGGCGCACTGCCAACTGACCCAGCGCAGACCGCGGCACCGGTTGCTGATGCTAACGCATTGGTGATGAACTTCTCCGCCGATTGCTGGCTGGAAGTGACCGATGCGACAGGTAAAAAACTGTTCAGCGGTCTGCAGCGCAAAGGCGGTAACTTGAATCTGGCAGGCCAGGCGCCTTATAAACTGAAAATTGGCGCGCCGGCTGCAGTACAGATCGAATTCCAGGGTAAACCTGTCGATCTGAGTCGTTTTATCAGAACTAACCAGGTTGCGCGCCTGACGGTGAATGCTGAACAATCACCGGCACAATAACAGACGCGTAATGCGGGAGATTTTTCATGCACAATCAGGCTCCTATTCAACGTAGAAAATCCACACGCATTTACGTTGGGAACGTGCCGATCGGCGATGGGGCTCCTATCGCCGTCCAGTCGATGACCAATACGCGTACGACAGATGTCGAAGCGACGGTCAATCAGATCAAAGCTTTAGAACGCGTTGGTGCGGATATCGTTCGTGTATCCGTCCCAACGATGGACGCTGCCGAAGCTTTCAAACTCATCAAACAGCAGGTTAATGTCCCGCTGGTCGCTGATATCCATTTCGACTACCGTATTGCGCTAAAAGTGGCGGAATACGGCGTTGACTGCCTGCGTATTAACCCAGGAAATATCGGTAGCGAAGAGCGTATTCGCATGGTCGTCGACTGTGCGCGCGACAAAAATATTCCTATCCGCATCGGCGTTAACGCCGGGTCGCTGGAAAAAGATCTGCAGGAAAAATACGGTGAGCCTACGCCGCAGGCGCTGCTCGAATCGGCCATGCGTCACGTGGATCACCTCGATCGTCTGAACTTCGATCAGTTCAAAGTCAGCGTCAAGGCGTCTGATGTTTTCCTGGCGGTTGAATCCTATCGCCTGCTGGCATCGCGCATCGATCAGCCTCTGCACTTAGGGATCACCGAAGCGGGCGGCGCTCGCAGCGGTTCGGTGAAATCGGCGATCGGCCTCGGTTTGCTGCTGTCTGAAGGGATCGGCGATACGCTGCGCGTTTCGCTGGCGGCGGATCCGGTTGAAGAGATCAAGGTTGGTTTTGATATTCTGAAATCGCTGCGTATCCGTGCGCGTGGGATCAACTTCATCGCTTGCCCAACCTGTTCACGTCAGGAATTTGACGTTATCGGTACGGTCAACGCGTTAGAACAGCGCCTGGAAGATATTATTACCCCAATGGATGTTTCCATTATCGGTTGCGTGGTGAACGGCCCTGGCGAAGCGCTGGTGTCGACCCTGGGCGTTACCGGTGGTAATAAGAAAAGCGGCCTGTACGAAGACGGCGTACGTAAAGACCGCCTCGACAACGACGATATGATTAGCCAACTTGAAACGCGTATTCGTGCGAAAGCGACGATTCTCGATGCCGCCAATCGTATCGATGTTCAGCAGGTTGAAAAATAACGAGATGGGAAGCGTCTTGCTTCCCGTGTATGATTGAACCCGCTGGCACCCTGGTGCTGAGGGTTCATTTTTATATATAAAGAGAATTAACGTGGCAAAAAACATTCAAGCCATTCGCGGCATGAACGATTATCTGCCTGGCGACACCGCCATCTGGCAGCGCATTGAAGGCACACTTAAGCAGGTGCTCGGCAGCTACGGTTATAGCGAAATCCGTTTGCCGATTGTAGAGCAGACCCCGTTGTTCAAACGCGCTATCGGTGAAGTGACCGACGTGGTTGAAAAAGAGATGTATACCTTTGAAGACCGCAATGGCGATAGCCTGACGCTGCGTCCGGAAGGTACCGCGGGCTGTGTACGCGCCGGCATCGAGCATGGTCTTCTGTACAATCAGGAGCAGCGTCTGTGGTATATCGGGCCGATGTTCCGCCACGAACGTCCGCAGAAAGGGCGCTACCGCCAGTTCCATCAGCTGGGTTGCGAAGTCTTTGGCCTGCAGGGTCCGGATATCGACGCCGAGCTGATTATGCTGACCGCTCGCTGGTGGCGTGCGCTGGGCATTTCTGAACACGTTAATCTGGAGCTGAACTCCATCGGTTCTCTGGAAGCGCGCGCAAACTACCGCGATGCGCTGGTGGCATTCCTCGAGCAGCACGTTGAAGTGCTGGATGAAGACTGCAAACGCCGTATGTACAGCAACCCGCTGCGCGTGCTGGATTCCAAAAACCCAGACGTTCAGGCGTTGCTGAATGATGCACCGGCGCTGGGCGATTATCTGGATCAAGATTCTCGTGAGCACTTTGCTGGCCTGTGTGCACAGCTGGATGCCGCGGGTATTGCTTACACCGTTAACCAGCGCCTGGTTCGCGGCCTGGATTACTACAACCGTACCGTTTTCGAATGGGTAACTAACAGCCTTGGCTCGCAGGGTACCGTTTGTGCAGGTGGTCGTTATGATGGTCTGGTTGAGCAACTGGGTGGTCGCGCGACTCCGGCGGTTGGTTTTGCCATGGGTCTCGAACGACTTGTTTTGTTGGTTCAGGCAGTTAATCCGGAATTTAAAGCCGATCCTGTTGTCGATATATACCTGGTCGCTTCAGGCACCGATACTCAGTCAGCGGCAATGCGTCTGGCTGAGCAGGTTCGTGATGCGTTACCGGACGTGAAGCTGATGACCAACCACGGCGGCGGCAACTTTAAGAAGCAGTTTGCACGTGCTGATAAATGGGGTGCTCGCATTGCCCTGGTGTTGGGTGAATCTGAGGTTGAACAGGCCACTGTTGTCGTGAAGGATTTGCGCTCTGGTGAGCAGACAACCGTAACGCAGGAAGGCGTTGCCGCGCATTTGCGCACTATTCTGGGTTGATCTCCAGAACATTATTATCAGGAGAAGGGCTGCGTGGAAATTTACAATAACGAAAATGACCAGGTTGATGCGATCAAACGCTTCTTTGCTGAAAATGGCAAAGCGCTGGCCGTTGGGGTGATTTTGGGGATCGGTGCGCTGGTTGGCTGGCGTTACTGGAATTCTCATCAGGTAGACTCGGCCCGGGAATCTTCCGTGGCTTATGAAAATGCCGTTTCTTCTCTGTCCTCAGGGAAACCGGAAGCGCTGGCCTCAGCCCAGAAGTTTGCGGCGGAGACGAAAAACACCTACGGGGCGTTTGCTTCTCTGGAACTGGCGCAGGCCTTTGTTGATAAAAACGATCTGGCACAGGCGGAAAAGCAGCTGCAGCAAGGCTTAGCCGCTGCGTCTGATGAGAATCTGAAGTCCGTGATTAATCTGCGCCTGGCGCGCGTTCAGCTGCAGATGAAGCAGGCTGATGCGGCGCTGAAAACGCTGGAAGGCGTGAAAGGTGAAGGTTGGACGGCTATTGTTGCTGATTTACGCGGGGAAATCCTGCTCAGTAAAGGTGACAAACAGGGTGCTCGTGCAG
Organism: Kluyvera huaxiensis; assembly: GCF_040149365.1. Taxonomy (NCBI): domain Bacteria; kingdom Pseudomonadati; phylum Pseudomonadota; class Gammaproteobacteria; order Enterobacterales; family Enterobacteriaceae; genus Kluyvera; species Kluyvera huaxiensis. The sequence continues at coordinate 88,608 of NZ_JBEFLV010000002.1, forward strand.
CGTGGGAAGCTGGCGCTAAGAGCGATGCATCACCGGCGCTGAGTGAAATGATGCGCATGAAAATTAATAATTTGTCCGTCTGAGAGGGACCCGATGCAATTGCGTAAAGTACTTTTGCCAGGACTGCTTTCTGTCACTCTGTTGAGTGGTTGTTCGTTATTCAGCGGCGAAGAAGACGTTGTTAAAATGTCTCCTCTGCCAACCGTAGAAAACCAGTTTACGCCATCTACCGCATGGGATGTTTCCGTCGGTAGCGGTATTGGTGACTTCTACTCGAACCTGCATCCTGCTTATGCCGACAGCGTAGTCTATGCGGCCGATCGTAAAGGCACCGTGAAAGCGGTTAACGCTGACGATGGTAAAGAAGTCTGGTCCGTGAATCTGGCGGAAAAAGACGGCTGGTTTAGCCGTAAACCGGCTCTGCTGTCTGGCGGCTTGACCATTGCGGGCGGCCACGTGTACGTCGGCAGCGAAAAAGCGCAGGTTTACGCGCTGGATGCCGGCACCGGTGCTATCGTCTGGCAGACCACGGCGGCAGGTGAAGTTCTGTCTCGTCCAACGGCAAGCGATGGCCTGGTTCTGGTTCATACCAGCAACGGTCAGCTGCAGGCGCTGGATGAGAACAGCGGCGTGGTGAAATGGACGGTGAACCTGGATATGCCTGCGCTTTCTCTGCGCGGTGAATCTGCACCGGCCGTCGCATTCGGCGCAGCTATTGTGGGTGGTGATAACGGTCGTGTGAGTGCGGTGCTGATGCAGCAAGGCCAGCTTATCTGGCAGCAACGTATTTCTCAGGCTACCGGTACCACTGAAATCGACCGTCTGAGCGATGTTGATACCACGCCGGTTATCGTGAATGGCGTTGTTTATGCATTAGCCTACAATGGTAATCTGACGGCGCTGGATCTGCGCAGCGGCCAGATCCTGTGGAAACGTGAGCTGGGTTCGGTGAATGACTTCATCGTTGATGGCAACCGTATCTACATTGCCGACCAGAATGACCGCGTTCTGGCGCTGACCACCGACGGTGGTGTGACGCTGTGGACGCAAAGCGATCTGCTGCACCGTCTGCTGACCACTCCGGCGCTGTATAATGGCAGCCTGGTGGTAGGCGATAGCGAAGGCTACATGCACTGGATTAATCCAGAAGATGGGCGCTTTGTGGCCCAGCAGAAAGTTGACAGCTCCGGCTTCCTGACCGAACCGGTTGTTGCTGACGGTAAATTGCTGATTCAGGCGAAAGACGGTACGGTTTACGCGATTACGCGTTAACGTCTGTAGTTTTTCAGCGATGGACGGCTCCTGTTTAGTCAGGGGCCGTTTGCTATTTGTATTGTTACTGATTTTTATGCCCGATGGCGCTTCACTTATCGAGCCTGCCGCACAAGCGCAGACCGGATAAGCGAAATGCCGCCCGGCAAAGCAAATTGTCACAAATTTTGAGTATATGAGGCTTTATCATGGTTCCTGTGGTCGCGCTTGTCGGGCGCCCTAATGTCGGAAAATCCACGCTCTTTAACCGCTTGACGCGCACTCGTGATGCGCTGGTCGCGGATTTCCCGGGTCTGACTCGTGACCGTAAGTACGGTCGTGCTGAAGTTGAAGGGCGTGAGTTTATCTGTATCGATACCGGCGGTATCGATGGTACGGAAGAAGGCGTGGAAACGCGCATGGCTGAACAGTCGCTGCTGGCGATTGAAGAAGCCGACGTGGTGCTGTTTATGGTTGATGCACGTGCGGGGCTGATGCCTGCGGATGAAGGCATCGCCAAGCATCTGCGTTCGCGCGAAAAGCCAACCTTCCTGGTGGCGAACAAAACGGACGGGATTGACCCGGATCAGGCGGTGGCTGACTTCTGGTCGCTGGGCCTTGGTGAGATTCACGCGATCGCTGCCTCCCATGGCCGCGGCGTGACCACGCTGCTGGAAACCGTTCTGCTGCCATTCGTTGATGATGTTAACCCGCCGGAAGAAGTGGACGAAGACGCGGAGTACTGGGCGAAGTTTGAAGCCGAGCAGAACGGCGGTGAAGTCGAAGAGCCAGAAGATGACTTCAACCCGCAGGATCTGCCGATTAAAATCGCTATCGTGGGTCGCCCTAACGTCGGTAAGTCAACGCTGACTAACCGTATCCTCGGCGAAGACCGCGTGGTGGTTTACGATATGCCGGGTACCACCCGTGACAGTATCTACATCCCGATGGAACGCGATGAGCGTGAATACGTGCTCATCGACACCGCCGGTGTACGTAAGCGCGGTAAAGTGACCGATACGGTAGAAAAATTCTCCGTTATCAAAACCCTGCAGGCCATTGAAGACGCCAACGTCTGTCTGCTGGTTATCGATGCTCGTGAAGGTATCTCCGATCAGGACCTGTCACTGCTGGGCTTTATCCTCAATAGTGGGCGCTCACTTGTTATTGTCGTCAACAAGTGGGACGGCCTGAGCATGGAAGTGAAAGAGCAGGTGAAAGAGACTCTGGACTATCGTCTGGGCTTTATCGACTTTGCTCGCGTGCACTTTATCTCCGCGCTGCACGGCAGCGGCGTAGGTAATCTGTTCGAATCCATCCGTGAAGCCTATGACAGTTCCACCCGTCGTGTCGGCACGGCGATGCTGACCCGCATCATGAGCATGGCAACCGAAGATCACCAGCCGCCATTGGTTCGTGGTCGTCGCGTGAAGCTGAAGTATGCCCACGCCGGTGGTTACAACCCGCCAATTGTAGTTATCCATGGTAATCAGGTAAAAGACCTGCCGGATTCCTATAAACGCTATCTGATGAACTACTTCCGTAAGTCGCTGGACGTCATGGGGACTCCAATCCGCATCCAGTTCAAGGAAGGGGAAAACCCGTATGCGAACAAACGCAACACGCTGACCCCAACCCAGATGCGTAAGCGCCAGCGCTTGATGAAGCACATCAAAAAGAGCAAGTAATAGACCGCAGGGTTTATCACCGCTGAGTAAAATGAGGAGCCCGCATGATGCGGGCTTTTCTTTTTGTGGTGCAGGGTAGGTCAAAACGCTTTTGTGGTAAAAGGTATACCTGAGCTGTGATAGTGAAAGCGTAACGGAGCAAAAAAATGAGAACACAGAAACGGTGCCTGGGGCATGTAGCTGTCGTCGTCGACGACTATGACCGTGCGATTGAGTACTACACCGATAAACTGGGCTTTATCCTTGTTGAGGATACGCCACAGCCAGGAAAACGTTGGGTCGTAGTGTCGCCGGGACCGGAAAGCGACTGCCATATTTTACTGGCTCGAGCATCGAACGACCGACAAAAGGATTTTATTGGTAATCAGTGCGGCGGCAGGGTGTTTTTGTTCCTGCAGACCGATGATTTTTGGCGTGATTACCACGCGATGAAGGCCAAAGGCGTTCATTTTTGTGAGGAGCCGCGTGAAGAAGAGTACGGAACGGTCGTTGTATTTGAAGATCTGTATGGCAACCGTTGGGATCTCTATCAGAACGCACAAACGCGATGAAAATCCACGTTGCGTTTGGTCTTGTATTGTCATTGGTGAGCGATTCAGGACCCTTACGGGTGGCCCCCCTCGCGTAGCTGAAATTAATCAGCCAGACTTACACCAAAGACGTAGTCTGCGCGGGCATTGTGTTTTACACTGCGCGCTGCAAAAATTGAGCAGATAAACGATTAAGTAGGCGGTAATGGCGATGAACGGAACAATCACAACCTGGTTTGAAGATAAAGGTTTTGGATTTATCAAAGATGAAAACGGTGATAACCGTTATTTTCATGTGATTAAGGTTGCCAACCCTGAACTGATTAAGAAAGATGCGGCGGTGACTTTCGAACCGACGACCAACAACAAAGGGTTGTCGGCTTTCGCGGTGAAAGTCATCCCGGAAAGCAAATACATCTATATCGCGGGTGAGCGCCTTAAACTCACGGCAATCAAATCTTATCTGGTTTACAGCGAAGAAGTGCCTGCGGACACCCGAATCGATAAAGAGAACGCGGTGCTGTCTGTCGGGGCTTTGATGAACAGTATCAAGCCAAAATCGGCGACTAAGCCGGGTGAAATGCGCTCGCTGAAAAAACTGGCGATCACTACCTTCCAGGGAACAACGTTAATTTTCACGGAAGATGAAATCGATATCGAAGCAACGGTAAAAATGCTGAAGGTCTGAACCATTCGGACTCACCCTGCGCCATTTTCTCACGACCCTAAGCCGGGTACTGGCGCAGCGGGCGACAATTGACATAGACGTTAATCCGGGGAGTAATTTATGAGCCATGAAGTAGATATCAAGTATTATGACATCGCCGACGAGTACGCGACGGAATGCGCGAAACCTGTGAGCGACTCTGAACGTGATGCGTTAGCACATTATTTCCAACTGCTGCTGACCCGCCTGATGAACAATGAAGAAATCAGTGAAGAAGCGCAGCAAGAGATGGCGCGTGAAGCAGGTATTGCAGAGCAGCGCATTGATGAAATTGCCAATTTCCTCAATGAATGGGGCAACGAATAGCACCCACTCTCACAACCCAGGGCTAATAAGATAGAAGCGGCGTGTTAATCATGCCGCGCTCTCCCCACGGTTTTCCATCACTTTTCCGCTCGTGCTGATGTCGTCGCATGACAACACATCAACACCTCGCTTCCGTACTACCTCTTCATTCTATCCAAACGATAATCCTCTCAATGTGAAACGCGCGTTGACTTCGCTGCGCCTAACGCAGGATAGTTATCGTTTTGCCGTTATTCATCCCAGATGATGGATATGACTAATGAAATCTCGCTGAAATTTATGGGGTAATTTATGGGTCACCGTTCCACCTCCGATTTTAACATCAGCACGCAAATCACCCAGCTAGGCCGGGATGTTTCGAAGCAATCAGGCTTTGTGAACGCTCCGGTGTACCGTGGTTCGACGGTCATTTTCCCCACGGTTGACGATCTCGAGCATAACCGCGCCGAGTTCAATTACGGCACCATGGGCACGCCAACGATTGCCAGCCTGGAAAATGCCTGGAGCTCACTGGCGGGTGCCGCCGGAACGGTTTTATCCCCCTCAGGGCTTGGGGCGATCGCGCTCTCTCTGCTGACGACGCTTAAGTCTGGCGATCATCTTTTGATGCCGGATAGCGTATATCGACCAACGCGTAACTTTTGCGCCGGTATGCTCGCGAAAATGGGGATTGAGACTACCTATTATGATCCGTGTATTGGTGCTGGGATTGAGACTCTGTTTCGGCCCAATACCACCACGCTGTTTCTTGAGTCGCCTGGTTCACAAAGCTTTGAGATTCAGGATGTTCCGGCGATGACCCGGGCGGCGAAAGCGCATGGCGTGACCACCATTATTGATAATACCTGGGCGACGCCGATTTTCTTTCGCGCTCACGAACACGGATGCGACCTCTCGCTGGAGGCTGGTACTAAGTATCTTGGCGGTCACTCCGATCTGCTTATGGGGCTGGTGTCTGCCAATGACGCCTGGTGGCCGCAGCTTCGCAAAACTTATGACTTGATGGCAATGTTGCCGGGCGCGGAGGACTGCTTCCTGGCACTGCGTGGCCTGCGTACGATGCATATTCGGCTCAAAGAGGCGGAAAAACGCGGCCTCGAAATGGCGCGCTGGCTGAAATCACGTCCAGAGGTTTTAAAGGTCCTCCATCCTGCGCTGCCGGAGTGCCCGGGGCACGAGATTTGGAAAAGAGATTTCACCGGTTCCTCCGGGCTGTTTTCCCTGGTGCTTAAGCCGGAGTTCTCTAAAGCGGGAGTGACGAAGATGCTCGATAATATGAGCATTTTTGGGATGGGCTACTCGTGGGGCGGGTTTGAAAGCTTGATTATCCCGTTTAACTGCGCCGACTACCGTACCGCAACGAACTGGCAGCCGGGCGGTTTAACGCTGCGACTACAAATTGGTCTCGAAGATATGGATGACCTGAAAACCGATCTGGCGGAAGGGTTTGACCGATTACGTTCTACGTTGTGATGCATTAGGCCATCGTGCGCAATATTTCACGATGGCGCTTCACAGATAATAATCTCTGATACCACTTTCTTATTTGTGAGTCAGAGATTATGAATATTGGTTTTGTCGGTTTGGGCGCCGTGGTTGAAACGGCCTGGCTTCCTGCGCTACGCCGACTGTCTTTACCGGTATCGACCCTGTGGGGATACGACCTCGACGCTCAGCGAACGCTACCCGGTGTGACCTGCTGTGAATCACTCGCGGCCCTGCTGGCACAGCCTATCGACACGCTATGCATCACCACCGCGTCACTGCAACATTTGCCGGTACTAGAAGCGGCGCTGGCTACCTCAATACCGCGCATTGTGGTAGAAAAACCGATTGTCGCGACCCCCGGTCAAATAGGGCGCCTGCGTGCGATCCTCTCGCTGGCCGATAACGCCGATCGCGTGCTGGCGTTGGATCACTGGATGGCTCGAGACGGCGCGCTGTGTCTTGCTCAAGGTAAAATGGACGATCGCTGGCGGCCAGAAGGTCATGCCGAGGTGGCTTATCCGCCGGTAACAACGCTTGATGATATTGTTGGTATTGACGGTTTTCTGCTAGAGCCAAGTGGTTTTAACGCAGCCGGCGAACCTATCGCACTCAATTTTGCCACCGGTGAACCTGATACCCGCCAGCTACGCCACCCGGATGGGGTGATTGTGGATGTTGGCACTCACGTGCTGGCGATGATGCGCGAAACGGTACGTTATCTCGGCGGCAGCGATGAGCTGAACCTGAATGTACTATTGGCTAAAGATCGTCTGGGAAGAGCAATCTCCCCCGGTGATTTCGACACCGCAGAAGGTGAGGCACACCTGCAGGGAACCCTTGCCGGGATACCGGTGAATCTGTGGCTAAATAAATATGCCGGGCCTGGCGTCGAGCGCAAAGGGATATGCATCTATCTGCGTGATGGTCGAATGATTAGCCAGAATCGTGGCCCAGGCGGTGAACGAGTCGAGTTGATAACAGGCGACAGTGCGATGAGCTGGACGCGAGACGGTGCGGTGTATGCCCATTGTCTCGGTGAACATATTTTTGGCGCCAGTAGCCTTTTTACGCGAGCGCCGGAAGAAGTGGCCAGATTGACTCAGCGTAGAATGACGGAAGTTGAGGTGCTATTACAGCTTCAACAGCAACTGCGCGGCGCTCATTAAGGCCCGAGCCGTGGTAAAATAGCGGTACAAAACAAAAGTTAAGGAGTTGCTATGGAGTTCATCTGCCCAGGCTGTCAGGCATCGCTGGAAGTGCAGGGAAATCAGGCGCACTGTGAGCGCTGTGAAAAGGAATTCATCCTCGAGGCGCGTTGCCCTGAATGTCATAAACCGCTGGAAGTATTAAAAGCCTGTGGGGCGGTAGATTTCCTGTGCCAGAACGGACACGGGCTGGTTTCGAAAAAACGGGTCGAATGGGTGCCCGTCGGCGAATAAGCACGATACCTGACCGGGCGCTGAAGCCCGGTATTACCCGGAAATCAGACCGCTTTTTTACGTGCGCGGGTTTTCTTTTCCGCCGTCACCGTTTTGATTTCACTCTCAACCCAGCCATCCGCCAGCCTGGTGGTCAACAGCTCGCCCGCTTTCGCCTGTTTTGTCTGTTTTAGTACTTTGCCATCGCTGGCGGTGGTGACGCTGTAGCCACGTGCCAAAGTGGCTAGTGGGCTGACGGCTTCCAGATGCGTTACCGCATTGCCAAAACGCTCGCGTTGTTCGCTAAGACGAGCGCGGATATTCTCCGCCAGCCGATATTCCAGCTGCTGAATGCGCGACTGGCCGCGATGAATGCGCGGCTGGGGATTTTGTTGATTCAGACGCTGCAAAATGCGCTGCTGGCGCTGATTGGCCTGTTTGATTTGGTTTTCCAGCGCAAAGCTCATGCGCTGACGCAGTCGTTCCAGCGTGGTTTGCTGGCGCGCCAGGCGTAGCTGAGGATGCTGCTGTTGTAGACGGTGATATGTCTGCGTAAAACGACGACTGCGGTTGGCGAGGTAGTAATCCATCGCCATGCCCAGACGCTGCTGAACGGATTGGATCTGGCGTAATAATTCCTGCTGATTGCGGCTGACAATTTCTGCCGCGGCAGATGGCGTTGGCGCGCGCAGATCGCCGACAAAATCGGCAATGGTCACGTCGGTTTCATGGCCGACGGCGCTCACCACCGGAATGCGGCTGGCAAAAATAGCCCGCGCCACGCGCTCGTCGTTAAAGCTCCATAAATCTTCCAGCGAACCGCCGCCGCGCCCGACGATTAAAACATCACACTCGTTACGGGCGTTAGCCAGCTCAATGGCGCGGACGATTTGCATCGGCGCATCGTCACCCTGAACAGCCGTGGGGTAAATCACCACCGGCAAAGAGGGATCGCGGCGTTTGAGGACATGGAGAATATCGTGCAGCGCAGCCCCGGTTTTAGACGTAATCACGCCAATGCAGTGGGCTGGGGCAGGAAGCGGCTGCTTGAACTGCTGGTCGAACAATCCTTCAGCCTGCAGTTTGGCTTTCAGCTGCTCATATTTTTGCTGCAACAGGCCTTCACCCGCCGGCTGCATGCTTTCGACAATAATCTGGTAGTCGCCGCGCGGTTCATACAGCGTGATATTGGCGCGCACCAGCACCTGTTGCCCATGCTGCGGGCGGAACGTCACGCGGCGGTTACTGTTGCGGAACATCGCGCAGCGCACCTGGGCGTTATCGTCTTTTAAGGTGAAGTACCAGTGACCGGAAGAGGGCTGGGAGAAATTTGAAATCTCGCCGCTAATCCACACTTGCCCCATTTCTTGCTCGAGCAGCAGACGAACCGACTGATTCAGGCGGCTAACGGTAAAAATTGAGGGGGATTGAGAAGGTAACATGTGAGCGAGATCAAATTCTAAATCAGCAGGTTATTCAGTCGATAGTAACCTGCCCAACGACGATCGCAAGTATTTTTTTAAGAAAAGTGTAGATGCAATCGCTTACGCTCTGTATAATGCCGCGGCAATATTTATTAACCTCCCAGGTGAGATATTGCCCATGCTACGTATCGCAAAAGAAGCCCTGACGTTTGACGACGTCCTCCTCGTTCCCGCTCATTCTACCGTTCTGCCGAACACGGCTGATCTTGGCACCCAGCTGACTAAAACTATTCGTCTGAACATTCCTATGCTCTCTGCGGCAATGGATACCGTGACTGAAGCGCGCCTTGCAATTGCACTGGCACAGGAAGGCGGCATCGGTTTTATCCACAAAAACATGTCCATTGAGCGCCAGGCGGAAGAAGTTCGCCGCGTGAAGAAACACGAATCCGGCGTCGTGACCGACCCGCAGACCGTTCTGCCAACCACCACTCTGCACGAAGTCAAAGCGCTGACTGAGCGTAACGGCTTCGCAGGCTATCCGGTTGTGACCGAAGATAATGAACTGGTCGGTATCATTACCGGTCGTGATGTTCGCTTCGTAACCGATCTGAACCAGCCGGTGAGCGTGTATATGACGCCGAAAGATCGCCTGGTGACCGTTCGCGAAGGCGAAGCGCGTGACGTGGTCTTCGCAAAAATGCACGAACGCCGCGTAGAAAAAGCGCTGGTTGTTGATTCCAGCTTCCACCTGCTGGGCATGATCACCGTTAAAGACTTTAAAAAAGCCGAACGTAAACCTAACGCGTGTAAAGATGAGCAGGGTCGTCTGCGCGTTGGCGCGGCAGTAGGCGCAGGCGCTGGTAACGAAGAGCGCGTTGATGCTCTGGTTGCGGCAGGCGTTGACGTGCTGCTGATTGACTCCTCTCACGGCCACTCTGAAGGCGTTTTGCAGCGTATCCGTGAAACTCGTGCTAAATACCCTGACCTGCAAATCATCGGCGGTAACGTGGCGACTGGCGCAGGCGCTCGTGCTCTGGCGGAAGCCGGTTGTAGCGCAGTTAAAGTGGGTATCGGCCCGGGTTCCATTTGTACTACCCGTATCGTTACCGGCGTAGGTGTTCCACAGATCACTGCGGTTTCCGACGCGGTTGAAGCGCTGGAAGGTACCGGCATTCCGGTTATCGCCGATGGTGGTATTCGTTTCTCCGGTGACATCGCGAAAGCTATCGCTGCTGGCGCCGCCGTGGTGATGGTGGGTTCAATGCTGGCTGGTACCGAAGAATCCCCGGGTGAAATCGAGCTTTACCAGGGCCGTTCTTACAAATCTTACCGTGGTATGGGCTCCCTGGGCGCGATGTCTAAAGGTTCTTCCGACCGTTACTTCCAGAGCGATAACGCCGCAGACAAACTGGTACCAGAAGGTATCGAAGGTCGCGTTGCCTATAAAGGTCGCCTGAAAGAGATCATTCACCAGCAGATGGGCGGCCTGCGCTCCTGTATGGGGCTGACCGGCTGTGGTACCATTGACGAGCTGCGTACGAAAGCTGAATTCGTTCGCATCAGCGGTGCGGGTATCCAGGAAAGCCACGTTCACGATGTGACCATCACCAAAGAGTCCCCGAACTACCGCATGGGCTCCTGATAAGTTTCCGCGCCCGGTTTTAACCGGGCGTTTTGTTATTGTTTCACTTGCCTCGGAATTAACGTCAAATGACTGATAATATTCATAAACATCGCATTCTTATCCTTGATTTCGGATCGCAGTATACGCAGCTGGTGGCACGTCGCGTACGTGAACTGGGCGTCTACTGTGAACTGTGGGCATGGGATGTTACTGAAGCACAAATCCGTGAGTTCAATCCGAGCGGGATCATCCTCTCCGGTGGCCCGGAAAGCACCACCGAAGATAACAGCCCACGTGCACCAGAATACGTCTTCGAAGCTGGTGTACCGGTCTTCGGCGTATGCTACGGCATGCAGACCATGGCGATGCAGCTGGGCGGTCATGTTGAAAGCTCTACCGAACGCGAGTTTGGCTACGCCCAGGTTGAAGTGAAAACCGACAGCGCGCTGGTTCGCGGTATCGAAGATGCACTGACCGCAGACGGCAAACCGCTGCTGGACGTATGGATGAGCCATGGCGATAAAGTCACCGCCATCCCTGCTGACTTCGTCACCGTTGCCAGCACAGAGAGCTGCCCGTTCGCCATTATGGCTAACGAAGAAAAACGCTTCTACGGCGTGCAGTTCCACCCGGAAGTGACCCACACCCGCCAGGGCCTGCGCATGCTTGAGCGTTTTGTTCGCGATATCTGCCAGTGCGAAGCGCTGTGGACCGCTGACAAAATTATCGAAGATGCGATTGTGCGCATCCGCGAGCAGGTGGGTGATGACAAAGTGATCCTCGGCCTGTCCGGTGGCGTTGACTCCTCCGTTACCGCGATGCTGCTGCACCGCGCCATCGGCAAAAACCTGACCTGCGTCTTCGTTGATAACGGTCTGCTGCGTCTGAACGAAGCTCAGCAGGTTATGGACATGTTCGGCGACCACTTCGGCCTCAACATCGTTCACGTGGAAGGCGAAAAACGCTTCCTCGACGCGCTGGCGGGTGAAAACGATCCGGAAGCTAAACGTAAAATCATCGGTCGCGTATTCGTTGAAGTATTTGACGAAGAAGCACTGAAGTTGCAGGACGTGAAATGGCTGGCGCAGGGGACTATCTATCCTGACGTTATCGAATCCGCCGCTTCCGCGACCGGTAAAGCACACGTCATCAAATCTCACCACAACGTGGGCGGCCTGCCGAAAGAGATGAAGATGGGCCTGGTTGAACCGCTGCGTGAGCTGTTCAAAGATGAAGTGCGTAAAATTGGTCTGGAACTGGGCCTGCCGTACGACATGCTGTACCGTCACCCGTTCCCGGGTCCAGGTCTGGGCGTACGCGTGCTGGGCGAAGTGAAGAAAGAGTACTGCGACCTGCTGCGTCGTGCGGATGCTATCTTCATCGAAGAGCTGCACAAAGCCGACCTGTACAACAAAGTGAGCCAGGCGTTCACCGTGTTCCTGCCGGTTCGTTCCGTAGGTGTGATGGGCGATGGCCGTAAGTATGACTGGGTTGTTTCCCTGCGTGCTGTCGAAACCATCGACTTTATGACCGCACACTGGGCGCACCTGCCGTACGACTTCCTGGGACGCGTATCCAACCGCATCATCAATGAAGTGAACGGTATCTCGCGTGTCGTTTATGACATCAGCGGCAAGCCACCGGCTACCATTGAGTGGGAATAATTTCCCCTTTATGTTAGTGCTAAAAACCCTCTGCTCAGCAGAGGGTTTTTTTATGGCAATCTTTTGTCCCGATGGCTAATCGACTAGCTGAAGTTGGGTGGGTACTTTGGCGGTAATGTTTTCGATGCGAACGTCCATTTGCGGATACGGTAAGGAGATATGGTTGGCGTCCAGCGCCTCTTTGATTTTTTCCAGCATGTCGTAGTAGGTGTTCCAGTATTCAGCATTGGGTACCCACACGCGAACATAGAAGTTCAGCGATGAAGGGGCAAGCTCCCCCAAACGAACAACAAAACCGCGCTTCTGGTCGATACGACTGTCCTGCTCGATAATACTGGTAATCACTCTTTTTACATCGGCAATCCGACTGTGGTAGCCGACGCCAATGACCAGATCGATACGGCGCATTGGGTGGCGAGAGTAGTTGATGATATTGTCGGCGATAATTTTACCGTTAGGGATCACCACCGATTTACTGTCGCCAGTGAGTAAGGTGGTTGAAAAGATATGCACTTTTTCAACCGTCCCTATTATGAGCCCAATTTGTATGATTTCACCTGCGCGGAATGGGCGCAAGGAAACCAGCATGACGCCTGCGGCAAAGTTAGACAACGAGCTTTGCAATGCCAGGCCAATAGCCAGCCCAGCGGCACCAATCACGGCAATAATCGATGATGTTTCAATGCCGATGCGGCCCAACGCGGCGACGGTAAAAAATGCGAGCGTGATATAGCGGACCAGCGCGGTAAAAAATTGCACGATGGTGATATCGACGCTTCGCCTTAAAAGTAGTTTCTCCAGGGTATGTGCGAGCAGGCGAGAAACAAATTTACCGGCGAACAATAAAATGATCGCGGCAACAATGCTCCAGCCAAACTGGACGACGGCGTCACCGTGCTCAAAAAGCCACTCAATACTGCTTCTTATTTTAGGGAATAATGCAAAGCCACTCATGGTATTACCTTGCTGAATTTAAAAATACTATATAAACATTCAAGTAAAAATTAATCGCCATATGCAAAATAATAATGCGTATGCCGTTTATATTTTTAATTGTGATGGGTTAATGGCTGTTTTAGCCATATTTTTATGCGTAATAAAAGCCACACAAAAAATTCGCCAAATGGTGCGGCGAAGTGAAAATAAAAGATTGTGTAATTGTGCGGGCGGCGGGGTAATTGAGCGATATGTCCGAATGCGTAGTGGAAAAGAGAGCAAGGGAACTCAAATCCCTTACCGGATGGTTAAATGTCGGTCGATTAGCCATCCGGTAAGGAATCTTGAAAAAGAAGGTATGACAGGAGCGTAAAGAAGATTAGCGATCGTTGGTCTGCACTGCGGGAGTCTGCTGCGAAAGGCTGCTTTGCTGGGATTCTTTTTTGTCCTGGTGGTGATGCCACGCACCAATGGAGGAGTAGACGAAACGTCCGAAGAAGAAGATCAAACTGATAAGCAGTACGATTCGGATCATGCGACTGTTAAATCGGTGTCGTTTTCGTAGGCTGGTAACCTGGCTCACAAAGGGGTCCTTTAGGTATACCCATACACGGGCGATTGCTACATTAAGGCACAGAGTGACGTGAGGGTCAATTGCATTGAATGTAAAAAACCGTCAGGGTAAACATTAATTAATGTTATATAAGATAATATACGTATTCACAAACCTGAAAATATATCTGCATTTGTCCATTAAAAAGTGATTTATTAATTGGATGTGCATCTTTTTTTGACGTATATCAAGTTTCATTCGGAACTGCTCACTAAAATACTGCGCCTGACCCGCGTATTACTCATCTCGCGGAATTTTAAGCCAGGTTGGATGCCTGTCTCAAAATACCCAGCAGGATTTGGGGTATCCGTTGAGCACCTATGAATTTCTGTAAATGGTATAAGCAATATCGCGATTGTTGGTGGGGGTTGCCCCTGATACTGCCGCTTCTGGTGTTGCCAATAATTAAAATTGCTAATACTTACGCCTATGTTGGTGACGGTAAGGCTTACCTTTATTATCTGCCACTGCCTTTTTTGCTGAGCATGATGTTATTTTTCGGTTGGAAAGCGCTTCCGGGGCTCATTGCGGGGATTGCCTGCTATCTGACGCGCGACCTGCTTGCCGCTGAAGAAGTCGGCCTCACGCTGCAGTTTCTTATTCCAACGCTGGTGGCATGGGGCGGTTATCAGTTTTTTACCGGTGGGCGAAAAATGGTGACGTACGGCGACACCCGCCTGATGGCGCACCGGCTGTTCTGGCAGATGTTTGTCCCCGCTTCGTTGTTTATGTTCCTGATACAGTTCACGCTGTATATCGGTGTCTATCCTAGCCTCAGTGAGGCTCAACTGACGTCGCCGTTGACCCAGCGTAATTTGATTAACTACCAGTCGCTGCTGATGGGGTATCTCACCGGCGTACCTCTGTGCTACTTGTTGATCCGTATTATCCGCAATCCCTATTATATTCGCAGCTTTGTCTCCCAGACTCGTCGCGATTTTGACGCAAAGGTCAAATGGCCGGAAATGACGGTGTGGGGAGTCGTGGTGCTGGGGATATTCTCCATGTTGATGATGCCGCTGGATAAAGCCAGCACGATTTTCAGCACCAACTACACCATTTCCTTGCTGTTGCCGGTGATGTTGTGGGGCTCAATGCGCTTTGGCTATCGGTTCATTTCCGTTGTCTGGACGTTACTGCTGATTGTGGCCATTCATTACCATTCTCGCTATATTCCGCGCACTGAAGGGTATAGCGTTCAGTTGGCAATCACCTCGTCTAGCTTTCTGGTGTTCTCGTTTATTATTGCCTATATTGCAATGCTCTCCAGCCGCCAGCGCGCTATTCACGAGCGGGTACGGCGTATGGCCTTTATCGACCCAGTGGTGAATTTGCCGAATATGCGTGCTTTGAACCGGGCGATTAGCAAAGCGCCGTGGTCGGTACTGTGCTTCCTGCGCATGCCGGATCTTGAAATCCTGGCACGCCACTACGGCATTATGCTGCGTATCAACTATAAGCAAAATCTGGCGGAATACCTGCGGGATGTTTTGCGACCGGGGGAGAATGTGTATCAGTTGACCGGTAGTGATTTAGCCGTACAACTGCATACAGAGTCCTACAAGGATCGCATCGATGAGCTTTATGCGCGTCTGAAAATGTTCCGCTACAGCTGGAATGGAATGCCGCTCCAGCCGCAAATTGGCTTAAGCTATTGCTATATCCAATCACCTATCGCGCACCTTCCGTTGATGTTGGGAGAGCTGAATACGGTGGCTGAACTGTCGTTAGTGACCGATCGCCCAGAAAACATGCAGCGGCGCGGCGCACAGCACCTTCAGCAGGAGTTGAAGGGTAAGATTGCGATGATGGTTCGCGTCCAACAGGCGCTGGAAAACGATCGCTTCTGCCTGATGGCGCAGCCAATTGTCGGTATCCGCGGCGATGACTATCATGAAGTCCTGCTGCGAATGCTCGATGATGAGAATGAACTGATCTCACCGGCGCTATTTTTACCGGTCGCCCACGAATTTGGTATGGCATCGCGTATCGACCTTTGGGTGCTTGAACATACATTGCGCTTTATGGCCAGCCGGCGAGAAAGCCACCCGGGAATGCGTCTGGCTGTGAATTTATCGCCGTCGACTGCCAGCGGGTTGGGTTTTGCGCGTAAGGTCGAAACATTGCTCAGTGAATACGGTATTGAGGCATGGCAACTGGTGTTTGAGATTACAGAAAGCCATTCGTTGGTCAACGTGGAGCAGGCGCGACAAACGCTGCATGAACTGCAGGAACTTGGGTGCCGGGTGGCGATTGATGATTTTGGCACGGGCTATGCCAGCTATGCGCGCTTGAAGCACATCTGCGCGGACATCCTCAAAATTGATGGCAGCTTTATCCGTAATATTGCGACCAGCAGTCTCGACTACCAGATTGTCTCATCTATCTGCCATCTGGCGCGGATGAAGAAAATGCGCGTGGTGGCGGAATATGTTGAAAATAAAGAAATTCGCGCGGCGGCGATTGCGCTAGGCATTGATTATCTTCAGGGATATGCGATTGGTAAGCCAGCCCCGCTTGAGGAGCTGGCGTTACCTAAAACTAAAGCTAACGCATCAGGCGGCGACGACCTCGTCGGGCGCACTCTCCTCGGTGATTTTTAGCAACCAGCCGGTGACGCTTTCCCAATACTGCTGCTCTTTCTCCAGATCGAGCAACACCAGCGCGTTCTGGGAAAACCAGTCATATGGGAAACAGAGCGTCCAGTGGTTAGCCTCGGTCGTCAGCTTCAGCGTTGGCGGCGTTGTGGTTGCCTGACGCTGGTTATTCAACAGCACGCCAAGACGCAGTAACTGAATCATCGGCAGGAACTGCTTCTTCTTAAACAGCGTGAAGCGCGGCAATTCATCCAGCTTAATGGCTTTACGATGGAAGCGTACCAGGGTTGCCATCAGATACTGCTGTTCCTGGTTAAAGCCGGGCAGGTCGCTGTTTTGCAGGATGTAGGCCGAATGGCGATGCATTCCGCTGTGGTTAATGTTCAGCCCCACTTCATGCAGCATTGACGCCCACTTCAATAGCGCGGTTAGCTGTGGATTTCCAAGCTTCGGATTCTGCTCCAGCCACTGATCGTACATTTGCATTGTCGTTTCCAGGACGCGCTGCGCCTGTTCACGGTCGATGTTGTACTGATTTGCCAGACTTTGCGCGGTGCGGCTACGGACGTCCTGATGGCGGAAACGGCCTTCCATTTCATACAGCACGCCTTCGCGTAGCGCACCGTCAGAAAGGCGCAGTTCTTTGATCCCCAGCGCGTCAAACACGCCGCAGAGAATTGCCAGTCCCGGAACGAACACGTATTTACGCTCTTCAGAAAGCCCAGGCAGGCTCAGAGAGTTGAAGTTTTTGCTCTTCAGCACTTCTTCAACCAGCATTTCGAGGCGCTCAGGGGTGATAAAACCGTCTTTCTCGCCCATTTCCAGCAGCACTTCATGCGCCGCTTTAATGGTGCCAGACGCCCCCATTGCCACGTTCCAGCCCTGAATACGGTACTGCCACGCCAGCGTTTCCAGCTTCTGCACGGCCGCAAGGCGCGCGCGCTGGAAGTTTTCCCGGTTGATAGTGCCCGCAAGGAAGAACTGCTGGCCGAAGCTCACGCAGCCCATGCGGCGACTTTCGACCAGCATCGGTTCAAAATCTTCGCCAATCACCAGCTCGGTGGAACCGCCGCCGATATCAATCACCAGCTTGCGGCCTTTCTCCGGCTGCGTGTGCTCTACGCCCATAAAAATCAGACGCGCTTCTTCGTTGCCGGAGATAATTTCAATCGGGTAGGGGATAACCTTTTCCGCGCGCTTCAAAAAATCGGTAGCGTTCACCGCCTGACGTAGCGAGTGCGTGCCGACGATACAGACGCTGGAAGGGGAAAAGCCCTGCAGTCGCTCTGCGAACAGCGACAGGCAGCTTAGGCCGCGTTCCATGGCATCTTCGCTGAGCATGTTGTTTTCATCCAGCCCGTCGGCCAGATGCACACGCTGCTTCAGACGGCCAATAATCTGCATTGCGCCATCAACAACGCGCGCGATGACCATATGAAAACTGTTTGAACCAAGATCAACCGCCGCAAACTCCTGCGGCCGGGGTGCTTTGCTTTTTATTGGCATAGGTTAGTCAGGCTGTTCAAGTGATTTGAGATAATCGTAGATCGCCTGCTGCGCACGGACTTTGCGTCGATTTCCGCGCGGAACATAGCGATTACTCAGTTCTTTATCGACATAACGGGCTTTCACCGTGTCGCTAAACAGGATATCGATAATATCGAGGATCCGCTGTTTGAGGCGCGGGTCGAGCAGTGGCGTCGCGACTTCAATACGGTAATCGATATTACGGGTCATCCAGTCCGCAGAGGAGAGGTAGACGCGTTTATCGCCGCCGTTATCAAAAATATAGATCCTATCGTGCTCAAGGAAACGGTCGACGATGCTGATCACTCGAATATTATCGCTGATTCCTTCTAATTCTGGAATCAGGGAGCACATTCCGCGGATCAGGAGATTCACCTGTACGCCGGAGCTGGATGCCGCATACAGGCGATCGACCAGCCCTTTATCCACCAGGTTGTTGAGTTTAAGCGTAATGCCTGCCGGTAATCCATTCTGGGCGTTGGCAATTTCTTGGTCGATCATCTTGTACAACAGACGACGGGAGTTTTGCGGCGACACCAGCAGGTAGTCGAAGCTCACCGGGCGGTAAGGGTTTTCGATAAAGTTAAATACCCGACGTACTTCATTGGTGATACGCGCGTCGGCGGTAATCAGCGAATAGTCGGTGTAAATACGCGCGGTTTTTTCGTTGAAGTTACCGGTACCGATGTGGGCATAGCGCACCACTTCCTCACCTTCTTTACGCGAAATCAGGAACAGTTTGGCGTGAATTTTCAGGCCTGGAGCCGAGAAGATAACGTGCACGCCCGCTTCGGTAAGGCGCTTTGCCCAATGGATGTTGGCGGCTTCATCGAAGCGCGCCTGCAGTTCGACCACCACGGTGACTTTCTTACCGTTATGGGCGGCGTGAATCATGGCATCAATAATGCGCGAGTCTTTGGCGACTCGGTAAATATTGATTTTGATGGCCAACACGTTGGGATCGAATGAAGCCTGGCGCAGCAGCTCCAGCACGTGCTCAAAGGTGTGATAAGGGTAGTAGAGCAGCACGTCGCGTTCGCGAATGGCGTCAAAACCGTTGCGGAATTTATCGAACCAAACATGGCGCAATCTCGGCATCGGTTTGTTGACCAGATTGGCTTTGCCGACGTTCGGGAAACCAATAAAGTCTTTAAAGTTGTGATAGCGGCCGCCCGGAACGATGGAGTCATAGCGTGAGATAGTCAGCTTCTTACGCAGCATTTCGACCATTGCATCAGGCATATCGCGCTGATAAACAAAGCGCACCGGTTCGGCGGTCAGGCGCTGCTTGAGGCTGGAAGACATCAGCTCCATCAGGCTTGATTCCATTTCGTGCACCAGATCGTACTCGGCGTCACGGGTCATTTTCATCGAATAGGCGTTCAGCGCGTCATAGTCAAAGAAGCCTTTGAAGATATCATCCAGGCAGTAACGAAGAATGTTATCCAGCAAGATCATCGGCTTACGGCGACGCGGTGTTTCTGGCGGCAGATTGACGAAACGCGGTACTTTATCGGATGGAATTTCCAGCAGCGCGTAGTTAATTTCATCGCCGCGAATAATTTCCACCGCTAAATAGGTGTAATCATCTTTCAGGAACTGCACCAGATCGGTTTCCCGGTTCAGCAGAATCGGGGTGATATGCTGGCGCAAATGCTGTTTAAAATAGTGGCGCAGCCAGCCTTGCTGGTTGGCGGAAAGCTGGCGTTCGTTAATCAGGAAGATTTGGTTGCGTGCCATTTCCAGCAGCAGCTCATTGTACAGACCATCAAACTCCTGATCGGCTTTCAGCACTCGCGCCTGAATCCGGGTCAGAAGATGGCGAGAATGCGTGGTCACGCCCTGTTCTTCGCTGATGATAATCCGTCGCTTCAGTTCGGCGAAGCGGACTTTATAGAACTCGTCGAGGTTGTTGGAGTAAATCCCCAGAAAACGCATACGCTCAATCAGCGGATTGCTTTTGTCTGCCGCTTCCTGAAGGACACGCTCGTTGAATGACAACCAGCTTAGTTCTTTTTCGATGTACAGTTTTTCCTGACCCATTACTACTCACACTCCGGTTTGTCCACGGGACGCGGCAAAGTCGTCTCACTGTTTATATTGCTAGCTTTGCCAGACGATGTCCAACTGTGTCAGCTAAGTATGACAGTAATCCTATTTCCCATAAGAAAATATTCATTATTCTTTTTGATATCTAAGTCTTTTTTGCCGTTTGTGCTGACCCTAACCAGGCAGATTACAGGCATAAAAAAGAGGGCCGCAGTGGCCCTCTTTAAGTCGTGTGCTGATGCGATATTACTCGTCCGCCGCGTAGCCTGCCGGAGGCAGCCTGACGCCATCAATCCAGGCATGATTGTCCTGCATTTTCAAGCGTCCATCGAGGAACCAGCCCACCACCAGCGGGTAGATAGCATGTTCCTGAACCTGCACTCGCGAGGTAATTTCATCTTCGTCATCGCCGTCGAAAACCGGCACTTTAGCCTGTAAAATTACCGGCCCGCCGTCCAGCTCTTCGGTAACGAAATGCACGGAAGTCCCGTGTTCGGCGTCGCCATTTTCCAGCGCCTGACGATGGGTGTTCAGACCCGGATATTTTGGCAGCAGGGAAGGGTGGATATTGAGCAATTTCCCCTGATAGTGCTGAACGAAATCGGCGCTGAGAATACGCATATAGCCCGCCAGAACCACAACATCGGGGGCATAGGCGTCGATTTCATGCATCAGCTCACGGTCAAATGCTTCCCGGCTAGCAAATTGGCTGGCGGCCAGCGCGTGCTGCGGGATACCCGCATCGCGCGCGCGCTCAAGGCCGAATGCGTCGGCCTTATTGCTGAAAACCGCCCGAATGGTGCCATTAATCCTTTTTTGCTCACAGGCGTCGATAATTGCCTGCAAATTGCTGCCGTTGCCGGAAATCAGCACCACGATGTTTTTCATTTATTCGATGACCACACGCTGTTCGGAATCAGTGGCTTTGATATAGCCGATTTTCCACGCGTTTTCACCTTTTTCGTTCATCAGCGCAATCGCTTTGTCCGCTTGATCGGCAGCCAGTGCAATCACCATACCGACGCCGCAGTTAAAGGTGCGGTACATTTCATGACGGCTGACGTTACCGGCATCCTGCAACCAGCTGAATACGGCTGGCCACTGCCAGGAGGATTCATCGATCACGGCCTGGGTGTTATCCGGCAGAACGCGCGGAATGTTTTCCCAGAAACCGCCGCCGGTCAGGTGGGCGATAGCGTGGACGTCAACGCTCGCGATCAGTTCAAGAATAGACTTCACGTAGATGCGGGTTGGTGCCAGCAGATGGTCGGCCAGCGTTTTGCCTTCCAGTTGAGTCGTGTCCGGGTTGCAGCCGCTTACTTCCACAATTTTGCGAACCAGAGAGTAGCCGTTGGAGTGCGGGCCGCTGGAGCCAAGGGCAATCAGCACGTCGCCGTCGGCAACTTTGCTGCCGTCGATGATTTCTGATTTTTCAACTACGCCAACGCAGAAGCCCGCGACGTCGTAATCTTCACCGTGGTACATCCCCGGCATTTCAGCCGTTTCACCGCCGACCAGCGCGCAGCCGGACTGCAGGCAGCCCTCGGCGATACCGCTGATAACGCTAGCTGCGGTATCAACGTCCAGTTTGCCAGTGGCATAGTAGTCGAGGAAGAACAGCGGCTCGGCGCCCTGAACCACCAGATCGTTAACGCACATGGCGACCAGATCGATACCGATAGTATCGTGACGCTTTAAATCCATCGCTAAGCGTAATTTTGTGCCAACGCCGTCAGTGCCTGAAACCAGCACCGGTTCGCGATATTTTTGCGGCAGTGCGCACAATGCACCGAATCCACCTAATCCACCCATCACTTCCGGACGGCGAGTTTTCTTCACCACCCCTTTGATACGGTCAACCAGAGCGTTTCCTGCGTCAATATCAACACCGGCATCTTTATAGCTGAGAGAGGTTTTGTCGGTCACTGCTAAGTCTCCACGCGTTTGCGTTAGCAAGAAAAATCGGCGCAATTCTATCAGCCCAGGCAAACGTTTGCGAGCCTATTCTGCACCCATTTTTTAACACCTGATTTTTCCACCTATTCAGCAATTAAATTGGTTGAATATGATACTGCTCACGAAAATGAAACCGGGTACATCCTTGTCCTTGCATCCATTGTGCATAATCCACATCATATGACTGAAACCGGTTTCTGTTTTTTGTTACAGATGACCGAACAAGAGATTTGAACGCAGCCAGAAGGGATGAATGGAATGAAAATCGCTGCTTTTGATATTGGTGGTACGGCGTTAAAAATGGGCGTAGTCGATGCAAATGGTGGATTGCTGGAAAAAGGAAAACAGCCCATCAGCAATAGCGACGGTGAGCAAATTCTTTCAGCCATTGAAGCCTGGATTGCTGCACATCCTCAGTGTACCGGTATCGCGATAAGCGCACCGGGCTACGTTAACCCGCACACCGGCTATATCGAGATGGGCGGTGCTATCCGTCGGTTCGACAACTTCGCGATTAAAGAGTGGCTTGAGGAGCGCTGCGGTTTACCCGTCGCCATCGAGAATGATGCGAACTGCGTACTGCTGGCCGAGCGTTGGCAGGGCAAAGCGACTGAGATGGCGAATTTCCTGGTGCTGACTATCGGCACCGGCATCGGCGGCGCTATTTTCTGCAATAACCAACTGGTGCACGGTGCGCGTTTTCGCGCCGGTGAATTTGGCTATATGCAAACTTCACGTCCCGGCTCCCGCGATGTTCGACGCTACTCAATGAACGAAAACTGCACCCTGCGCGTACTGCGCTATCGCTATGCGCAGCATATTGGCAAACCGCTGGACGAAGTGACCGGCGAGGAGATCTTCGACCGCTTCGACGCGGGCGATGCCGTCTGCCGGCGGTTGGTTGCAGAGTTTTTCAACGGTATTGGAACGGGGCTCTATAACCTGGTCAATCTGTTTGATCCACAAACCATTCTCATCGGCGGCGGCATCGTTGAACGCCCCGGTTTTCTGGCGCTGATGCGTGAGCATCTGGCCTGGTTCGGTATCGCCGACTACATCGATACGGTCAGCCACGGTAATGACGCCGGGCTGATTGGCGCGGTTTATCATTTCAATCAGCAATACTCGCAGCGATAACTTACTGATTAACGAGGGAAAGATATGTCTGGATTTAAAGCTGGGTTTCTCTGGGGCGGCGCGGTAGCTGCACATCAACTGGAAGGTGGCTGGAAAGAGGGCGGCAAGGGCGCCAGCGTCGCGGATGTGATGACCGCCGGTGCGCACGGCGTACCACGTGAAATTACCGACGGCGTACTGCCGGGGAAGAACTACCCAAACCACGAAGCCATTGATTTCTATCATCGCTATAAAGACGATCTGCAACTGTTCGCTGAGATGGGCTATAAATGCTTCCGTACCTCCATTGCCTGGACGCGTATTTTTCCCAATGGCGACGAGCTGACGCCGAACGAAGCGGGCCTGCAGTTCTATGATGATCTGTTCGATGAGTGCCTGAAGTTAGGTATCGAGCCGGTCATTACCCTGTCGCACTTTGAGATGCCGTATCATCTGGTGACTGAATACGGCGGCTGGCGCAACCGCAAGCTGATTGAGTTCTTCGTCCGCTTTGCGAAAGTGGTGTTTACTCGCTACCAGCACAAAGTGAAGTACTGGATGACGTTCAACGAAATCAACAACCAGGCTAACTTCCACGAAGACTTCGCCCCGTTCACCAACTCTGGCCTGAAGTATCTGCCGGGTGAAGACCGCGAGCCGGTAATGTATCAAGCGGCGCACTACGAGCTGGTGGCGAGCGCCCTGGCGGTGAAAGCGGCACGTGAGATTAACCCTGCGCTGCAGGTGGGCTGTATGATTGCGATGTGCCCAATCTATCCGCTGTCCTGTGCGCCAAACGATATGATGATGGCGATGAACGCCATGCATCGCCGTTACTGGTTCACCGACGTACACGTGCGTGGCAAATACCCGCAGCATCTGCTGAACTACTTTGAGCGTCGCGGCTTTGAACTGGATATCACCGACGAAGACCGTCAGGCGCTGACCCAGGGTTGCGTCGACTATATCGGCTTTAGCTATTACATGTCGTTCGCGACAAAAGCCACGCCGGATAACCCGCAGCTGGACTACGATGAAACCACCAGCCTTGTTTCCAACCCGTTCGTGCAGAAGTCTGACTGGGGCTGGCAGATTGACCCAGTGGGCCTGCGCTACTCACTGAACTGGTTCTATGACCACTATCAGTTGCCGCTGTTTATCGTCGAAAACGGTTTTGGTGCCATCGACGTGCTGGAAAAAGATGGCACGGTGAATGACCAATATCGTATCGATTACCTTGCGGCGCACATCGCCGAAATGAAGAAAGCGGTCGTCGAAGATGGCGTGGATCTGATGGGCTATACCCCGTGGGGCTGTATTGACCTGGTTTCCGCCGGTACCGGCGAGATGAAAAAACGTTACGGCTTTATTTACGTCGATAAAGACAACGAAGGTAACGGCACACTGGCCCGTAGCCGGAAAAAATCTTTTGCCTGGTATCAGAAGGTGATTGCGACCAACGGCAGTGAACTTTAACTCACTGAATATGAATAATAAAACCCCGCTAGTCGGGGTTTATTTTTATCCTGACTTATACTGTCTGCAGCCCCATTCGCCGCTTTGCTTGATCCTGGTCAATCATCATGGGTATGGCGCAATCAAAAAAAAGCGGTATAATCCGGCGATTTTTTTGTGGCTGCCCCATTCAAAGGAGAAAGAGAATGAAGATTGTGGAAGTTAAACACCCACTCGTCAAACACAAGCTGGGCCTGATGCGCGAGAACGATATCAGCACCAAACGCTTCCGTGAACTCGCCTCCGAAGTCGGCAGCCTGCTGACTTATGAAGCCACCGCCGGTCTGGAAACGGAAAAAGTGACTATCGAAGGCTGGAACGGCCCGGTAGAAATTGACCAGATTAAAGGTAAGAAAATTACCGTTGTGCCAATCCTGCGTGCAGGCCTGGGCATGATGGACGGCGTGCTGGAAAACGTACCGAGCGCGCGCATTAGCGTTGTCGGCATGTATCGTGACGAAGAGACGCTGGAGCCAGTACCTTACTTCCAGAAGCTGGTTTCCAACATTGATGAGCGCATGGCGCTGATCGTCGACCCAATGCTGGCTACCGGCGGTTCCGTTATCGCCACCATCGACCTGCTGAAAAAAGCGGGCTGCTCCAGCATTAAAGTGCTGGTCCTGGTTGCAGCACCGGAAGGTATTGCGGCGCTGGAAAAAGCGCACCCGGACATAGAGCTGTACACTGCGTCAATTGACCAGGGCCTCAACGAGCACGGATACATTATTCCGGGACTCGGCGATGCCGGCGATAAGATTTTTGGTACCAAGTAAACGAAAAATAAAAAAGAGCCGACTTTGAAAGTCGGCTTTTTTTTGAATAAAAACAACTGGGCTAACAACACAACAGAGGAAAAACACCATGACGCGCCGTGCCATTGGGGTAAGTGAAAGACCGCCGCTTTTACAAACTATCCCGCTTAGCTTGCAGCATTTATTTGCCATGTTTGGCGCAACCGTGCTGGTGCCGGTTCTGTTCCACATTAACCCGGCCACCGTGCTGCTGTTCAACGGCCTCGGGACGCTGCTGTATCTCTTCATCTGCAAAGGTAAAATCCCAGCTTATCTGGGCTCCAGCTTTGCCTTTATTTCTCCGGTACTGCTGCTGTTACCGCTGGGCTACGAAGTGGCGCTGGGCGGTTTTATCATGTGCGGCGTGCTGTTCTGCATCGTCTCCTTTATTGTCAAGAAAGCCGGTACCGGCTGGCTTGACGTGATGTTCCCTCCGGCGGCAATGGGCGCAATCGTTGCCGTTATCGGTCTGGAACTGGCGGGTGTGGCGGCGAATATGGCAGGCCTGCTGCCACCGGACGGTCAATCTGCGGACTCCAAAACCATCATCATTTCACTGGTGACGTTGGGCGTTACCGTGTTTGGCTCCGTCTTGTTCCGTGGCTTCCTCGCGATTATCCCGATTCTTATTGGGGTTCTGGTTGGCTATGCGCTCTCATTCGTGATGGGTGTTGTTGATACCACGCCGATTGCCGAAGCACACTGGTTCGCGCTGCCAACGTTCTACACACCACGTTTTGAATGGTTTGCTATCTTCACCATTCTGCCTGCGGCGCTGGTAGTGATTGCCGAGCACGTCGGCCACCTGGTGGTGACGGCGAATATCGTGAAGAAAGATCTGATTCGTGACCCGGGCCTGCATCGCTCGATGTTTGCTAACGGCCTGTCGACCGTTATCTCCGGCTTCTTCGGCTCTACGCCGAACACCACTTACGGTGAGAACATCGGTGTGATGGCGATTACCCGTGTGTACAGCACCTGGGTTATCGGTGGCGCGGCGATTATCGCGATTCTGCTCTCCTGCGTTGGCAAGCTGGCGGCAGCAATTCAGATAATCCCTCTGCCGGTGATGGGCGGTGTTTCTCTGCTGCTGTACGGGGTAATCGGTGCATCCGGTATTCGCGTACTGATCGAGTCCAAAGTGGATTACAGCAAAGCGCAGAACCTGATCCTGACCTCCGTTATCCTGATTATCGGCGTGAGCGGTGCTAAAGTGCATATCGGTGCCGCTGAGCTCAAAGGCATGGCGCTGGCGACCATCGTCGGGATCTGTTTGAGCCTGGTGTTCAAACTGATTAGCGTACTGCGCCCGGAAGAAGTGGTGCTGGATGCCGAAGATAGCGATCAAACTACCCATTGATCCTAAAGCCGGGCGGGATCGCCGCCCGGTTCTCTCCCCGCTCATTTCTGTGGTAAACTCAGCGGGTTTTTTCGTAAGCCCATGTTGAGGTCTCTCTGAACGCACCGGCACAGCTCTCTTTGCCACTTTATCTTCCCGATGATGAAACTTTTGCGAGTTTCTGGCCGGGCGATAACCCCTCTTTACTTGCTGCCGTGCAAAACGTGCTGCGGCAGGAACATAGCGGATACATCTATATCTGGTCGCGCGAAGGTGCTGGCCGCAGCCATTTGCTGCATGCCGCCTGCGCCGAACTGTCCCAGCGTGGCGATGCGGTAGGCTACGTGCCGCTGGATAAGCGCACCTGGTTTGTGCCGGAAGTTCTCGATGGAATGGAGCAGCTTTCACTGGTTTGTATCGACAACATCGAATGTGTTGCCGGGGATGAACTGTGGGAGATGGCGATCTTCAATCTGTATAACCGCATTCTTGAGTCGGGCAATACGCGTTTACTGATAACCGGCGATCGCCCACCTCGGCAGCTTAATCTGGGCCTGCCGGATCTGGCGTCACGTCTGGACTGGGGGCAGATCTACAAACTTCAGCCGCTCTCAGATGAAGATAAACTACAGGCGTTGCAGCTCCGCGCGCGTCTGCGTGGTTTTGAGATGCCGGAAGACGTTTGCCGCTTCCTGCTTAAACGCCTCGATCGTGAAATGCGTACGCTGTTCTTAACGCTCGATCAACTCGATCACGCCTCGATAACCGCTCAGCGCAAGCTAACGATCCCGTTTGTGAAAGAGATCCTTAAGCTCTAGCCAACAAAAAGGCCTGATAGACGTAGTGCCATCAGGCCTTTTGTCGTAACACGAAACGTTATTCTTCAATCGCCAAATCATTCAGCAGATGCTGCATCAGCAGCGGAATCGGTCTGCCCGACGCCACGCTTTTTCCACCTTCGCGCCACAGCGCCGTGCCGCTGACATCAAGATGTGCCCACGGGATATTGGCCGGGCAGAAGTGATGCAGTAACCATGCTGCAGAAGCACTGATAGCGGCGTTGTTGGTCGGTGTGTTGTACAAATCGGCAATCGCGCTTTCGGTTTGCTTTTTCATGCGCGCATCCAGCGGCAGCGACCAGACTTCATCTCCGCTCTGCTCACCGGCGGCGGTCAGGGCGCTACGCAGCGCGTTGTCCTGCGTCATCAACCCACTCAACTCGTAGCCCAGCGCCTTGACGACTGCACCGGTCAACGTCGCTAAATCGATGATATAACGCGTGTCTTCATGGCGCTGACTTGCCCAGGCGATAGCATCGGAGAGCACCAGTCGACCTTCGGCATCGGTGTTGTTAATCTCTACCGTCATGCCGTTACAAGCGCGAGCCACGCTGCCCGGCTGCATGGCGTCAGGCCCGATGGCATTTTCCGCCAGCGCCAGCACACCCATGACGCGCACCGGCAGCTTCAACTCGGCGATACTCAGCATCAGCCCAAGCACGTTGGCCGCGCCGCACATGTCGTATTTCATGGTGTACATGCCGGCACCTTCTTTCAGCCACAGCCCGCCGGTATCGAAGGTAATGCCTTTACCGACATAGCTGCGTACCGGGCCGCTGCTGGCGCCGTCATAGTGAATCGCCAGCAGGCGAGGAGGGCGGCTGGCACCTTTACCCACCGCATGCAGCAGGCCAAGACCCTGCTCAACGATAGCCCGTTCATCCAGCGCTTCGCAGCGCAGATTTGGGAAGGCGGCGCACAGGCGCTGGGCTTCTTCCACCACAAACTGCGGTGTGCACTGTTCCGACGGGATATCCGCCAGCCGACGCGCGGCAACCATGCCGTTGGCGATGGCCTGCTGCTGGTTGAAGACCCTCTCCATGCGCGATGCATCTGTGCCCGCACAATAGGCGTTGATACGGCGAAGATGCACGCTGCTGCTGGGCAGTTTTTTTAACCCCAGGTCGGTCAATTTGTGCGCCTGATTGAAGAGAAAACGCAGGTTTTTTGCCAGCACCGTGTCATCAATATCGCTACAGTCCAGCAGCACCTCATCGCAGACCGGGGCGGAAAACAGCGGACGCAGATACGTCAGCAGTGAGTCGGTAAGACTGTCCTGCCAGGCGCTGAGCGGAATGAGGGTGATACGAGCGAATGGCCCGCAGCCGAAGCGGGTATCTGCGAGTTTGCCGTGTTCGGCCAGCTCAGTCATTTCCGCAATGAGCGGATTATCCTGCAACAGGTTTTCCTTTAGCAGAGGGCTGCCGGGAAAAGTAATGAGGTGGCCCTGCGCCAGTTCGCTGGAAAGCGTTGTGAATAGACGGTAGTTAATCATCATTTACTCCTCGATGGGCGCGCGGATGCGGTCGGCATAGGCCTGCATCCAGGCATCGTCCACCGGCTGGTAGTGGGTTTTCTCTTTGATGCGTTCGGCGCGGAATACCGTCAGCGGCTGGGTCGCGGTCGCCACCACAAAAGAGAAGGTTTTGATATTGGTGGCTGCACCAAACTCGCCTTTGCGGTTCATACAGACGACGGACAGGTCGCCTGCGCGACCAAAGCGCGACATCAGCTTATCTTCCAGCTCGTATACCACCGAATCGGCCGCCTGCTGCGGGGTCATGCCCTGTTCCATGCGGCGGACGATTTCATAGCTGGTGCAGCCTTTCATTAGGTCTTCACCGACGCCGGTCGCCGTTGCTGCGCCAATTTCGCTGTCGCAGTAGAACCCGGAACCGATGATGGGTGAGTCGCCAATGCGCCCGCGCTTTTTCATAAACAGGCCGCTGGTGGAGGTTGCCACGCTCATCGAACCTTGTTTATCCAGCGCGATGACGCCAACGGTGTCATGACCGTCGTACGGGCTGAGCCCCTTATCCAGCGTCTCGCGGCAGCGTTTACGATAGTGCTGCATTGCTCGCTCGGTGAGCATTTTTTTATCGCTAAACCCCTGGCTTAGCGCCCATTCGCGCGCGCCCTGGCCGACCAGCAGTGAGTTATAACGCTGGCGGCCCAGCGCGTGGGCCACTTTTACCGGGTTGGCGATATCGACCAGATTGCCCACCGCGCCGAAGGCCAGCGTATCGCCGTCCATCCATGCGGCGTCAAGTTCGACTTCGCCATTCTCGGTAGGCAGTCCGCCGTAGCCGACTGATTTGTAGAATGGAAAATCTTCCACGGCGACTACGGCATCCACCACTGAGGTCGTCGCTTTATTCCCGCTAGCCAGCGCCGTGGCTGATTCGCTAACCCCTTCCAGCGCCATACGCCAGGTTGCAATTATTCCCCACATCACTTACTCCTGTTTTGCTAGCGTATTAGATCCCTGAGTTTCACTTATTTCTGCACTGCGGTACTGCTTGTCGAGGATGCGCATAAACGGCAGATACAGCATCGCGCCAATCAGCAGGTTGAGTATTTGCATCACACTGCCGGAAATATGTCCGGTGACGACGAAGCCGCTGATGACTGGCGGCAGCGTCCATGGAATAAACACCCCGGTAGTCACCGCGACCATGCCAATTTTCATTGCTACATACTGAATCGTCACCAGTACCAGCGGCACCAGGTTGAACGGGATCAGCATGATAGGGTTCATGATAACCGGCAGGCCAAACAGCACCGGTTCGTTGATGTTAAAGACCGAGGCCCCGGCACCAAGTCGCGCCACTTCGCGCATACTTTTACTGCGGGCAAAAATCAGCATCGCGATAACCAGCGACAACGTTGCACCGGCACCGCCCATCCAGATCATGTCGAAGAACTGCTCGGTGATGATATGCGGCGGGGTAACACCGGCCTGAATGGCAGCGATGTTATCGGTCTGATTTTCCATCCACAGTGGGCGAATGATGCCGTTGACCATTGAGCCGGAGTTAATGCCCACCGACCACAGAATAGTGATACTGAAGACCGTCATCAGCGCGCCGAAATAGGAGGTGCCGAAGTGGCGAACCGGCGTTGCAACCACGTCATAAATAAACTGGTGGATGGTCTGATAGTGAGTGTTTTCAAAACCGATGCGGATAGCCAGCACCAGAATCATTACCACTAATGCTGGGAGCAGCGCGGCGAATGACTCTTGCACCGCAGGCGGCACGCCTTCTGGCATCTTGATAACCAGCTTTTTGCGCTTCAGCCAGCAGAACAGCTCGGTCCACAGCAGCGAACCAATCATGGCAACAAACAGACCTTTGGTGCCAATCCATTCGACCGGCATCACGGTGATGCCGCCATTTTCGGCGACTTTGATAAACGGCGTCAGTATTAAGAAGCTGACCAGTGCCAGGATGCCGCACGAGAGGCGATCGCTCTCGTAGTGTTCGGCCAGGCGGTAGGCAACGAGGAAGCTGATAAACAGTGACATGGTGGAGAACACCGCGTTAAACGGGATCTCGATGATGGCACTCCAGTTGGCACCAAAGTAGTGAGACATAAACTGCTGATAGGCCTGATTCGGGAACGACGAAATAACCAGCAGAATGGAACCAACGATAATGAAAGGCATGAAGGAGACATATGCGCCGCGAATGGCACCGAGATGACGCTGCTGCGCGGTGTTCGCGGCAATCGGCATCAATTTCTCTTCTAAAAATCCCAGAACATTGTTCATTGTGAACTCCGTATAAGATTAACGGACATTGTGTGTGTTATGTAATAGAAAACGACGAAGGGATTATTGAAGAAAACCGAAAGTGGAAAGGTGAAACGGGTCACATCGTATCGACTTAATATATGTAAATCTCATATGATTAGTCACGAAAAACGAAAGGGTTTTTATGGAAATTAAGCTGCACGCCAACGCCACGACGACGCCTAGAGTCAGGAAGTATCTGCAGGAGTCGGATAAAAGCGACCGTGAACTGGCGCGTGAGCTGGGGATTTCGGTAACGACGGTACGCCGCTGGCGAAATCGGGAGCAGACGGCGGATCGGAGTACCACTCCCGTTGTTGTACACAAAGCGATGAGACAAGAGCAGATTGTATTGATTAACGCTTTACGGGAAATACTCCGGGCTCCGCTGGACGATCTGCTGTTTATGGTGGTGGAGGGGCTTGAGATCCCGCTGTCCCGCGCAACGTTAAATCGCTATCTGAAGCCTTCGTATCAGCGGGGGACCGGTGAGGTGCTGTGCGGCAAAAAAGCGCTAAAGGCGGGAGCCAAAGCGCAGTCGTTGACGCTGCACTACCGTTTTTTATCGCTGCACATGGATGACGATGGCGACCACCATTTACTGTGGGCGCAGGAGCCGGTTAGCGGTTGGTGCTATGCGCGAATCTATTCCGGTATGTCTTCTTCCCTGGTGGTGAATTGGCTGGATGAGATATTGGCGCAGTTCCCGGGTGATATCCAATCTGTTGAGATACAAACCGACGAGTGGTTGAACGAGGGGCTGGTGAATGCGCTCAGTCATCGGTTGAGCGAGCGGGGAATTTCCGGGCGCACGACGCAGGCGGTAAATAAGCGATTAGCGGTTCAGGTGACGCTGCCGCTGGCAGAAATTATTCCCGCCGCGCGGATCTGCACGCCGGATGAACTGGTCGCCAGGCTGTGTTCGATTTTTAATCGCGGAAAGGAACAGAAAAAACTGGGGAATATGACGCCGCAGGCCTTTTTGGAAGCGCTGCGGCCTTAATGGAAACTAGCGAACAATTTCCAGTACTTGTTCCGGTGGGCGACCAATTCGCGCCTGACCGTTGCTAACGACAATTGGGCGCTCAATCAGCTTGGGATTGTCGATCATCGCCTGGATTAATGCCTCTTCACTAAGCTGGCTGTCGCTAAGATTAAGCGCCTTATAAAGATCTTCTTTCTGGCGCATCAGCTCGCGAGCGCTGGTCATGCCCAGCATTTTTAGCAGCTTGCGCAGCGCGGCGGCATCCGGCGGTGTCTCCAGATAGAGCACCACGCTTGGCTCGATGCCGTTGTCCTTCAACAGGCTTAAGGTCTCGCGGCTTTTTGAGCAGCGCGGGTTATGGTAGATGGTGACCGAATCCGTCATAGTCTCTCCTGTTACATTTTCTGATAAGGGCGGAAGCGCTCTTGCAACTGGCGCAGCTGGTCAATGCGGGCATCGTAGCGCGCCTGCTCCAGGCTGCGTAGCTTAACCTGCGCGCTGGCAGCGCTAAGCAGCGAAATGGCCTGATCGAGCCTTCCAACCAGCGCCATATTTTCGGCGCGAGCGGCTAATTCCTGGTCGCGATTACCCAGCTTGTTTTCCACCTGGGCTAGCAGATCCCAGCCGTTGGTATCTTCTTTATAGTTAAAGGTGTAGCGGTTCAGTATGGTCGCAGCTTCCCCTGGCTGACCGGCTTCGAGCAGGGCGTTGGCGAGGTTTAATTGCAATACCGGGTTGGTACGTAGCTCGCGGGCATTCTTCAAGCGGTTGACGGCTTCCGTCGCTTTGTTCTGGCCGAGGTCGATATCGGTGGCGAGATCCAGATACCAGGCGTTTTGCGGCTCGGCGCTGAGCAGCGGCTGTAGCTGTTTGCTGGCTTCCGCGTAGTTTTTGGCTTCCATTGCCAGCAGTGCCCGTCCGTACTGGGCGGCATGCTGCTCGCGAATATTGCCTTTCGACCAACTGTCGAGAAGGTCGGTGCCGAGCTGATTTTTGCCGGAATTATACATGCCGAGCGTACGTGCTTTGGCGAAGTAGAAATCGGCAGAGGACTGCACCACCACCGGACGCATCTGGTTGGCGCGGTTACGCGCATCCGACAGACGACTCTCTGGCAGGGGGTGGGTTAACAGCATTTCCGGCGGACGCGAAGAGTAGCGAGATTGGTCGAGCAGCTTTTCCATAAAGGCTGGCATGGCCTGCGGGTCAAAGCCCGAACGCTGCAATACCTGAATACCAATGCGGTCGGCCTCTTCTTCGTTCTGACGGGTGAAGCTGATGATGCCCTGTTGGGTACCTGCAAGCGTACCGCTCAGCGCTGCCATACCGGCCTGCGGGCTTGCCATTGCTAATAGGATCGAGCCTAGCGCGCCGACCCACGTTAGCGGAGCGTTACGTTTCTGGTCTTCCATCGCACGCGCCAGGTGGCGCTGGGTCACGTGGGAGATTTCGTGCGCCATCACCGACGCCAGCTGGCTCTCCGTATCCGAGTAGCGGAATAGTGCGGAGTGAAGCACCACGTTACCGCCAAAGAAGGCGAAGGCGTTGATGTCGTCGTTATTGATCAGATAGAAATGAAATGGCGTACGGACTGAAAAGGCGTGCGATACCAGCCGCATACCCAGCGAATTAATGTATTGAACTAACAGCGGGTCGTTAATCAGCGGTGCGCTTCCGCGCAGTTGACGAACATAGTAATCCCCCATTTGCATCTCCTGACCAATGGAGAGCGTACTTCCTGCGGACGTGCCCATATCCGGCAGATTGTCCGTTGAGTCCGCAAATGCAGGGGCTATCTGACCGAGTGCAAGCGTCGCAATAAGGGATGCCAACAGCGTTTTTTTCAACTGCCTGAACATAACCTCTGTCCTGTAATGTGGGATGTGCCTGTTTTGACCAATAGCGTACCCTTACGTTCCGTAAAAAGCCGCTCTGCGAGTGTATCTATCTGCTTCATCATTGAAAATGATAATTGCGTGATTGTGGGATAATTATAAAAAGCGGAGTCTTTTTTGTGACACTTAGATACAATTCACGTTCTGTATGAAAGCACAGGCCTCAGGGAATAGATTTATGCTCGAGATGTTGATGCAGTGGTACCGTCGCCGATTTAGCGACCCCGAAGCGATAGCGCTGCTGGTGATTCTGCTGGCCGGTTTTTGCATTCTATTTTTCTTCAGCGGCCTGCTGGCGCCGCTACTGGTGGCGTTGGTTCTGGCGTATTTGCTGGAGTGGCCTACCGTGCGTCTGGAGCGTCTGGGCTGGTCGAGACGCTGGGCGACCAGCGTCGTGCTGGTGCTATTCGTCGGCATCCTGTTGCTGATGTCATTCGTGGTGATGCCAATTGCCTGGCAGCAAGGGATTAATCTCATCCATGATATGCCGGGCATGCTCAATAAATTGTCTGACTTTGCCGCCACGCTGCCGCGCCGCTATCCGGCGCTAATGGATGCGGGCATTATCGACGCGATGGCCGAAAATATGCGCAGCCGTATGCTGACCATGGGCGACTCGGTGGTGAAGTATTCGGTCGCATCGCTGGTCGGGCTGTTAACGCTGGCGGTCTATCTGGTGCTGGTGCCGCTGATGGTCTTTTTCCTGGTTAAGGACAAAGAGCAAATGCTTAATGCCGTTCGCCGGGTGCTGCCGCGTAACCGCGGGCTGGCAGGGCAGGTATGGAAAGAGATGAACCAGCAAATCACCAACTATATCCGTGGCAAAGTGCTGGAAATGGTGGTGGTGGGTATCGCCACCTGGCTTGGTTTCCTGATGTTTGGCCTCAACTACTCGCTGCTGCTGGCGGTGCTGGTGGGGCTATCGGTACTGATTCCTTACATCGGGGCGTTTGTGGTGACGATTCCGGTGGTCTGCGTAGCGCTGTTCCAGTTCGGTCTTGGCACCGAATTCTGGAGTCTGTTCGCGGTGTATCTGATTATTCAGGGGCTGGACGGCAACCTGCTGGTGCCGGTGCTATTCTCTGAGGCAGTAAACCTGCATCCGCTGGTGATTATTCTGTCGGTGGTGATTTTCGGTGGGCTGTGGGGGTTCTGGGGCGTCTTCTTTGCGATTCCACTCGCGACGCTGATTAAGGCGGTGGTTCATGCCTGGCCGGACGGTCTGGCGGTAGACGAAGAGTCCTGATAATAAAAAGCCGACATTACGTCGGCTTTTTTAATTCATTGGTCTATCACGCGTTCGCTTGCAACCAGCCCAGCACGATGTCGTGGTGATTGCTGGTTTTGAAGTCATCAAACACATGTTCAACTTTACCGTCAGCGTCCACCAGGAAGCTGATGCGGTGAATGCCATCATAGGTTTTACCCATGAAGGATTTTTCGCCCCAGATACCAAACTGTTCGCAGACCTGATGATCTTCATCGGAGAGCAGCGTGAAGTTAAGCAGCTCTTTTTCGGCGAAACGGGACAGTTTTTCTGGTTTATCGGTGCTGATACCCAGAACCTCTACGCCCGCTTTTTTCAGTTCGTCCATATTGTCGCGAAGGCCACAAGCCTGCACGGTGCAGCCAGGGGTCATCGCTTTCGGGTAGAAATAGACCAGAACACGTTGTCCCTGGAAGTCGGTCAAATTTACCTGCTCGCCGTCTTGATCGGGCAAACTAAATTTCGGTGCGATATCACCGGCTTTCAGTGGGTTCATTACTCATCTCCATCCTGTTCATCATGCTGTGAATAATTGATCACGTTTATACTGCCTTGCGCTTTCAATTCTGTACATAGGGCTTTGAACGCTTGCTCAATATTTGATGCATTTTGCGTAGCCGGACTATGGGCAGTAATCTGGATGAATAGCTGGGCGGCGGCTGCGTCGGTCCCCGGTTGAGTGCGTGAAACCAGCTCGGCGATGTTCATCTCCCAGCTATCGAAGAGCGCGGTAAAACGCTCAATGATGTGCGGAGAGTCGGGAACCTCCACTTGAACCCACACGGTGGCGGGCATTGCCGGACGAGGGCGAGCGGTGGTGCGCTTCATCACAATCAGCAGGTCCAGTTCTGCCCCTTTTAGCGGCAGGGTTGATTCAATGAGGGTAATGGCGTTCCAGGTGCCGGAAAGCAGCATAATAAAAGTGAACTCATCTCCCAGCATAGCCAAACGACTGTCTTCGATGTTGCAGCCACAACTACTGACGTGACGAGTGATCGTATTGACGATGCCAGGGCGATCCGCGCCCAGGGCTGTGATGACCAGATAGTGTTGTAATGAGGCTGTCAAACCTGTTCTTCCTTTAAAAAGGTGCGGTATACCCTAGGAAAGCATAAAAAAAACCGGCATACAACATTCTGAAGGGCTTCAGTCTCTTGCTTTTATTACAAGACCAAACGTACCATTGAGACTCATGTCCGCACGTCAGCACAGAGGATGGCCCATGTTCACGGGAAGTATTGTAGCGCTTGTCACGCCGATGGATGAAAAAGGTAATGTCGACCGTTCAAGCCTGAAAAAACTGATTGATTACCATGTCGCCAACGGAACCTCGGCGATCGTGTCGGTAGGGACTACCGGCGAGTCCGCAACGCTCAGCCACGAAGAGCATGGCGACGTGGTGATGACCACGCTGGAACTGGCCGATGGCCGCATTCCAGTTATCGCAGGAACGGGGGCAAATGCAACCGCAGAGGCGATTAGCCTGACCCAGCGTTTTAACAATACCGGCGTTGTCGGCTGCCTGACGGTCACCCCGTACTACAACCGTCCGACCCAGGAAGGTCTGTTCCAGCACTTCAAAGCGATTGCTGAGCATACTGACCTGCCACAAATCCTGTATAATGTGCCGTCGCGTACCGGCTGCGATATGCTGCCGGAAACCGTAGGTCGCCTTGCGAAAATTAAAAATATTATCGCGATTAAGGAAGCCACGGGGAACTTAAGTCGTGTTCACCAGATCAAAGAGCTGGTTTCAGACGATTTCATCCTGCTCAGCGGTGATGATGCTTCCGGGTTGGATTTCATGCAGTTGGGCGGTCACGGCGTCATTTCGGTGACGGCGAACGTTGCAGCACGTGATATGGCAGAAATGTGCAAGCTGGCGGCAGAAGGCCAGTTTGAGCAGGCGCGTATCATCAACCAACGTTTGATGCCGCTTCACAATAAATTATTTGTCGAACCCAATCCTATCCCAGTGAAATGGGCATGTAAGGAATTGGGACTTGTGGCGACCGATATCATGCGCTTGCCGATGACACCCATCACCGACCACGGTCGTGATGTTGTGGCATCCGCATTGAAGCATGCCGGTTTGCTGTAAAGTTTAGGGAGATTTGATGGCTTACTCAGTACAGAAGTCGCGCCTGGCGAAGGTCGCGGGTGTTTCGTTGGTTCTACTGCTTGCAGCTTGTAGTTCCGACTCGCGCTATAAGCGCCAGGTGAGCGGTGATGAATCCTACCTGGATGCAGCACCGTTAAGTGAACTTCACGCCCCTGCGGGGATGATCCTGCCGATTGAAAATGGCGACTACAACATCCCGGTCGCTAACGGCAGCGGTGCCGTAGGTAAGGCGCTGGATATCCGTCCACCGGCTCAGGCGCTGGCGCTGGTATCCGGTGCGCGTACCCAGTTTACCGGCGACACAGCTACGCTACTGGTTGAAAATAGCCGTAGCGGTTCCCTGTGGCCACAGGTTGTCAGCATCGTTCAGGCGAAAAACTACACTATTACCAAACGTGATGATGCAAGCCAAACGCTGACCACGGACTGGGTTGACTGGAACCGTCTTGATGAAGACCAGCAGTACCGCGGTCGTTATCAAATCTCCGTGCAGCCGCAGGGCTATCAGCAGGCGGTGATGGTAAAACTGGTTAACCTCGAACAAGCAGGTAAAGCCGTTGCCGATCGTGCATCGCTGCAGCGCTACAGCGCTGAAATGCTGAACGTGATTTCCGCTGGCCTTGATAAGAACGCTACCGATGCGGCGAACGCTTCCAAAGGTACCGCTGGGGCAACCTTCGACGTCCAGAGCGCAGCTGACGATACCGGCCTGCCAATGCTGGTGGTTCGTGCTCCGTTCAACCAGGTATGGCAGCGTCTGCCAGCTACGCTGGAAAAAGTGGGCATGAAAGTGACCGATAGCACCCGTTCTCAGGGCAGCGTGGCAGTAACCTACAAGCCACTGTCTGACAGCCGTTGGCGCGATCTTGGCGCGAGCGACCCGGGTATGGCTTCCGGCGACTACAAACTTCAGGTCGGCGATCTGGACAACCGTAGTAGCCTGCAGTTCATCGATCCGAAAGGTCATCCGCTGACTCAGTCTCAAAATGACGCCCTGGTAGCCGCATTCCAGGCCGCATTTACGAAGTAATTAATCAGGGCTGGAGCAATCCAGCCCTTTTTTCTGTATAGTGACGCAAACGTGTGCGTCAGTAGAAAAAGCACAAATATTTAGACTCTTTGGATTTTAAGTTGCAGGAACGTACGCAACGTACCTGATGCTTGAAAGACGACGAGCGTATCGTTAAACATCACTGGAGTGACAAAGATGCAAAAGCTAGCTGAGTTGTATCGTGGTAAAGCGAAAACCGTATACAGCACCGAAAACCCGGATCTGTTGGTACTCGAATTCCGTAACGATACGTCAGCAGGAGATGGTGCCCGCATTGAACAGTTCGATCGTAAAGGCATGGTGAACAACAAGTTCAACCATTTCATTATGAGCAAACTGGCGCAAGCCGGCATCCCGACTCAAATGGAAGCGCTGTTGTCCGATACCGAATGTCTGGTTAAAAAACTGGATATGGTGCCGGTGGAGTGCGTGGTGCGTAACCGCGCAGCCGGGTCGCTGGTGAAACGTTTAGGGATTGAAGAAGGTATTGAACTGAATCCGCCGCTGTTCGACCTGTTCTTGAAAAACGATGCGATGCACGATCCAATGGTTAACGAATCCTACTGCGAAACCTTTGGCTGGGTGAGCAAAGAGAATCTGGCTCGTATGCAGGAACTGACCTATAAAGCCAATGACGTGCTGAAAAAACTGTTTGATGACGCTGGGCTCATCCTGGTGGACTTCAAGCTGGAGTTCGGTTTGTTTAAAGGCGAAGTGGTGCTGGGCGATGAATTCTCTCCGGATGGCAGCCGTCTGTGGGACAAAAAGACCATGGATAAAATGGACAAAGACCGTTTCCGCCAGAGCCTGGGTGGCCTGATTGAAGCGTACGAAGAAGTTGCCCACCGTTTAGGCGTCAAGCTGGACTAAGTTTGCCCCCTCTCCGGCGTCGCTAAGCCCGCTCAGGCGACGCGATGCCGGGATAACGCATAAGACATTTCCAGTGGTAATCCCGCCCGTAACCGCCTACGATCATACCAGAATATTGATAAGATAAGATCGAGGTAGTTATGCGTTGGCAAGGTCGTCGTGAAAGCGACAATGTGGAAGACCGGCGGAACAGTTCCGACTCTCAAGGAATGGGGCGCGGCCCCGGTTTTCGTATTCCCAGCGGCAAGGGCGGAATTATTCTGCTGATTGTCGTGGTGGTTGCGGGCTACTACGGCGTTGATTTAACCGGCCTGATGACCGGCGAGCCGATTGGCCAGCAGCAGTCCTCCCAGCGCGTGAGTCAGCCAAAAGATGACGAAGCCGCCAAATTTACCTCGGTGATCCTCGCAACAACCGAAGATACCTGGGCGCAGCAGTTCAAAGAGATGGGCAAAACCTATCAGCCTCCGCGCCTCGTGATGTACCGGGGTGCCACCCGTACCGGATGCGGTACCGGGCAATCCGTTATGGGGCCGTTCTACTGCCCAGCCGACACCACGGTCTATATCGACCTCTCCTTCTACGACGACATGAAAAGTAAACTCGGCGCGGGCGGTGATTTTGCGCAGGGTTACGTGATTGCGCATGAAGTGGGCCACCACGTACAAAAACTGCTCGGCATTGAGCCGAAAGTGCGCCAGATGCAGCAAAATGCTTCCGAAGCAGAAGTGAACCGTCTGTCGGTGCGTATGGAGCTGCAGGCCGACTGCTTTGCCGGCGTCTGGGGCCACAATATGCAAAAACAGGGCATCCTGGAAGCCGGTGATCTGGAGGAGGCGCTGAACGCTGCCGAAGCGATTGGCGATGACCGTCTGCAACAGCAAAGCCAGGGACGCGTGGCACCGGACAGCTTTACTCACGGTACCTCTCAGCAGCGTTACACCTGGCTGAAACGCGGCTTTGACAGCGGCGATCCGGGCCAGTGCAATACCTTCAGTAAATCACTCTAACCAGATGTCGAGCATCATGGATGAGCTGTTCGCGCAGGCCGCGCGCATGGCACAGGCGGGAATTCGCCGCCTGCTGGTGGTGAGCGGTGAGGCCACGTGGTGCGAACAGCAGGCAGCCGCGTTCCGCCATGCCGCCAGCGCGGATGTACTGTGGGTTGGCCCAGCACCTGTGGATGCACCTTCTTGCCTTCCGTCTAAACTCACGACCCTGCTGGGGCGCGAGTTTCAGCATGCTATTTTTGATGCCCGTAATGGCTTTGACGTTTCGGCTTTTGCCGCGCTGGCCGGTACGCTGCGCGCCGGAAGCTGGATGCTGCTGCTGGTACCGGAGTGGCAGAACTGGCGTCAACAAACCGATGCCGATTCACTGCGCTGGAGCGATGTGCCGGAACCGATTACCACCCCTAACTTTGTTGACCATTTTTGCCGGACGGTTGCCGCGAGCCCGCAGACGCTTGTCTGGCGGCAGGGACTGCCTGTACCAAAACAACCCGAGATAACGAGGCCAGACTGGCAGCGTGCTAGCGGCCAGCCGGAGCGTGAGCAGCAGGCTATTTTACAGGCGCTATCGAATACCCCAGCCAAAGTGTGCGTGGTGACAGCCGAGCGCGGGCGAGGAAAGTCGGCGCTGGCGGGTATGCATATTCAGCGACTGCGCGGCGATGTCATCGTCACCGCGCCCTCGCGTGCTTCCGCTGACGTGATTGCCGAATTTGCCGGTGAGCGCTTTCATTTTATGGCTCCTGACGCGCTGTTGGCATCCGATGCCGTCGCTGACTGGCTGGTTGTCGATGAAGCCGCAGCCATTCCTGCCCCGATGCTGAAAAAGCTCATTGCTCGCTTTCCCCATACGCTGCTGACTACCACGGTCCAGGGCTATGAGGGCACCGGTCGAGGTTTCTTACTGAAGTTTTGCGCCGAGTTCCCGCAGCACGAAGCCTTTACCCTGGCGCAGCCTATTCGCTGGGCCGCAGGGTGTCCGCTCGAAGCGGTGGTCAACGATGCGCTTATTTTTCACGATGATTCCTTCGCTGAGCGGCCGGACGGTGAACTGGCTCTGATGCCGGTAGCGCAGTCGAGCTGGCAGAGTCAGCCTGAACTGCCTTCCGCACTCTATCAGCTGCTCTCCGGAGCGCATTACCGCACTTCACCGCTGGATCTCCGCCGCATGATGGATGCGCCTGGACAACATTTCCTGGCTGCCCTCAGCGCCAGCGGGCCAGCGGGCGCACTGTGGCTGGTGGATGAGGGCGGATTAACGCCTGCGTTAAGCCAGGCCGTCTGGGCCGGTTTTCGTCGCCCCAGAGGCAATCTGGTGGCGCAGTCACTGGCGGCTCACGGGGGAAGCAAGCTTGCGGCCACGCTTATTGGGCGACGTATCAGCCGTATCGCCGTGCACCCGCTTCGCCAGCGCGAAGGTATCGGCCAGCGACTGGTGGCGCAGGCGTGGGAAAGCGCTGTCGATTGCGACTATCTGTCGGTTAGCTTTGGCTATACCCATGAACTCTGGCGCTTCTGGCAGCGCTGTGGCTTCACGCTGGTGCGGATAGGGACCCAGCGTGAGGCGAGTAGCGGTTGCTATGCTGCCATGGCGCTACGGCCACTAACGGCGGCGGGAGAAGCGCTGATGCAGCGTGAACACGCTCGCTTGTGTCGTGAATGGCACTGGCTTCAGCATTGGGTGGATGAAAAAGTGCCACTCCCCGACATCCAGGAGGCTACTCTTAGTGATGATGACTGGTGGGATCTGGCCGGTTTTGCCTTCGCCCATCGTCCGCTGCTGGCGGTCCTGGCGAACCTGAATCTGCTTGCCGGGCAGCTAGAGCTACCGCTTCCTGCTCTGCGGGGGCGCTTGAACGGTGAGGGTGAAGCAGAGCTCTGCGCGCGCCTGGGCATTAACGGGCGTAAATCGCTGCTGAGTCGGCTTCGCGACGAAGCGGGACAAGCGATGCGTGCAGCGAACAGCGAACGTACAAATATGCTCATGGAACAGATTCAGCAACTGCAATTTTTTTAACTGACTCATTCAGTTAAATGGCATGGTCATTATTCTGGTGCGGCGTAAACTGACCGACAAAACCAAGGAGACAGCCATGACACACGATCATTTTGTTGTTCAAAGCCCCGCGAAGCCCGCTCAACAGCTGCTGCTGTTGTTTCATGGCGTGGGTGATAATCCGGTGGCAATGGGACAAATCGGTAGCTGGTTTGCACCGCTGTTCCCGGATGCGTTAATCGTCAGCGTAGGCGGCGTCGAACCGTGCGGACCGGCTCCGGGACGTCAGTGGTTTTCTGTGCAGG
This sequence comes from Kluyvera huaxiensis, assembly GCF_040149365.1. Classification (NCBI taxonomy): domain Bacteria; kingdom Pseudomonadati; phylum Pseudomonadota; class Gammaproteobacteria; order Enterobacterales; family Enterobacteriaceae; genus Kluyvera; species Kluyvera huaxiensis. Next base: position 131,303 of record NZ_JBEFLV010000002.1, read on the forward strand.
GCGTGACGGAAGAAAACCGTCAGGCGCGTATTAACGCGATTATGCCGACCTTTATTGAGACGGTGCGCTACTGGCAGAAACAGAGTGGCGTTGGCCCGCAGGCTACCGCGCTTATCGGTTTCTCGCAGGGGGCGATTATGTCGCTCGAAGGGGTCAAGGCCGAGCCGAACCTGGCATCGCGGGTGATTGCCTTTAACGGCCGCTATGCGACGTTGCCGGAAACCGCTAGCACGGCAACTACCGTACACCTTATTCACGGCGGTGAAGACCGGGTGATTGATTTAGCGTGGGCGGTGAAAGGGCAGGAGGCAATTCTCGCCGCCGGCGGCGATGTGACGCTGGATATCGTCGAGGATTTAGGTCACGCCATTGACGACCGCAGCATGCAGTTTGCGCTCGATCACCTGCGTTATACCGTGCCTAAGCACTATTTCGATGAAGCGTTGAGCGGCGGAACGCCGAAAGATGATGACGTTATTGAAATGATGTAAGGATTAAAAAATGACTGCGTTTGAACGGGCTACCATTGCGGTAGCCCGTTCAAATAACAGGGCGTTGGGATCGACCGTGAACTATTTTTTCGGCTGATCCTTCTTCGGCCAGTCGTCGTCATCATCCCACTTGTCGTTGCAGTCACGATGCGGCGGCAGGTCGGGTTTGTTGGCGAGAAATTTTTTATGATCAACGCGGCTCAGATCTTTGATGACGTTGATGATTACCCCAACCAAAAACACCAGTACCAAAATCCACCAGTATTTTGTCAGCCAGTCCATGCGTGTTACCTCTTACTTACCGTTGCGCCCTCAGGCGACGAGTTGTTCCATTATCCGTTGATACATCCGTGCCAGCATCTGCAGGTCGGCGGCGTTAACGCACTCATTTATTTTATGAATGGTGGCGTTCACCGGCCCCAGTTCCACGACCTGCGCACCCATCTGGGCAATAAAGCGCCCGTCCGAGGTCCCGCCGGTAGTCAGCAGCTGCGGTTCAATTTCATTATAGTGCGCGATGGCGTTAACGACCGCATCCACCAGCTTACCGCGCGCGGTCAGGAATGGTTGCCCGGAGATCCACCAGTCAAGGGTGTAGCGTAGTTGATATTTTTCCAGCAGCGCGATAACGCGCGCTTTGATCATCTCATCCGTCAGCTCGGTGCTGAAACGGAAGTTGAACTGCACAAACAGATCGCCTGGGATCACGTTATTACTGCCGGTACCGGCCTTAATGTTGGCAATCTGCATACTGGTTGGCGGGAAGAATTCGTTACCTTTATCCCACTCGATTGATACCAGCTCATTCATCCACGGCGCAGCGCGGTGAACCGGGTTGTCGGCCAGATGCGGATAGGCCACATGCCCTTGCACGCCATGAATGGTCAGGTTGCAGGTCATTGAGCCGCGACGGCCATTTTTAACTACGTCGCCCACTACTTCGGTACTGGAAGGTTCGCCCACCAGGCAGTAGTCCAGGCGTTCATTACGGGCCATCAGCGCTTCAACCACTTTGACCGTACCGTGCGTTGCGCTGGCCTCTTCATCGGAGGTTATCAGGAATGCCAGGCGGCCTTTGTGGTTTGGATGCTGGGCAACAAAACGCTCGGCGGCGATAACCATGGCTGCCAGCGAGCCTTTCATATCGGCCGCGCCGCGGCCAAACAGCATGCCGTCACGAATAGTCGGTTCAAACGGTGGATTTATCCAGCGGTCGGCATCACCTGCGGGCACCACATCGGTATGGCCTGCAAACGCCAGCGTTTCCCCTTTGCCACGCCATGCCCAGAAGTTCTGGGTATCACCAAAATCCATGGGTTCAATGGTGAACCCCGCCGCACGCAGGCGCTCGATCATTAACGCCTGACAGCCCGCATCATCGGGGCTAAGAGAAGGGCGGCGAATAAGCTGCTGAGCCAGCTCAATGACTGGGCAAGACATAAACTAGACCTCGTTATTTTTCGTTATCGACAAAAAAGTAAAACAGGGCGACGGCGTTAGCGCGTCTGTGCGAGCCACTGTCCGTAACTGGCGTCGCTAAAACCAAGCAGCATAGGCTGTGCTGGCGCGCAGAGCAATGGGCGTTTGATGATAGCCGGCATTTCCAGCATCAGCGCAGCGGCGGCTTCGGCATTGTTTACCGTGGTACGTACGCTTTCATCGAGTTTACGCCAGGTGGTGCCGCGGGTATTCAGCAGCGCTTCCCAGCCAAGCTCGGCAATAAAGGTCGCCAGCAGTTCAGGTGGCAACCCATCGACGCGATAGTCATGAAAGCGATATTCAACCTGATGGTCATCCAGCCAACGACGGGCTTTTTTAATTGTGTCGCAGTTCTTTATTCCATAGAGGATGGTCATGTTCCACCGTTATATCAGCAGGTTTTAGGGGATTCGAATATACACGTTATTTGGCGCATCGCCCGTTTTAATTTCGGCTGCGTAAAACGGTTGAAAAGCGTCCGGTTTATCATGCTGGCTACAACTTAAGTTGTAGTGGTTTAGCGTGCTCCTACCTAAAATTATTATCATATTATTCACATAATCATAACTATTTCGGAATGTTGCTGCTCGTCACATTAAATGTCAACGTTCCGGCTCATAGTGGCGGCACGCAGTAAACATATGTTGGCAGTGACACTTAAAGCAATCGGGTAAACCGTATTCACAGGTCACACATTAGTACGTAAAATACGCATAATAATAAGAGAGGTTGTTATGATTGAACGTGAACTGGGGAACTGGAAAGACTTTATCGAAGTCATGCTTCGTAAATAGTTTTCAGTAATGTGAATTAAGCGCTGTGTTCTTTCAATAACCATGATGGTGTTGTTGTACAGAGTAGTCGGGTCACATTCCAATACAAAAAGGCGACATTTATTAATGTCGCCTTTTTGTTTCTTACTCTGGCTTCTCTTTGAGCGGGAAGCGTCTGCGTACCAGCACGAAGAACAACGGTACGAAGAAAATCGCCAGGATAGTGGCCGAGACCATCCCGCCAACCACGCCGGTGCCTACCGCGTGTTGTCCGCCGGAGCCCGCGCCGGTGGTGAGCGCCATCGGCAGCACGCCGAAAATAAACGCCAGTGAGGTCATCAGAATCGGACGCAGACGTTGGCGGCAGGCTTCCAGCGTGGCCGACATTAAATCCTCGCCTTGTTCGTTTCTCTCGTTGGCAAATTCGACAATCAGAATAGCGTTTTTCGCCGATAGCCCGATTACCGTGAGCAGCCCGACCTGGAAGTAAACATCGTTCTCCAGCCCGCGCATCCAGGTTGCCAATAGAGCACCAATAACCCCGAGCGGTACTACCAACATCACGGAGAATGGTACCGACCAGCTTTCATACAGCGCAGCCAGACACAGGAAGACCACCAGCAGGGAAATAGCATACAGCGCCGGAGCCTGCGCCCCAGAGAGGCGTTCCTGATAGGACATTGCTGTCCATTCCAGGCCGAAACCGGTAGGAAGCTGTTTCACCAGATTTTGCATAACGTCCATCGCGGTACCGGTACTAACGCCCGGCGCGGCTTCCCCGATAATTTCTACCGCCGAGTAGCCGTTATAGCGTTCCAGGCGCGGCGATCCGGTTTCCCAGCGTGAGGTGGCAAACGCTGAGAATGGCACCATCTGACCGGTATTATTCCGCACGTACCACAGATTAATATCATCTGGCAGCATGCGGTATTTGGCGGCAGATTGGACGTACACTTTCTTCACGCGGCTGCGATCCATAAAGTCGTTAACGTAGCTTGAACCCCACGCTGTTTGTAGCGTGTCGTTAATATCGTCGATGGAAACCCCCAGTGCCTGGGCTTTACGCTGGTCGATATCCACCTGCAGCTGTGGGCTATCGTCGAGACCGTTGTGACGCACGCGGGTCAACTGCGGGTCTTTGCCTGCCAGCTCTAACAGCTGGTCACGCGCCGCCATTAGCGCATCGTGCCCGGCCCCGGCGTGATCCTGCAATTCCATATCAAACCCTGCGGAGCTCCCCAAACCGCTAATAGACGGTGGGCTGCTGGCAAAGACGCGGGCTTCTTTAATCTTGTTCAGCGCTTTGGTGGCACGTTCAATAATGGCGAATGACGTCCCGGTGGTACTGTCACGCTCGTCCCAGTCCTTCAGGCGCACAAACATCCGCGCCACGTTCTGACCATTACCGCCGGGGCCGGAGCCGATGGTGGCGAAGATCGAGGTGATATTGTCTTTCTCATTTTTGAAGAAATAATCCTCAACTTTCTCCACCACCTTCAGCGTCTGTTGCTGAGTTGAACCGCTTGGCAACTGAACGGAAGTGGTGAACATGCCGCGGTCTTCCAGCGGCAGGAATGAAGAGGGCAGGCGCAGGAACAGGAATACCATGCCACCAAGCAGCAGCACATAAATCAGCATCCAGCGGACGCTGCGCTGAAGAATCTTCGCCACGCCGGACTCATAGCGGCGGGAGCTGGCGTCAAACTTGCGGTTAAACCAGCCGAAGAAGCCTTTTGTCCCGTGGAGTTCGCCTTTGTGGATAGGTTTCAGGAGAGTGGCGCATAGCGCGGGTGTGAGGATCATCGCCACCAGCACCGAGAGCACCATTGCCGATACGATGGTTATCGAGAACTGGCGGTAAATCGCCCCGGTAGTGCCGCCAAAAAAGGCCATCGGGATAAACACCGCCGACAGCACCATGGCGATACCCACCAGCGCACCTTGAATTTGCCCCATCGATTTTCGCGTGGCCTGCCTCGGCGTGAGCCCTTCGCTACTCATTATTCGCTCGACGTTTTCAACCACCACGATGGCGTCATCCACCAGCAGCCCGATGGCGAGCACCATGGCGAACATCGTCAGGGTGTTAATGCTGTATCCAAAGGCGTAGAGGACTGAGAATGTCCCCATCAGCACCACCGGAACGGCGATGGTTGGAATCAGCGTAGCGCGGAAGTTTTGCAAGAACAGGTACATTACCAGGAATACCAGCAATACCGCTTCAAGCAGCGTTTTTACGACATCCTTAATGGATGCTTTGACGAACGAGGTAGTCTCGTAGGCCACTTTATATTCCAGCCCGTGCGGGAAGTACTGCTTGAGTTCATCCAGCCGTTGGATAACGCGCTCGGCGGTGGCCATTTCATTGGCGCCGGAAGCGAGCTTGATGCCCAGACCGGATGCCGGATTGCGGTTATAGCGGCTGAGGTAGTCGTATTTTTCCGCGCCCATTTCGATGGTGGCGACGTCACCTAACGTGACCTGCGAACCGTCCTGATTTACGCGCAGAGTAATATCGCGAAATTGCTCCGGTGTTTGCAGTAAAGACTGGGCGTTGATGGTGGCGTTCAGCGCCTGGTTATCGACCGATGGCGTTCCCCCTAGCTGGCCGACCGCAATCTGCGCATTCTGGGATTTAATGGCGTTGGTGACATCGCCGGCGGTGAGCTGGAAGCTATTGAGTTTGGCCGGATTGAGCCAGATACGCATGGAATATTGCGAGCCGTAGGCGTCGATGTCGCCCACGCCGTCCACGCGGCTTAGCGGGTCCTGGATGTTACTGGCGACATAGTCGGAGATATCTTGTTTATCCATGCTGCCGTCGGTGGAAACGAAAGCGATGGTCAGAATGTTGGTATCGCCGGTTTTACGCACTGTGACGCCCTGAGTCTGCACTGCCTGCGGCAGCTTGTTCATGGCGGTTTGTAGCTGGTTTTGCACCTGCTGTACGGCTTCGTCCGGGTCGGTGCCCGCCACAAAGCTCAGGGTAATACTGGCCTGGCCGGTGGCGCTACTTTGCGATGACATATACATCAGGTTATCGATGCCGGTCATGTTCTGTTCGATAACCTGAGTGACGGTATTTTCCAGCGTCTGCGCTGATGCTCCAGGGTAGTTGGCGGAGATGCGTACGTTTGGCGGCGCGAGGTCAGGGTATTGCTCAACGGGGAGTGAAAATATTGCCAGCGTACCGGTCAGGCACAATAGGATTGCCAGCACCCAGGCAAAAATGGGGCGATCGATAAAGAAATTCGCCATCAGGATCCGGACCTCATATTATTCATTTTTATACGTACTGAATTGCGTCAAACACTGTAGCCGTATGGCTGCCAGCAATCGTGGAGAAAATAAGAAGATAATGTAAATTATCGTGCTGCTTTGCTGAAACGGTTTGCACATCCTTACGCCACCGTCAGTAGATGCATGAAACGTAATTTCATTTAAGCTGAAATTTATTGATCTGCCACATTATACTGACAGATAGTCACCATTTCTGGGCAAATGGACATTGCCTGCACAGGGATTCCTCAGCTAATAAATAGAACTTATAAATATAAGGTTTTATAACCATAGGCTGAGAATGTATGAACCGTTTTATTCGGGTAGATAGCCAAAAATGCATTGGATGCAAGGCATGTGAAGTCGCCTGTGTAATGTCGCATAACGAGGAGCAGCACGTCCTTAACGCGTCCCAGTTTGTTCCGCGAATTACGGTAGTGAAAATGAACAACCAGCGCGGAGCGGCAACCTGTCATCATTGTGAAGATGCCCCCTGTGCGCGTAGCTGCCCAAATGGCGCAATACGTCATGACAATGACGCTATTTTAGTTAACCAGGCAAAGTGTATCGGCTGCAAATCCTGCGTGGTCGCCTGCCCGTTTGGCACCATGCAAATTGTCCTGACGCCAGCCAACGATGGGCGGGTTAAAGCCAGCGCCCATAAGTGCGATCTGTGTCATGAGCGCCCGGCGGGCCCAGCGTGTGTGGAAAACTGCCCGGCTGATGCGTTGCAACTGATGACCAATCAGCGGCTCAGCGAAATCGCCGGTGCGCGTCGGCTGCAAACGGCCTGCCGTGAAGCGCAGCCGTGGCATAGCGATATCCGTGCGGCTGCCCCACAGGCGGTACGTAGTAAAGTCCAGCAGATGGCTGCCACGCCGCCGCGTGAGGAGGCTGATAAGCTGAATCTGACGGCGCGTAAAACCGGCTTTGCTGAAATTTATCTGCCGCTCCACGAAGCGCAGGCGCAGCAGGCGTCATCACGCTGTCTGACCTGCGGTGAACACAGCATTTGCGAGTGGACCTGCCCGCTGCATAACCATATTCCTCAGTGGATTGAACGAGTTAACGCCGGGGATATCGACGGAGCGGTTGAACTGTCGCATCAAACCAACCCGCTGCCGGAAATTACCGGTCGGGTATGCCCGCAGGACCGGCTTTGTGAAGGTGCTTGCACCATCCGCGACGAGCACGGCGCGGTGACTATCGGCAATATTGAGCGCTATATCTCCGACCGCGCGCTGGCTAAAGGCTGGCGTCCGGATATTGGCAATGTCGCCAGCAGCGGCAAGCGAGTGGCGATTATCGGCGCAGGTCCGGCGGGGCTGGCCTGTGCAGATATTCTGGTGCGTCAGGGCGTCGAGCCGGTGGTGTTCGACCGTCATCCAGAAATAGGCGGCCTACTGACCTTCGGCATCCCGGCCTTTAAACTGGATAAATCGCTGATGGCCCGCCGTCGCGAAATTTTCACCGATATGGGCATTCGATTTGAGCTGAACTGCGAGATTGGCAAAGACATCATGCTCAGCGCGCTGCTGGAAGAGTATGACGCCGTGTTTATTGGCGTAGGCACCTATCGCTCGATGAAGGCAGATCTACCCAACGAAGACGCGCCGGGCGTTTACGATGCGCTGCCGTTCCTGATTGCCAATACCAAAAATGTGATGGGCCTTGCTGAATTGCCCGACGAGCCGTACATCAATACCAAAGGGCTCAATGTGGTGGTGCTCGGCGGCGGGGATACGGCGATGGATTGCGTGCGCACCGCGCTGCGTCACGGCGCGCAGAAAGTGACTTGTGCCTATCGTCGCGATGAAGCCAATATGCCGGGCTCGAAAAAAGAGGTCAAAAACGCGAAGGAAGAGGGCGCTGAATTCGAATTTAACGTCCAGCCGGTAACGCTTGAGCTGAATAACGAGGGCGGCGTTAGCGGTATCCGTTTCCTGCGCACCCAGCTTGGCGAGCCGGACAGCAACGGGCGGCGTCGCCCAACGCCGATCCCTGGCAGTGAGTTTGTGATGCCGGCCGATGCGGTGATCATGGCCTTCGGCTTCCATCCACACGGAATGCCGTGGCTCAATGCCCAGGGCGTTGAGGTCGACGACTGGGGACGCATTCGCGCCAACGTGAATTCCCGCTACCGCTATCAGACCAGCAATCCGAAAATCTTCGCCGGCGGCGATGCGGTGCGCGGCGCGGATTTAGTGGTGACGGCGATGGCGGAAGGCCGTCATGCGGCGCAGGGGATCCTCGATTGGCTGGACGTTAAAGTTACCCGCGCGCATTGACGCAACCCCGGCTCCACGGCGTAATATGGTTCATCCGTGTTACCGCCGTGGAGCCAGAATGTCCCTTAACATCAACGTTATCAAAAATAAAATTCTCTCTGAAAACTACTTCGTCCTGCGCAATATTACCTACGATTTAACCCAACGAGACGGGCAGGTCGTGCAGCACAAACGTGAAGTCTACGACCGGGGTAATGGCGCTACTGTCCTGCTCTACAACAGCCAAAAACAGAGCGTAGTGCTGGTGCGCCAGTTCCGCATTGCGACCTGGGTGAACGGGAATGCTGATGGGATGCTGATTGAAACCTGCGCCGGGCTACTGGACGACGACGAGCCGGAAGATTGCATCCGCAAAGAGGCGATTGAAGAGACCGGCTACCAGGTGAAAAACGTGCGCAAAGTCTTTCAGCTGTACATGTCGCCGGGCGGAGTGACGGAAATCGTACACTTCTTTATCGCCGAATATGACGATAGCCTGCGTGAAAATGCCGGAGGCGGGGTCGAAGATGAGGCGATTGACGTGCTGGAACTGCCGTTTAGCCAGGCGCTGGAGATGATTCGTCGCGGTGAAATTTGCGATGGTAAGACCGTGATTTTACTTCAATATCTTCAGCATTCTGGGCTTATGGCGTAACTCAGTACAATGCTCAATCCGACAAATCCGATTGAGCATTGTCGCCTCGGTGGTGAAGATACCCTCAGTAAGTTGATGCTTTTTTCTTCTGGGGTAGTACCGTCCATGCGTTACCGCGTTTTCCTTTTATTCTTCTGCATCGGGTTACTCCCGACGTCGTTGACGTGGGCGGCCCCGGCACAGCAGCTCTTTTCCGACTGGTTAGTCACCTGCAATAACCAGAATTTCTGCGTGGCTCGTAACGTTGGCCTTCATCACGGTTTGGTGATGACCCTGAGCCGTAGCGCGGGGGCGCACACTGACGCCCAGCTACGCATTGAATTGGGCGGTCTGGTCAACCCGGTGGCGGCGGTGCCAGCCATTGAACCGCGCCTGCTGTTGGACGACAAACCGCTAAAGCTGGATGGTGAACACTGGAAAATTCAGCCGAAGCTGTTGACCACCGGCGATAGCGCCACTATTGATGCCTTTTTGCAGCAAATTCAGGATGCCAGCGCCATCACGCTGGTGAAAGGCGTGCAGGTTATGTCGCTTCAAGGGTTGAAGGCGGCGCTGTTGTTTATCGATGCCCAGCAAAAGCGCGTTGGCAATGAAACCGCGTGGATCCGTAAAGGCAGCCAACCGCCGCTGAGCGTGCCGCCCGCCCCGGCGTTAAAGTCAGTGGTGAAGGTTAATCCCGAACCCACGCCGCTGGGCCATGACGAGTACAACGATCTGCTCGATTTTGGGACCTGGCGGATGAACAATAACCAATGCTCGCTGGACCCCGTACGTCGTGAGGTATGGATAACGGCGCTAACCGATGACAAAGCCCTGATGATGACCAGCTGCGAGGCCGGAGCCTACAACACCATTTACCGCGCCTGGCTGGTATCGCGTAAAAAACCGTTTGTCACCACGCCGATACGACTACGGCTGCCTTTTTTACCTACCGGTAGTGAAGGACGCGATATCGAACTGGTTAACCTGACTTTCAACGAAAAAAGTCGCGAGCTCGTGACGCTGGAAAAAGGACGTGGGCTGGGCGATTGCGGCGTCCAGACGCGCTGGCGATATGATGGCCAGCGTTTTCGTCTGGTGCGCTATGCCGCGCAGCCGCAGTGCGATAACTGGCAGGGGGCGGATGCCTGGGCGACCCAGTGGGTTTCCGGTTAACGTTTCCTGATTTCCGTAATGTAGGTTACGGCGACGTGGGCGGCAAAATTCGGCACATCGTCGAATGCTTGCTGGCCAACCGGGGAGTCAAAGGCCGCTATGGCGTCATCAAGTGAATCAAACCACAGCTCTGAGAAACCGTCGATCGGCGAATCAGCATAGACCCGACGGTCGATAGGGTTCAATACATACCCCCGCAGCCCAGGCAGCTCAAGGGCGATTTTGCTATGTACCTCCTGCCAATGAGCAACAAATTCCTCGAAACTCTGCCCCTCTTTTTTAGTCAGCAGGCCGACATGTTTAAAACCGTTTGCCGTCGTCATCACTTACTCCACAGTTGATAGAGATGTATTAACATCATGATTAATTTAACGATTAAAGATGATGGCTTAACGGGCCCGCTTTGCCACATGATGAGCGTTAGTCATCACGAGGCATACTATGATTGATTTATTTAAGGCGATAAATAGGGTTTTGTTCGCATCTTTGTAGACATAGATTCTCCAGTGAGGTACAGCATAGTGATTCCTTATTCAGGGGGCTTTACTGATGCGTACAACAGATAATCTTGGCGGGATCACTGCCTTCGCCACAACGGCCCAGTTGGGGAGTTTTACCGCCGCGGCCGAGCGGCTGGGGCTGACCAAATCCGCGGTAGGGAAAAGCGTCGGTCGCCTTGAGGCTCGGCTGGGGCTCAAGCTGTTCCACCGTTCAACGCGGCGGTTAAGCCTTACTCCCGATGGCGAGATGTTTTTGGCTCGCTGCCAGCAGGCTATTGATATCCTTGAACAGGCCGAAGCGGAGCTGACTTCTCACGTCGTGCAACCGGCGGGGCGTCTGCGTGTCGATCTGCCGTCGGCATTTGGCCGACAGCGTGTCCTGCCCATTCTATTAGCCATTGCTCGCCAGTACCCGGCGCTGTCGCTCACGGTAACGTTTAGCGAACGTTTTGTTGATCTCATTGAAGAGGGCATTGACCTGGTGGTGCGTATTGGGGAACTGGCGGATAGCAGCGGCTTAGTTGCCCGCCGTTTGACGACGCAAAAGCTGGTGCTCTGCGCGATTCCCGCCTATCTGCAACGCCACGGAGAGCCTCAAAAACCGGATGAGCTGTCAGACCATCATTGCGTTGTGGGTTTTCGTCGTAACCAGCCCATTTCGTGGCTGTTCAAAGAGCAAAATGGGCAGACCGTCCGGGTGACTCCGCCTGCAACCCATGAGTTTGCCGACGGTGACGCCATGCTTGCCGCGACGCTGGCCGGATGCGGCCTATCGCAGCTGCCGCGCTGGTTGGTGGCAGAACATTTGCAGCGCGGCGAGTTAGTCGAAGTGCTTGCAGAATATGCCGGTGGGGAAATGCCAATCAGCGCCATATGGCCGAAGAACCGCCAGCCGCTGCCGAAAATACGCTATGCCGTGGATGAACTGGTTCGTGCGGCACGGGAAGGTCTGCTGGACTAACGGGGTGGTAGTTTGGTTATGGCGGGCATAACGAAAAAGCATATTTGGAAATCATGATCTTGCTACTGATAATTGATAACATATAGATAATAAATCAATAACAAAGCATGGCGTGTTCGCAAGAGTATGGCGGCCTTCAAAGTTTACCGGGCGGTCAAAGGCGATACTAGGCGCTTCCTTCGGGAGTGCATCAGGAACGTAATTGCGCTTCACCCTTTTAGTTCGATACGTGAAAGGAACCCTAAATGGACGACCAATTAAAACAAAGTGCCCTCGATTTTCATGAATTCCCAATCCCAGGAAAAATTCAGGTTGTGCCAACCAAGCCATTAGCGACTCAGCGCGATCTGGCGCTGGCCTACTCGCCGGGCGTTGCTGCACCGTGCCTGGAAATCGAAAAAGATCCGCTGGCGGCATATAAATATACGGCGCGTGGCAACCTGGTTGCGGTGGTGTCTAACGGTACCGCCGTACTCGGTTTAGGTAATATCGGCGCGCTGGCCGGTAAACCGGTTATGGAAGGCAAGGGCGTGTTGTTCAAGAAATTCGCGGGTATCGACGTTTTTGATATCGAAGTGGACGAACTGGACCCCGACAAATTTATTGATGTCGTTGCGGCGCTGGAACCCACGTTTGGCGGCATTAACCTCGAAGATATTAAAGCCCCGGAATGCTTCTACATTGAGCAGAAGCTGCGTGCACGCATGAACATTCCGGTGTTCCACGACGATCAGCACGGTACGGCGATTATCAGCACCGCGGCTATCATAAACGGCCTGCGCGTGGTGGAAAAAAATATCTCCGATATCCGTATGGTCGTTTCTGGCGCTGGCGCGGCCGCTATTGCCTGTATGAATCTGCTGGTGGCGCTGGGCATGCAGAAACACAACATTGTGGTCTGCGACTCTAAAGGCGTTATCTACGAAGGCCGTGAGCCAAATATGGCCGAAACCAAAGCCGCTTACGCGGTGAAGGATGATGGAAAACGGACGCTGGACGATGTGATTGCTAACGCCGACATTTTCCTTGGCTGCTCCGGTCCGAAAGTACTGACCCAGGAGATGGTTAAGAAAATGGCGCGTGCGCCGATGATCCTCGCACTGGCTAACCCTGAGCCGGAAATTCTGCCGCCGCTGGCGAAAGAAGTGCGTCCGGACGCCATCATCTGTACCGGTCGTTCAGACTATCCAAACCAGGTGAACAACGTTCTGTGCTTCCCGTTTATCTTCCGCGGTGCGCTGGACGTTGGCGCAACGGCTATCAACGAAGAGATGAAGCTGGCGGCGGTACACGCAATCGCCGAGCTGGCGCACGCCGAACAAAGCGAAGTGGTGGCGTCGGCCTATGGCGACCAGGATCTGAGCTTTGGCGCGGAATACATCATTCCAAAACCGTTCGATCCACGCCTGATCGTCAAGATCGCCCCGGCGGTGGCGAAAGCGGCGATGGACTCCGGCGTGGCGACTCGTCCGATTGCCGATTTTGATGCCTATATCGAAAAATTGAGCGAATTTGTCTACAAAACTAACCTGTTCATGAAGCCGATTTTCTCGCAGGCACGTAAAGAGCCGAAGCGCATCGTGCTGGCAGAAGGTGAAGATAACCGCGTGCTGCACGCAACGCAGGAGCTGGTGACGCTGGGGCTGGCAAAACCGATTCTGATTGGTCGTCCAGGCGTTATCGAGATGCGTATCCAGAAGCTGGGCCTGCAGATTAAACCGGGCGTCGACTTCGAAATCGTCAACAATGAGTCTGACCCGCGCTTTAAAGAGTACTGGCAGGAATACTACAGTCTGATGAAACGCCGCGGTATTACGCCAGAGCAGGCGCAGCGTGAGATGATCAGCAACACCACCGCTATCGGCGCCATCATGGTTCAGCGTGGCGAAGCGGACGGGATGATTTGCGGCACCATCGGCGACTACCACGAACACTTTAACGTGATTAAGCCGCTGTTTGGCTACCGCGACGGTGTCCACACCGCCGGGGCGATGAATGCGCTGCTGCTGCCAAGCGGGAACACCTTTATCGCTGATACCTACGTTAACAACGACCCTACGCCAGAAGAGATTGCTGAAATCTCACTGATGGCGGCGGAAACCGTTCGTCGGTTCGGTATTGAGCCGCGCGTAGCGCTGCTGTCGCACTCTAACTTCGGTTCTTCTGATTGCCCGTCGGCCAGCAAAATGCGCGATGCGTTAGAGCTGGTGAAAGCACGTGCGCCTGAGCTGATGATTGACGGTGAAATGCACGGTGATGCTGCGCTGGTGGAAAGCATCCGTAACGACCGTATGCCGGATAGCCCGCTGAAAGGTTCCGCGAATATCCTGGTGATGCCGAATATGGAAGCGGCGCGTATCAGCTACAACCTGCTGCGTGTCTCCAGTTCTGAAGGTGTTACCGTCGGGCCGGTGCTGATGGGCGTAGCGAAACCGGTACACGTGTTGACGCCAATTGCCTCCGTTCGCCGTATCGTCAATATGGTGGCGCTGGCGGTGGTTGAAGCGCAGACCCAACCGCTGTAAAAACAAAAAGCCCCGGAAATCCGGGGCTTTCTTCTTAGGTCGCGGTGAGCGGCTCCGCTTAGACCCACTGTTTGACTTTGATAAACTCATCCAGCGCCGCTTCCGGACTACCGTCTTCTGGCTGGTAGTTATACTCCCAGCGCACCAGCGGTGGCATCGACATTAAGATCGACTCCGTGCGTCCGCCTGTCTGTAGACCGAACAGCGTCCCGCGATCCCACACCAGATTGAACTCGACGTAGCGCCCGCGGCGATAGAGCTGGAACTCACGCTCGCGCTCGCCGTATGCCATCGTCTTGCGACGGTTGACGATAGGCAGATAAGCGTCGGTAAACCCTTGTCCAACGGCCTGCATGAAGCTAAAACATTGGGCGAAGTCCGGCGTGTTGAGATCGTCAAAGAACAGACCGCCAATTCCGCGCTGCTCGTTGCGATGCTTGAGATGGAAATAGTCATCGCACCACTTTTTGTAGCGCGGGTAAACGTCATTTCCGAAGGGCTGACACAGGTCGCGCGCGGTGGTGTGCCAGTGAATCGCATCTTCGTCAAAACCGTAGTAGGGGGTTAAGTCGAAGCCGCCGCCAAACCACCACACCGGCTCTGCGCCCGGTTTTTCGGCGATGAAAAAGCGCACGTTAGCGTGGCTGGTCGGGACGTACGGGTTGCGCGGATGAACGACCAACGAGACGCCCATCGCTTCAAAGCTGCGCCCGGCAAGCTCTGGACGATGCGCGGTAGCAGAGGCTGGCATAGCATCGCCATGCACGTGGGAGAAGTTGACTCCCGCCTGTTCAAACACCGCACCGTCGCGCAGTACGCGGCTACGCCCGCCGCCCGCTTCACGCTGCCAGTTGTCTTCAATGAAGACGCCGCCGTCGACCTGCGCAAGCTGCTGACAGATATCGTCCTGCAGCTTAAGCAGAAACGCTTTGATTTGTTGAACATCGATGGACATTAACGTTTCCTGGCGTGGGCTTTCTGGTTATCAAACCAGTGGAAATAGCTGATGATGCCGGAAGCGATAGCGTTGGCAATTTTCTGCCGAAACGCAGCGGTGCCTAGCAAGCGCTCCTCGGCCGGGTTGGTAATAAACGAGGTTTCCACCAGCACTGACGGAATAGACGGTGACTTCAGTACCACAAACGCCGCTTGTTCCGTGCCTTTACTGTGCAGTTTATGCACCGGCTTAATATTTTTCAGTACGTGTGAACCCAGAGTCAGGCTGTTTTTGATCGTATCGGTTTGTACCAGATCGAACAGCACCTGCTGCAACAGGTGATCTTTATCTTTGGCCTTTTTACCTGCCAATTCATCCACGGCGTTTTCTTTATCCGACAGGTACTTTGCCATGGCGCTACTGGCCCCACGGTTGGAGAGCGCGAAAACGGAGGCGCCCGCAGCGGAAGGGTTGGTAAAGCCGTCGGCGTGAATCGACATGAACAGGTCAGCGCCGTGTTTATGGGCGATTTCAACCCGGTCGTACAGCGGAATAAAGGTGTCGCCGGTACGCGTCAGTTTGGCGTCGATACCGTTTTTTTGCAAAATCGCCCGCACGTTTTTGGCAATCGCCAGCACCACGTGTTTTTCTTTAGAGCCACCGTGGCCAATCGCACCGGTATCAATACCGCCATGGCCGGGATCGAGCATCACCAGACGTCGGCTGGAAGATTTCTTCGCCGGTTTACTGTGACTGCTGCTGGTTTTTAATGGCTCGTTCTTCGCTGCTGCCTGAGTGGCAATACCGGACAAGGTTAACGCAGCCAGCCCGGCTTTTAGCACCTGCCGGCGCGAAGTCAGTGTTTTTAATGGTTTAAAAGTGCTCATTCCGGCCTGAGTTGTAAAAACAAGAATCCATGTGTTATATCGTATCGCGTTTTCCGTTACGACTGTTCGTGATGAGAATTGTTTTACTTTTCATTTCAATACGTGTCTGCACGTTATTATGCCATTTTTTTCACCATGCTGCGTCAGATATTGGCTTAATTGACCGTTCACGCCATAATCACTGTTTTTAAACCTGAAAAGGTGGTCAATACCATGGAGATACGCGTTTTTCGCCAGACAGATTTTGAAGAGGTCATCACTCTGTGGGAGCGATGCGATCTACTGCGCCCATGGAACGATCCGGAAATGGATATTGAACGTAAGGTCAATCACGACGTGAGCCTGTTTTTGGTGGCTGAAGTCAACGGCGAAGTGGTTGGCACGATTATGGGTGGCTACGATGGCCATCGCGGGTCGGCCTATTACCTTGGCGTGCACCCGGAATATCGTGGACGCGGCATCGCCAATGCGCTGCTTAATCGCCTGGAGAAAAAACTCATCGCCCGAGGCTGCCCGAAAATCCAGATAATGGTGCGGGAAGAGAACGACGTTGTGCTGGGGATGTATGAGCGCCTGGGCTATGAACATGCCGATGCGCAAAGTTTGGGTAAGCGTCTGATTGAAGATGAAGAGTACTGATTTCTCCGCCGCTGATTTCGACTCACAAGGTCGTTTACGTCTCCCTTTTCTGTTTTGGTGCCTGTTACTGTTACAGGCACGGACATGGGTGTTGTTTTTGATGGCTGGCGCGTCACGCGATCAGGGTGACGTGCTGCTGAACCTGTTTTATCCCGACCATAGCCTTTTCTGGATAGGGCTGCTGCCCGGCGTTCCGGCGGTTTTAGCTTTCTTACTCAGCGGACGGCGTCACGTCTATCCCCGCGTCTGGCGCTGGCTGCGGCCGATGCTTGTCGTCGCACAGGTAATTTTGCTGTGCTGGCAGCCCTGGCTTTGGCTCAGCGGAGAACCGCTTTCTGGTATCGGTTTAAGTCTGTTTTTACTGGATGTTTTTGCGCTGTGGTGGCTGCTGACTAATTCACGACTCCGCGCCTGTTTCAATGAAGTGGCAGATTAAACGGCACTAATTGGGTTTCCTGGACTCCAATAGGCCTGACTTAAATAAATAGGAAGTATCAATGAAATCGCTGCGTTTACTGTTGTGCGCCCTCCCGCTGGCCCTGACCGGCTGTTCTACGCTTTCTGCGGTGAACTGGTCTGCGGCCTATCCGTGGAACTGGTTTGGCTCTTCTGCAGCCGTGAGCGAGCAGGGTGTGGGTGGTCTGACGGGCTCAACGGCGCTGAATGAACAGGCCATTGGCGATGCGTTGGGCAGCGACTATCGCCTGCGCAGCGGCATGAAGGCGCAGAGCGGCGGCGTGGTTCACTATTTTGAAGCACTGCGCGGCGACAAGCTGGCCATGGTCATCAATGGTGATGGCGGCACGGTGAGCCGTATTGATGTGCTGGATAATGACGTGACTGCGGCCGGTGGCGTAAAAGTGGGCACGAAATTTAGCGATGTCTACGAAAAAGCGTTTGGTAACTGCCAGGCGGCCACCGCCGACGAAAGTAACGTCGTGGAGTGTAAGGCCAAAGACAGCACCCACATTAGCTATCAGTTCTCCGGTAACTGGCAGGGGCCGCAGGGCCTGATGCCGCCGGACGACACCCTGAAAAACTGGACGCTGTCGAAAATCATCTGGCGACGCTAAATTTGACCGCAGTTGCCCCGGCTTGCTGAAAAGCGGGTACAATATGTGAGGTTTTTATATGCCACGATGTCGTGGCATTTTATTTCAGGAGGAGCGATGTCTCAGGTTCAGAGCGGCATTTTGCCGGAACATTGCCGCGCGGCGATTTGGATTGAAGCCAATGTAAAAGGGGACGTCAACGCCCTGCGTGCCGGCAGCAAAATTTTTGCCGAAAAGCTGGCGGCGTTTCAGGATAAATTCCCGGACGCCCATTTAGGTGCGGTTGTTGCGTTTGGCCACAATACCTGGCGTGAGCTGAGCGGCGGCGTTGGCGCGCAAGAGCTGAAAGATTTTCCTCCGTATGGCAAAGGACTGGCGCCATCCACGCAGTTTGATGTGCTGATCCACATTCTCTCTTTGCGTCATGATGTTAACTTCTCCGTGGCTCAGGCTGCGCTGGCCGCCTTTGGCGATGCGCTGGATGTGAAGGAAGAAGTCCACGGTTTCCGTTGGGTTGAAGAACGCGATCTGAGCGGCTTCGTTGACGGTACCGAGAACCCGGCGGGTGAAGAGACGCGTCGTGAAGTGGCGGTGATCAAAGACGGCGTGGATGCGGGCGGCAGCTATGTTTTCGTCCAGCGCTGGGAGCACAATCTTAAGCAGCTGAACCGCATGAGCGTACCGGATCAGGAGATGATGATTGGCCGTACGAAAGAAGCCAACGAAGAGATCGACGGCGACGATCGTCCGGAAACCTCGCACCTGACCCGCGTTGACCTGAAAGAAGACGGCAAAGGGCTGAAGATTGTTCGCCAGAGCCTGCCATACGGTACCGCAAGCGGCACCCACGGCCTGTATTTCTGCGCCTACTGCGCGCGTCTGCACAATATTGAACAGCAACTGCTGAGCATGTTTGGCGATACCGACGGTAAACGTGACGCAATGCTGCGCTTTACCAAACCAGTGACCGGCGGGTACTACTTCGCGCCTTCGCTGGATAAGCTGGTGGCGCTGTAAGGCTGAGCTTTCCCCCTCACCCTAACCCTCTCCCCATAGGGGAGAGGGGATCGTTCGCTGCGCTTTGTTGTATTGAAACTGAAGATGAGATTAACCATTAGTCGCTCGTTCTCTTGGGATTGAGTGGCGATGGTCTGGCATGGCCGAACTAACGGTGAGGCCAGCTACTCCCCCTCTCCCTTTCAGGGAGAGGGCCGGGGTGAGGGTGCAGACGACACAAGCGCCTCAAGAATCCTCACCAATACCGCCTCCTCATTCTCCATTAACTCATTATTCCAGAATCTCAACACTCGCCACCCCTGTAACCTCAGCCACGCCGTTCTTCGGGCATCATATCCAGCCCTTTCATCATGCTGCCCACCATCCAGCTCGATTGCCAGATGAGCGTGACAGCAGGCAAAATCCAGAATATAAGGTCCGATCGGATGCTGGCGGCGAAATTTAAAATGCGCGAATCGGCGGTCACGAAGTAAGTACCATAGCCGGCGCTCCTGTGGCGTGAGCTGGCGTCTTAGCTGCCGGACGAAATCATATTTGCTTTCCATTGCGGCACTCTGACATCGATAGTGCCGGTTGTCTGAAGCGCGTTATCGTCATGGAATCAGGCTTCAGAAAACGGCATTAATCTCCTTATTCTCTTTTCAACTTCCAAATCACCAAACGGTATATAAAACCGTTACTCCTTTAGTACCCGTTATAAATACACTGAGGCTTAGAAAGTCCTCACACTATAGGGTGCGCAATGGCGATGAACTTACTGAAAAAAGGATATCTGACGCTCGCGGCTTCAATGCTGCTGGTTGCACAAGCGCAGGCGACTGAGCTGCTCAATAGCTCTTATGACGTTTCCCGCGAGCTGTTTGCCGCCCTGAATCCGTCGTTTGAGCAGCAATGGGCGAAAGACAACGGCGGCGATAAGCTGACGATTAAACAGTCTCATGCCGGTTCATCCAAACAGGCGCTGGCGATTTTGCAGGGCTTAAAAGCAGACGTTGTAACTTATAACCAGGTGACTGACGTGCAGATCCTGCACGACAAAGGCAACCTGATTCCGGCTGACTGGCAGTCACGTTTGCCAAATAACAGCTCGCCGTTCTACTCCACCATGGGATTCCTGGTGCGTAAGGGCAACCCGCAAAATATCCACGACTGGAGCGACCTGGTGCGTCCGGACGTGAAGCTGATTTTCCCTAACCCGAAAACCTCGGGTAACGCACGTTATACCTATCTGGCTGCATGGGGCGCGGCGGATAAAGCCGACGGCGGCGATAAGGCGAAAACTCAGCAGTTTATGACCCAGTTCCTGAAAAATGTTGAAGTCTTCGACACTGGCGGTCGCGGTGCGACAACCACTTTTGCCGAACGCGGTCTGGGTGATGTGCTGATTAGCTTTGAATCGGAAGTGAATAACATCCGCAAGCAGTATGAAGCTCAGGGTTTTGAAGTGGTTATCCCAAAAACCAACATCCTGGCAGAATTCCCGGTTGCGTGGGTCGATAAAAATGTTAAAGCCAACGGCACCGAGAAAGCGGCGAAAGCCTATCTGAACTATCTCTACAGCCCGCAGGCGCAGACCATCATTACCGATTACTACTACCGCGTGAACAACCCGCAGGTGATGGACAAGCTGAAGGATAAATTCCCGCAGACCGATCTGTTCCGCGTGGAAGATAAGTTCGGTTCCTGGCCTGAAGTGATGAAAACCCATTTCGCCAGCGGTGGCGAGTTAGACAAGCTGTTAGCGGCGGGGCGTAAGTAATGTTTGCAGTTTCTTCCAGACGCGTGCTGCCGGGCTTTACCCTGAGCCTCGGCACCAGTCTGCTGTTTGTTTGCTTGATTCTGCTATTGCCGCTTAGCGCATTGGTGATGCAGTTATCTGAAATGAGCTGGTCGCAGTATTGGGAAGTCGTTACCAACCCGCAGGTGGTTGCTGCCTATAAGGTGACGCTGCTGTCGGCGTTTGTAGCTTCTATTTTTAATGGCGTTTTCGGCCTGCTGATGGCGTGGATTTTAACCCGCTATCGTTTCCCCGGCCGTACGTTGCTGGATGCGCTGATGGATTTGCCATTTGCGCTGCCGACGGCGGTTGCTGGCCTGACGCTAGCGTCGCTGTTCTCGGTGAACGGTTTTTACGGCGAGTGGCTGGCGAAGTTTGATATTAAAGTGACTTACACCTGGCTTGGCATTGCCGTTGCAATGGCATTCACCAGTATTCCATTCGTTGTGCGTACCGTACAGCCGGTGCTGGAAGAGTTAGGCCCGGAGTATGAAGAAGCGGCGGAAACGCTGGGCGCGACCCGCTTGCAGAGCTTCCGCAAAGTGGTCCTGCCTGAGCTTTCTCCGGCGCTGTTGGCCGGAGTGGCGCTGTCGTTTACCCGCAGCCTCGGTGAATTTGGCGCGGTTATCTTCATCGCCGGTAACATTGCGTGGAAAACGGAAGTGACTTCGCTGATGATTTTTGTCCGGTTGCAGGAGTTTGATTATCCGGCGGCGAGCGCAATTGCGTCGGTGATCCTCGCGGCATCTCTGCTGCTGCTGTTCTCTATCAATACCTTGCAAAGTCGCTTTGGTCGGCGTGTGGTAGGTCATTAATGGCGGAAGTGACTCAATTGAAGCGTTATGACGCACCCCGTTTTAACTGGGGAAAATGGTTTCTGATTGGTACCGGGATGTTGGTTTCGGCCTTTATCCTGCTGGTGCCGATGATTTATATCTTCGTCCAGGCGTTCAGCAAAGGGCTGATGCCGGTACTGCAAAACCTGGCCGACCCGGACATGCTGCACGCCATCTGGCTGACGGTGATGATTGCGCTGATTACGGTGCCGGTGAACCTGGTGTTCGGCGTGCTGCTGGCCTGGCTGGTGACGCGCTTTAACTTCCCGGGTCGCCAGCTGCTATTAACGCTGCTGGATATCCCGTTTGCCGTTTCTCCGGTGGTCGCGGGCCTGGTTTATCTGCTGTTTTACGGCTCTAACGGCCCGCTGGGCGGCTGGCTGGAAGCCAATAACCTGCAAATTATGTTTGCCTGGCCGGGTATGGTGCTGGTCACTATCTTCGTCACCTGTCCGTTTGTGGTCCGCGAGCTGGTGCCGGTGATGCTAAGTCAGGGCAGTCAGGAAGATGAAGCGGCTATTTTGCTCGGTGCATCCGGTTGGCAGATGTTTAAACGCGTAACCCTGCCGAACATTCGCTGGGCGCTGCTGTACGGCGTGGTACTGACCAACGCCCGTGCGATTGGTGAGTTTGGTGCGGTTTCGGTGGTTTCCGGCTCGATTCGCGGCGAGACCTTATCGTTACCATTACAGATTGAACTGCTGGAACAGGATTACAACACCGTCGGCTCCTTTACCGCGGCGGCGTTGCTGACGTTGATGGCGATTCTGACCTTATTTTTAAAGAGTGCGTTGCAGTGGCGTTTGCATAATCAGGAAAAACGCGCGCAACAGGAGGGAAATCATGAGCATTGAGATTGCCAATATTAAGAAGTCTTTTGGTCGCACCCAGGTGCTGAATGATATCTCTCTGGATATCCCTTCCGGCCAGATGGTGGCGCTGCTCGGGCCGTCCGGCTCAGGCAAAACTACGCTGCTGCGAATTATCGCCGGGCTGGAGCACCAGACCAGCGGAAGTATTCGTTTCCAGGGCACTGATGTCAGTCGTCTGCATGCGCGTGACCGTAAGGTTGGCTTCGTGTTCCAGCACTATGCGCTGTTCCGTCATATGACGGTATTCGACAACATCGCCTTTGGTCTGACCGTGCTACCGCGTCGCGAGCGTCCAAACGCGGCGACCATTAAAGCTAAAGTCACCAAACTGCTGGAGATGGTGCAGCTGGCCCATCTGGCCGAGCGCTATCCGGCGCAACTTTCTGGTGGACAGAAACAGCGCGTGGCGTTAGCCCGTGCGTTGGCGGTAGAGCCGCAGATCCTGCTGCTCGATGAACCCTTCGGCGCGCTGGATGCACAGGTGCGTAAAGAGCTCAGACGTTGGCTGCGCCAGCTGCATGAAGAGCTGAAATTCACCAGCGTCTTCGTGACCCACGATCAGGAAGAGGCGATGGAAGTGGCCAACCGCGTGGTGGTGATGAGCCAAGGGCATATCGAACAGGCCGATGAACCAGAGCAGGTGTGGCGTGAACCCGCAACGCGCTTTGTACTGGAGTTCATGGGCGAAGTTAACCGCCTGCAGGGCACCATTCGCGGCGGGCAGTTCCACGTTGGCGCGCACCGCTGGCCGCTGGGCTATACGCCGTCTTATCAGGGGCCAGTGGATCTGTTCCTGCGTCCGTGGGAAGTGGACGTTAGCCGCCGTACTAGCCTCGATTCTCCGCTGCCGGTACAGGTTTTAGAAGCGAGCCCGAAAGGCCACTACACCCAATTAGTTGTGCAGCCCCTCGGGTGGTACAAAGACCCATTGACGGTGGTGATGCGCGGCGACGATACGCCGCTGCGCGGCGATCGCCTGTTTGTTGGCTTGCAAAACGCGCGCCTGTACCACGGCAATGAGCGTATCGAATCCCATGAGACGCTTGCTCTGGCCGAAACAGCCTGATAGCTTAATTCTTATGTTTATCGCCGGGTAAGCATTGCGCTACCCGGCTTTTTTTCGAGCAAAAAACGTGAACACATTAGAACAAACCATCGGCAATACGCCGCTGGTGAAATTACAACGTCTGGGGCCAAACAACGGCAGCGAAATCTGGGTCAAACTCGAAGGCAATAACCCGGCGGGGTCGGTGAAAGACCGCGCTGCGCTGTCGATGATTGTCGAAGCTGAAAAGCGCGGTGAGATTAAGCCGGGCGACGTGCTTATCGAGGCAACCAGCGGCAACACCGGTATCGCGCTGGCGATGATTGCCGCGCTTAAAGGTTATCGGATGAAATTGCTGATGCCGGATAATATGAGCCAGGAGCGTCGCGCCGCGATGCGTGCTTACGGTGCCGACCTGATTCTGGTGAGTAAAGAACAGGGTATGGAAGGGGCGCGTGATTTAGCGCTGGAGATGGCTCAGCGCGGCGAAGGTACGCTGCTGGATCAATTCAACAACCCGGACAATCCGTACGCGCATTACACCACCACCGGCCCGGAAATCTGGCAGCAAACGGGCGGTCGTATTACTCATTTTGTGTCCAGCATGGGTACCACCGGCACGATTACCGGCGTATCGCGTTTTCTGCGTGAGCAGGAAAAAGCGGTCACTATCGTTGGCCTACAGCCGGAAGAGGGCAGCAGCATTCCCGGTATTCGCCGCTGGCCGGCGGAATATATGCCGGGGATTTTTAATGCTCAACTGGTTGATCAGGTGCTGGATATTCACCAGAACGATGCGGAAAACACCATGCGTGCGCTGGCCGTTCGGGAAGGTATTTTTTGCGGCGTGAGTTCCGGCGGAGCCGTGGCCGGGGCACGACGGATTGCCGAGCAAAATCCAGGATCAGTAGTGGTAGCGATCATTTGCGATCGCGGCGATCGCTACCTCTCAACCGGCGTTTTTGGCGAAGAACATTTCAGCCAGGGCGCGGGGATTTAAACTTCCGGGCTATCCAGCAGGTCGGTGCCGTAGGAGTTATCTACGGTACACAGCCAGCGCCCGGATTGTTGGCGAAACACATAGGTCGCGCGGCGCGTGACCTGCGTAGTGCCGCCTTCGGCCAGCGGAATGTCCAGATGGGTTTCCATAATCACCAGCGCGTTATCGCCGCCTTCAATAATCTCCATTCGCCCCTGAGTCACCACTAACCGATGCTGAAAGAAGTCGGCGATGGCGATAAAGGCTTTGCGGATATTCTCTTTGCCGCTGACAACCATCCCCGGTTTTACCACCAGGGTGGCGTCTTCGGCGTAGTACTCCATTAGCGTGGCGTAATCTTCCTGCGAGATGGCGCGGTCGCAGGCTTCGATAACGGCTTTTAACGATGATTCTGACATCTGCACTCCTGACGCTGTGGGTTAGCGGGATTCGGTCAGTTTATCGAGAAACGACCACAGTTTTTGGTTCATTTCGCGGTAGTCATGGCCGCGCATTTCTTCGACAGAACGAATAAACGGTTTGCCTTTCGCCTCCGCCAGTTCTTGTTCAGAGTGCTGGATAAGCCCTTCCACCGCCTCTGCGGTGAATTCCATATGGCACTGAAAACCGAATACTTTGTCGCTGAATTGCACAATCTGGCGCGGGCAACCTGCGCTCTTTGCAAGGATTACCGTTTCGGCGGTCAGTCCCGGCATATCGTTATGCCAGTGGCCAACGGTTAACGATGAACCAAAATCGCTGAGCAGCGGATGCTGTGTGCCGGCTTCCGTCAGCGTTATCGGGTAGTGGCCAATCTCCTTGTTCGGGCTTTGACATACTTCCGCGCCCAGCGCTTCACCAATCAGCTGCGAACCGAGACAAATACCGACCACAATACGGCCTGCGTCAATCGCCTGGTTAATCAGCCGTTGCTCCGCTTTTGAGTCGAAGTAGGGGCACTCGGCAAGGGTTGTGTGCGGCGATTGTGGGCCGCCAAAGACCACCAGCATATCAAAGCCGTCGGCGTTAGCGGGAACTGGCTCACTATCGTAGACGCGGCTCCAGGTGACCTGGTGGCCACGTGCTTGCGCCCACGGCTGGTAAGTTCCCGCTGACTCGAATGATTCATGAATAACAAAATGGACTCGCACGCAGGTTCTCCTGTTATGGCTTAAGCGCCCGCTGAATATCAGCGGCCAACCGGGTAATGTCGCTATCGTCGAGCGTTGCAAGCGTGATGCGTAAACCATGTGCCGCCGCGTTAACGCCGAATGCTTCGCCTTCGCGCACCAACCAGCCGGATTTAGCGAGGGCGAATGCGGTGGCCTGACTGGCTGTTGCCAGCGGAAGCCAAAGGTTCAGGCCATCGCCGGGGATGACGTTGTCGATGCCTTGCGTGCGCAATGCCTGGGTGAGGCTGTGCTGCTGGCTGGCGTAGAACTGCCGGGTTTGCGCAAGTGTGTGCTGATAATCGTCGTCGGTTAAGCAGGCATAGGCCAAATCCTGCAGTAAATGGCTCACCCACTGACTGCCTGAGTTAAGACGCAGGCGCAGTTTTGCTGACGTCGACGTATCGCTGGCAACAAACGCCAGCCGCAGGTCTGGGCCCAACGTTTTGGACATTGAACGCACTACCGCCCAATGCAGCGTCTGGGCTGATATCACCGGATACCAGGTGGCGGATGATAGCAGGGCAAAGTGGTCATCGATGATCACCAGAACCTGCGGGTAGCGACTGAGGATTTTCTGTAATGCGGCGGCACGGGCCTTGCTCAGACTGTACCCAGTCGGATTATGGGCGCGTGGCGTCAGGATAACCGCGCGCGCGCCTTTGCTGAGCGCGAGCTCCAGCATTTCCGGCAACATTCCCTCGCTATCCATACCGACCGGGCTGGCGGTAAACCCACTGTAGCGCAGCATGCTGATACTGCTTAAGAAGCAGGGGTCTTCCACCGCCACGCTGTCGCCTGGCAACAGGTGAGCGCACAGAAGACGCTCAATGGCGTCGATGGCGCCGCTGCTCAAGTCGATTTCACCTGGCGCTGGCATCGCTTCTTGCATCCACGCATTAGCCCAGCGCTGAAGCTGAGGAGTGACCGGCGCATCGCCGTACAGACGCGGCGTGCGGCTAATATGCGACAAATAGCGATTGAGGTCCGGCAGTCTGTCAGGTGCTGGGTTGCCGCTGGAGAGATCGGTCAGCGGCGTGTGCGGACAGCCTCCTTCCAGCGCGACCGGCTGCAGCGTCTCTTTGACCACCGTACCGTTACGCCCAAGGCTCAGCGCCAGCCCGGAGGTGACCAGCCGTTTGTAGGCCGAAGCCACGGTATTACGGTTGACGTCAAGTTGCGCCGCCAGTTCACGGACCGGCGGCAGCGTTTCACCCCTGGCCAATTTACCGCTGGTGATATGCTGACGAATACTGTCAAAGATTTCGTTGGCGCTTTTTCCGTCGATCATTATTGACCTATGACAAAATGAATTTTAGCATATGACGATAATAGTGAGGCGCGAGCCCGCTGTCCAGAGTCAGAGGAGAAGGTGATGGGGCAGGAGAGTGAAATACAGTCGGTGCTCTTTAACGACAAGCACCGGGCGCAGCAAACGGATATCGTTGCCGTGCAGTCGCTGGTGGTTTACGGCAGCGTCGGCAATAGTATTGCCGTCCCGGCGATTAAGGCGCACGGCCTGCGGGTGACAGCAGTGCCCACGGTGTTGTTTAGCAATACGCCGCACTATGAGACCTATTATGGCGGCATTATTCCCGGCGAGTGGTTTGGTGGTTATCTGCGGGCGCTCAATGAACGCGACGCGTTGCGCGAGCTGAAAGCGGTCACCACGGGTTATATGGGGAGTGCGGAGCAGATTGCTCTACTCGCCGAATGGCTTAAAACGGTCCAGCTGTCGCACCCGCAGATCCCGATTCTGGTCGATCCGGTGATTGGTGATGTGGATAGCGGTATTTACGTACAGGCCGAAATTCCGCAGGCCTATCGTACCCATCTGCTGCCGCTCGCGCAGGGGCTGACGCCTAACGTCTTTGAGCTGGAGATGTTGAGCGGTAAACCTTGCCGGACGTTGGATGAAGCGGTTACGGCGGCGCAATCGCTGCTCACCGAAACGTTGAAATGGGTGATTATCACCAGCGCGCCGGCCCGTAATGCAGACAATATTACGGTGGCTGTCGTGACTTCTGATTCGGTAGATGTGATTGAGCATCCCCGTCTGGAAACCGATCTTAAAGGTACTGGCGATCTGTTCTGCGCCGAGTTAATTAGCGGAATTGTGCAGAAAAAAACGCTGGCAGACGCCGCGCGTGATGCGGCAGAACGCGTCCTTGAAGTCATGAGCTGGACGCAGAAGTGCGGCTGCGATGAGTTAATACTGCCACCGGCAGGGGAGGTGCGATGAAGAGTTATCGTCTGGTTGTCCGTCACAACGGGCGTCTGGTTGGCCATTTTGATACCAGCGGTCAGGATGCGCTGGAAGATGCCTGCGTGGCGCGGGCCATTTTTGGTGTCACCGGCGGCTATCAGTGTGAGCTGCAGGTATCCGATAGCGAACGGAGAATGCTGGAAAGCGGCCCGGAGGGGATGAAAATCCTGATGCGTGAGCCGTGTTTTCGCCCAGTAACTTCGGCGCTATAAGTCAGCCAAAAAAAATGGCGCCAATTGGCGCCATCTTTCTTTGCAGCAAGAATTACTTCTTGATGCGGATAACCGGGGTTTCACCCACGGTTACGCTGCCGGACAGCTTGATCAGTTCTTTGATCTCATCCATGTTGGAGATAACAACCGGAGTCAGGGTAGACTTGGCTTTCTCTTCCAGCAGAGCCAGATCGAACTCGATTACGGTGTCGCCAACTTTAACGCGCTGGCCTTCTTCCGCGATACGTTTAAAACCTTCGCCTTTCAGTTCAACGGTATCGATACCGAAGTGAACGAACAGCTCGATGCCGCTATCGGATTCGATAGAGAAAGCGTGGTTGGTTTCAAAAATTTTACCGATGGTGCCGTCAACCGGCGCAACCATTTTGTTGCCAGTCGGTTTGATAGCAATGCCATCACCAACGATTTTCTCAGCAAACACTACATCCGGCACGTCTTCGATGTTGACGATCTCGCCAGAGAGCGGTGCAATAATCTCAATTGTTCCTGTGTCTTTTTTGTCATCAGAAACCAGAGATTTCAGTTTATCGAACAAACCCATGATCTTCTCCTAAGCAGTAATTTGGGCCGCATCTCGTGGATTAGCAGATTGTTTTTTCTTCAATGAACTTGTTAACCAGCGCCATTAACTCGTCCGTTGTCGGTTGAGCAAGAGCTTGCTCTGCTAATACCTTCGCATCTTCGAAGTTCGTGTTACGGATAATCTTCTTAATGCGCGGGATAGAAATGGAACTCATAGAGAATTCGTCCAGACCCATCCCCAGCAACAGAAGTGTAGCACGTTCGTCGCCTGCAAGCTCACCACACATGCCAGTCCATTTGCCTTCAGCATGAGAAGCATCAATAACCTGCTTAATCAGCGTCAGAACGGATGGTGACATTGGTTGGTAAAGATGCGAGATCATATCATTACCACGGTCAACTGCCAGAGTATACTGCGTTAAATCATTGGTACCGATACTAAAGAAATCAACTTCTTTGGCCAGGTGACGTGCAATAGTTGCCGCAGCTGGTGTTTCCACCATCACGCCAATCTCAATGGTTTCGTCAAAGGCTTTACCTTCGTCACGCAGTTCCTGTTTGTAGATCTCAATCTCTTTCTTCAGTGCACGCACTTCTTCAACGGAGATGATCATCGGGAACATGATGCGCAGTTTACCGAAGGCGGATGCACGCAGAATAGCGCGAACCTGATCACGCAGGATCTCTTTACGATCCATTGCGATACGCACGGCGCGCCAGCCCAGGAACGGGTTGTCTTCTTTCGGGAAGTTCATGTACGGCAGCTCTTTATCACCACCGATGTCCATGGTACGGACGATAACCGCTTGCGAGCCACAGGCTTCAGCAACGGCTTTATACGCAGCAAACTGTTCTTCTTCAGTTGGCAGCGCATCACGGTCCATGAACAGGAATTCAGTACGGTACAAGCCAACGCCTTCCGCACCGTTACGCTCAGCACCGTCGATATCACGTACGGTACCGATGTTCGCGCAAACTTCAACCTGGTGACCATCAAGGGTGATAGCCGGCAGATCTTTCAGTTTCGCCAGTTCGGCTTTCTCGGAAGCAACCTGCTCTTGTACAGCACGCAGCTCTTCGATTTGTTCGTTAGTTGGATTGACGTAAACCAGATTGTTTACCGCATCCAGAATCAGATAGTCGCCATTTTTCACCTGAGAGGTGACGCTACCGGTGCCCACGATTGCTGGCAGCTCAAGGGAGCGCGCCATAATAGAGGTGTGGGAGGTACGGCCACCAACGTCAGTGATAAAGCCCAGCACCTTCTTCAGGTTCAGCTGTGCAGTCTCAGACGGCGTCAGGTCAGCGGCAACCAGGATAACTTCATCCTGAATAGCGCTAAGGTCGATGATTGCCAGACCCAGGATGTTGCGCAGCAGGCGCTTACCGATATCACGCACGTCGGCCGCACGTTCTTTCAGGTATTCATCATCCAGTTCTTCCAGGGCAGTCGCCTGACCTTCGATAATTTCATGCGCAGCTGCGTCAGCCGTCATGTGCTTATCTTTAATCAGGGCTATGATTTCCTGCTCCAGCTCCTCATCTTCCAGCAGCATGATATGCCCTTCGAAGATGGCTTCTTTTTCTTCACCGAAAGTTTCGCCAGCTTTGGTCTTGATAGCTTCCAGCTGTGCGGACGCTTTAGAACGGCCGCTAAGAAAACGCTCAACTTCCTGCTCAACGTTATCGGCAGAAATTTTCTTCCGGTCGATGACAATCTCATCTTCTTTCAGCAGCAATGCGTTGCCAAAAGCGATACCCGGGGATGCTAAAATGCCTGAAATCATAACCCTACCTTACTTGTGACTGATATTTAAAAGAACTCGTTGAACTTACTCGAGTTCAGCCATCAGTTTAACCAGATGTTCAACTGCTTTCTGCTCGTCTTCACCTTCAGCGGACAGGGTGACAACGGTACCCTGAGTCAGGCCCAGAGTTTGCAGTTTGAACAGGCTTTTCGCGCTAGCGCTTTTGCCGTTGGAAGTCACAGTGATCTCTGAAGTGAAGCCTTTAGCTTCTTTAACAAACTGAGCAGCAGGGCGGGTATGCAGACCGTTCGGAGCGGTAATGGTAACTTCTTGCTGGAACATTATATTTCCCCAACTTATAGGTTTAGTGTTGTGGAACTAAAGTCTAGCCTGGTGGCCACACTTTAGCCTGTATTACTCAATCAAGCGACGCCCACTAATCAGCACTACCATCGGAGACAAACTTCCGACGCAGACGCTTCTGGCCTTTGACGTTTCGCTTATCATTAAACATTATGCCGTGAAAGCAGGATTTGAACCAAATCATAAAATCGATTCAGCAAATGAAAACCTGCGTCGAATAATTTCGCGGCTCAAAATAAATATGATGGTTAAATACCAGACCTGCGGGGGTGAATCAATGCCAGGGGGGGTAAAAGTTTGATGTGCGCCACAAAAAAGCACCCGAAAGGGTGCTTTTTTACACGATTTTAACGTACTGGCATTACTGTTGCAGTTCTTTCTCTGTGAAGAGATCTGCGAACAATGCCGTGCTCAAATAGCGCTCACCCGAGGACGGTAGGATAACCACAATATTCTTATTGGTAAAGGTTTCATCTTCCTGCAATTTCAGCGCTGCAGCAACCGCCGCACCGGAAGAGATACCGGCCAGAATACCTTCTTCTTCCATCAGGCGACGCGCCGTGGAGATGGCTTCTTCGTTGGTGATGGCGACAACTTTATCAATCAGCTTCAGATCGAGGTTGCCTGGAATGAAACCAGCACCGATCCCCTGGATCTTATGCGGGCCTGGTTTGATTTCTTCACCTGCCAGCGCCTGGGCGATAACCGGTGAGTCGGTTGGCTCAACGGCGACGGAAATCAGATCCGTTTTGCCTTTTGTGCCTTTAATATAGCGGGTGACGCCGGTCAATGTACCGCCGGTGCCCACGCCGGCAATAAATACGTCAACCTGACCGTCGGTATCTTCCCAGATTTCTGGACCGGTAGTTTTTTCGTGAATTTCCGGGTTAGCCGGGTTGCTGAACTGCTGCAGCAACAGGAATTTTTCTGGATTGCTGGCGACAATCTCTTCCGCTTTCTGAATGGCACCTTTCATGCCTTTCGCGCCTTCGGTCAGAACCAGGTTCGCGCCCAGTGCTTTCAGCAACTTGCGGCGTTCGATGCTCATGGTTTCCGGCATGGTCAGCGTCAGTTTGTAACCGCGAGCGGCGGCAACGTAGGCCAGGGCGATACCGGTGTTACCGCTGGTTGGCTCAACCAGTTCAACGCCTGCTTTCAGTACGCCACGTTTTTCGGCATCCCAAATCATATTGGCACCGATACGGCATTTGACGCTGAAGCTTGGGTTACGTGATTCAACCTTCGCCAGGATGCGCCCGTTACCGATGCGGTTCAGTCGTACCAGCGGCGTATGACCGATAGTCAGGGAGTTATCTTCAAAAATCTTACTCATGGCCTGTCCTTAACTGTATGAAATTTGGGGTACTGGACCAGCATACCTGCTTAAAGATTCTGCGGAAGTAAGGATTTCGCATATCTATATACTGAAGGGAAATAATGGTAAGCGGGATGGAATAAGGCAAGGCATAAGCCCCATCCATTTAGAATGGGGCATGTATGCTGGTGTTGCGCTGGTTATCTCGTAGTCAGATTACTTCCACATCGCGTGTTTATCGCGATAGCAGTCAACCCACATGGCGGTCGCGCCGCAGATAGCGACGGGAATAATCACCAGGTTGAGTACCGGGATCAGCGTGAACAGGCTGGCGAGTGCGCCAAACTGCATATTGGTGACTTTACGAGTGCGCAGCGCTTCACGCATGGTTTTGAACGACACCTTATGGTTATCGAACGGATAGTCACAGTACTGAATCGCCAGCATCCAGGCGCTGAACAGGAACCACAGCACCGGCGCAACCGTCTGACCAATACCGGGAATAAAGTACAGCAGCAGTAAAACGACGGCGCGCGGCAGATACCAGGCAAGTTTTTGCCATTCGCGCTTCATGATGCGCGGCAGATCTTTCATGATGCCAACAACGCCGGTATCGGGCGGCGTCGCGCCGGTTAAACGCGCTTCAAGCTGTTCGGCCAACAGTCCGTTGAACGGTGCGGCAATCCAGTTGGCGATAGTAGAAAAGAAATAACCGAAGACCAGTAAGATGGAAAGAACGATAACCGGCCACAGCAGGTAGCTCAGCCACTGTAACCAGTCGGGGATGCGGCTCATCAATGAGGGGATCCAGCTTCCGAGCTTACTGAACAGCCACCAGAAGGCGCCACCCATCAGGACAATGTTGACTAACAGCGGTAAAATGACGAAACGGCGGATGCCCGGCAAGCCGATCAATTTCCAGCCCTGAGAGAAATAGTAGACGCCGCTGCGTGCGGCAGGGGTGGACGATGAAACCATGGTCAGGTGGTGCTCCTTTGTCTGACTGCATTAAAAAGACGACTATATATTATCGGGTTGTTGGACAATGACCAGTTAGGAAATGTTCGAAAAACCAGCAAAAAGCACGATTTAGTCCATCTTTATGCAGTGAATGTCTCAAGTACACTTGCACTTGACGTGATGGGCAAATACTCTTAGTGAGTAAATGTTTGCCGTGGTGGCAAGGTGTTAGAACAACAGAGAATATAATGATGCAGGATTTGCGTCTGATATTAATCATTGTTGGCGCGATCGCCATACTCGCTTTACTGGTTCATGGTTTCTGGACGAGCCGTAAAGAACGTTCTTCGATGTTTCGCGATCGTCCAATAAAACGTATGAAGTCTCGTGATGCCGACGATGAGCCGGAAGAAGACTTTGATGACAATGTTGAAGGCGTGGGTGAAGTTCGTGTCCACAAGGTCAATCACGCCCCTGGGGTTGCTGGGGAGCATGACGCGCCTCGTCCGCCTCAACACCAGTACCAGCCGCCTTACGAGCGTCAGGCGCCTCAGCCTGCACGTCCGCAGGAGCCGGTACAGCAGCCGCCTGTGCAACAGCCGTATCAGCCGGTACAGCATGCGCCAGTTCCGCCTCCGCAGCCGGTACGTCCGCCGGTGGTTGAACCGCAGCAGCCCGTGCAGCACGCGCCAGTGGCTCCGCAGCCCGCAGCTCCACAGCCTGCTCAGTCGGTAGAAGCGCCGGTGGTACAGACTGCGCCGCAACCTGCGCCGGTTGAACCGCCAGCGCCAGAGCCAGCACCGCCGGTGAAAGAGCGTAAAGAGACGGTTATCGTCATGAACGTCTCCGCGCATCAGGGCTCGTCTATTAATGGCGAAGTGCTGCTGAACAGCATTCAACAGGCAGGGTTCAAATTTGGCGACATGAATATTTTCCATCGCCATCTCAGCCCTGACGGTAGTGGTCCAGCGCTGTTTAGCCTTGCCAACATGTTGAAGCCGGGAACATTCGACCCGGAAAATATGAGCGAGATGCAAACGCCAGGCGTGACCATCTTCATGCAGGTGCCTGCCTACGGCGATGAGCTGCAAAACTTCAAATTGATGCTCCAGTCGGCACAGTTTATTGCCGACGAAGTGGGTGGTGTGGTGTTGGACGATCAGCGTCGCATGATGACCCCGCAAAAAATGCGTGAGTATCAGGATCGTATCCGCGACGTTATCGACGCTAATGCCTGATAGGCCCGCGCTTTTCCAATCTTTCCTGAACCCCCGCCTGTCGGGGGTTTTTTATCATTGATGGTGTGTTATGCAACCGATAGAACAACAACTGACTGAACTGCGAGCGACGCTTCGCCATCATGAATACCTTTATCATGTCTTAGATACGCCAGAACTGCCGGATGCGGAGTATGACCGCCTGATGCGCGAGCTGCGCGAGCTGGAAGCCCAGCATCCGGAGCTCATCACTTCTGACTCGCCAACCCAACGCGTTGGTGCCGAGCCGCTGGCGGCGTTCAGTCAGATTCGCCACGAAGTCCCGATGCTGTCTCTGGACAACGTGTTTGATGAAGAAAGCTTTCTCGCTTTTAACAAACGCGTTCAGGATCGCCTGAAAAGCACGGATAAACTGACCTGGTGCTGTGAACTCAAGCTAGACGGTCTGGCGGTCAGTATTCTGTATGAAAACGGCGTGCTGGTGAGTGCGGCAACGCGCGGTGATGGCACTACCGGCGAGGATATCACCTCCAACGTGCGTACTATCCGCGCCATTCCACTCAAGCTGCGTGGCGACAATATTCCGGCTCGCCTGGAAGTACGCGGCGAAGTGTTTATGCCGCAGCCTGGTTTTGAAAAAATCAACGAAGAAGCGCGGCGCACCGGCAACAAAGTGTTTGCTAACCCGCGTAACGCCGCCGCCGGTTCACTGCGTCAGCTTGACCCTCGCATTACCGCGAAGCGACCGCTCACTTTCTTCTGCTATGGTTGGGGTGTGCTGGAAGGCGGTGAACTGCCGGACACCCACCTTGGGCGTTTGCAGCAGTTTAAGGAGTGGGGTCTGCCGGTCAGCGATCGCGTGAAGCTGTGTGATTCGCCGGAGGAAGTACTTGCTTACTACCACAAGGTTGAAGAAGACCGACCGACGCTGGGCTTTGATATCGATGGTGTGGTGATTAAGGTTAACTCGCTGGAATTACAAGAACAGCTCGGCTTTGTGGCGCGTGCGCCGCGCTGGGCGGTAGCGTTCAAGTTCCCGGCTCAAGAGCAGATGACCTTTGTCCGCGACGTGGAGTTTCAGGTTGGCCGTACCGGCGCGATTACGCCGGTGGCGCGTCTTGAACCGGTTCAGGTTGCGGGTGTACTGGTCAGTAACGCCACGCTGCATAACGCCGATGAAATTGAACGTCTGGGGCTGCGTATTGGCGATAAAGTGGTAATTCGCCGTGCCGGTGACGTTATCCCGCAGGTGGTGAACGTGGTGCTCTCAGAGCGTCCGGATAACACCCAGGAAGTGGTCTTCCCGACCCGTTGCCCGGTGTGTAACTCCGATGTTGAACGCGTTGAAGGTGAAGCCGTCGCGCGCTGTACCGGCGGCTTGATTTGCGGTGCGCAGCGTAAAGAAGCGCTCAAACACTTTGTCTCCCGCCGTGCGCTTGATGTTGACGGCATGGGCGACAAAATTATCGATCAGTTGGTGGAAAAAGAGTACGTCCATACGCCAGCCGATCTCTTTACCCTGACCGCTGGCAAACTCACCGGGCTTGACCGCATGGGGCCTAAGTCGGCGCAGAATGTGGTCAGCGCGCTGGAAAAAGCCAAACAGACTACTTTTGCCCGCTTCCTCTATGCGCTGGGCATTCGTGAAGTTGGCGAAGCGACGGCCGCTGGGCTGGCGGCTTTCTTCGGTACGCTGGAGGCGCTGGAAGCAGCGACGGTTGATGAGCTGCAAAAAGTGCCCGATGTCGGCGTGGTAGTGGCCAATCACGTGTTTAACTTCTTTGCTGAAGAGAGCAACCGCGAGGTTATCCAGCAGCTGCTTAAAGAAGGCGTGAACTGGCCTGCGCCGGTGGTTATCAATGCTGACGAAATTGACAGTCCGTTTGCGGGAAAAACCGTGGTTCTGACCGGTAGTCTGAGCCAGATGTCCCGTGATGATGCCAAAGCACGTTTGGTTGAGCTGGGGGCAAAGGTTGCTGGAAGCGTGTCGAAGAAAACGGATCTGGTCATTGCCGGCGAAGCGGCAGGCTCTAAGCTTGCGAAGGCACAGGAACTGGGCATTGAAGTGATTGATGAGGCTGAAATGCTGCGGCTGTTAGGAGTCTAAAGTGGATAAAGAACAGCTCATTGAGATAGCCAATACCGAAATGCCGTTTGGCAAATATAAGGGGCGGCGTTTGATTGATGTGCCTGAGGAGTATCTGCTGTGGTTTGCCCGGAAGGATGAGTTTCCTGCCGGGCATCTTGGCGAGCTAATGCAGCTAACGCTACTGATTAAAACAGAAGGGCTGAGCCAGCTGGTGCAGCCCCTGAAGCGTTAGCTTCCGACGCGGGCCTGTTCTTTGGCCTGCAGTTTCTCTGTCTGGGCTTTGTAACGCCTCGCCAGCACTGCACAGGTCATCAGCTGGATCTGGTGGAAGATCATCAGCGGCAGCACCATCATCCCCAATACTGACGTCGGGAAGAGAATATTGGCCATCGGAATACCGTTGGCCAGACTCTTTTTCGACCCGCAGAAGACAATCGTAATCTCATCCGCTTTATCGAAGCCCAGTCGGCGTGCCACCACGGTGTTGATCAGAATGACCAGCGCCAGTAGTACGATACTGACCACCACGATAAACAGCAGTGAACCGACGCCGACTTTATGCCAGATACCGTTCACTACCGCCTCACTAAAGGCTGAGTAAACCACCAGCAGAATTGACGTCTGGTCGGTTTTAGCAATCCATTTCTTATGTTTGGTCACGAACGCCGCCGTCCATGGACGGGACAGGTGGCCGAGTACAAACGGCAGCAGCAGTTGCAGCATAATTTTGCCCACCTGCTCAAGGCTGCCACCTGCGCCGTGGACGTTCATCACAAGGCCCACCAGCAGCGGAGAGAGGAAAATCCCCAGCAGGCTGGAGGCAGATGCCGAACATACTGCCGCGGCAACGTTGCCACCGGCCAGTGAGGTAAAGGCAATGGCCGACTGTACGGTGGCGGGCAGAATACACAGATACAGGAAACCCGCGTAGAGCTGCGGATCGACGTTAATCGGTGCCCACCAGGCAAACAATACGCCCAGTACCGGGAAAACCACAAAAGTGCTGCACATCACCCACAGATGCAGCCGCCAGTGGCTGCCGCCGGCGATGATTGACTCACGCGACAGCTTGGCGCCGTGCATAAAGAACAGCAGCGCGATGGCGGCAGTGGTCAGGTTTTCAAAGAAAGGGACAAAGTCGCCGCGCGCCGGGAAGAAGGTGGCGAGCAGGACGACGGCGATAAGGGTCAGCGTAAAGGGATCCAGAATGCGGAAAAGTTTCATAAAAACTCCTGAAGATCGATGCAGACATTTTGCTTTTTTATTTTTGAGAAATAAAATTGATTTATTGCATCCATTCATGAATAAAACAGATGAATTATTCGCTACGGCAGTTAAAGGTGTTTGTGACGGTGGCTCAGGCGAAAAGCTTTAGCCGGGCAGGGGAGATGATTGGCCTGAGCCAGTCGGCGGTGAGCCACAGCGTGAAGGAGCTGGAGAACCAGACCGGCGTACGCCTGCTGGATCGTACCACCCGCGAGGTGGTGCTGACGGAGGCCGGACAGCAGCTAGCGCAGCGGCTTGAGCGCCAGCTTGATGAATTGCACAGTACGTTGCGCGAGGCAGGACGCTCTGGGCAGCAGTTAAGCGGTACGGTGCGCGTGGCGGCAAGCCAGACTATCTCGGCGCATCTGATTCCCCAATGCATTGCCCAGAGCAACCAACGCTATCCGGACATTCGTTTTGTGCTGCATGACCGTCCTCAGCAGTGGGTGCTGGAAAG
Source organism: Kluyvera huaxiensis (assembly GCF_040149365.1). NCBI lineage: Bacteria > Pseudomonadati > Pseudomonadota > Gammaproteobacteria > Enterobacterales > Enterobacteriaceae > Kluyvera > Kluyvera huaxiensis. The sequence goes on from NZ_JBEFLV010000002.1 coordinate 169,034, forward strand.
TATTCGTCAGGGTGATGTCGACTTTGGCATTGTGATTGACCCCGGCGCGGTCAGCGATTTGCAATGTGAAACCGTATTGTCGGAGCCGTTCTTTTTACTCTGTCGCAATGACCATCCTTTTGCGAATTTACCGAGCGTGAGCTGGCAAGCGCTTCAGGGAGCAAAGCTGGTGTTACAGGATTATGCTTCAGGAAGCCGTATGCTGATTGATGCGGCGCTGCGTTTGCATGATATTGAGGCCGATATTGTGCAGGAGATTGGCCACCCGGCGACGCTGTTTCCGATGGTGACGGCGGGAATTGGCATCAGCATTATTCCGGCATTGGCTTTGCCATTGCCGGAGGGAAGCCCGCTGGTAGTGAAAAGACTGGCTCCGGGCGTCGAACGGCAACTGATGCTGGCGCGGCGTAAAAAACGTTCGCTTTCAACGGCGGCACAGGCGCTGTGGGATGTGGCCCGTGAGCAGGGCCAGTGTCTGATGGATGCGCGTTTGCAGGATCCGTTGTATCAGATATAGATGTCAATTTTATGCGCGTCGCTGGGGTTATTAACCCCAGTGATAGCGGCAGCGGATTGCTCCTGCTTTTCCTGCGCTTTTTCCGCTTGCTGGTTCTGAAGTTGTGCCAGCTGCGCTTCCAGCATGGCAATTTGCTCCTGAATCATCTCCGCTTGTTTCTGTTTCTCTTCCGCGCTGCCGCTGCCGTCGGCAATTTCTTTCAACTGTTGGGTCAGCTTAACGATCTGCTGGGTAATCCGCGTCATCTGGGATGCCGCATCGTTATTGCTTGATATGCTGGAACTGCCGGAGTTTTGTAACGTCGCAACAGCAGTTGCGCTGATAGTGCTCATGATGTTCGCCTTCTAAAGGGAAATATAAGCAATATCGGCAGAATGAGGCAGGACTTGAGGAGGAAGTAAAAAGGTGAATCGCGCATAGCAAAAAGGCGCCTTTAGGGCGCCTTTTTACATTGGTGGGGCGTGCAGGATGACTCGCTACGCTCGCCCTTCGGGCCGTCGCCGTGAACGGCTCCGTTGTCTCACTGCGTTCGACCCAAACCTGCGGCAGGTTCGAATCGTCAAATATTGCGCATAGCAAAAAGGCGCCTTTAGGGCGCCTTTTTACATTGGTGGGGCGTGCAGGATTCGAACCTGCGACCAATTGATTAAAAGTCAACTGCTCTACCAACTGAGCTAACGCCCCGAAGTGGTGGGTGATGACGGGATCGAACCGCCGACCCCCTCCTTGTAAGGGAGGTGCTCTCCCAGCTGAGCTAATCACCCACTTCGGTACTTCACATTTTTGCAAGAAATCCAGCTGGCGAGAAAGTGGTGGGTGATGACGGGATCGAACCGCCGACCCCCTCCTTGTAAGGGAGGTGCTCTCCCAGCTGAGCTAATCACCCACTTCTCAATTTCTTGCTACACGGCGGAGACTACATAAAGTAGTTGGTGGGTGATGACGGGATCGAACCGCCGACCCCCTCCTTGTAAGGGAGGTGCTCTCCCAGCTGAGCTAATCACCCCCGCTGTGTGGAGTCGCATTATAGGGAGAGTTGAAAATGAGTCAACGCATTTTCTAAAGAAATTGTTCGTTCGTCGTAAAATTAAGCAAAGCGATCGCAAAACGTCCTATTATGTATGAATTCTAAGCAAAAACAGTAAAGCATGCGCTGGCGGTGGGAACAACCGAGTGGGAGTGATAGAATATTGCCCACTTTTATTTCCAGTATTTGCCGGTTGTCGGCATCTTTATAAACGTAAGGCCATTTCATGAAAATCAAAACTCGCTTCGCGCCTAGCCCGACCGGCTATCTGCACGTCGGCGGTGCTCGTACTGCTCTTTATTCCTGGCTTTTTGCACGTAACCACGACGGTGAGTTTGTGCTGCGTATTGAAGACACCGATCTCGAGCGCTCAACGCCGGAAGCCATCGAAGCCATCATGGATGGGATGAACTGGCTGAATCTGGAGTGGGATGAAGGCCCGTACTATCAGACCAAGCGTTTCGACCGCTACAACGCGGTGATTGATGAAATGCTGGAAGCCGGTACCGCCTACAAATGCTATTGCTCAAAAGAGCGTCTGGAAGCACTGCGCGAAGAGCAAATGGCGAACGGTGAAAAGCCACGTTATGACGGCCGCTGCCGCCATGGTCACGAGCATCATGCTGATAATGAACCGTGCGTTGTGCGTTTTGCTAACCCGCAGGAAGGATCCGTTATCTTTGATGACCAGATCCGTGGGCCAATCGAATTCAGCAACCAGGAGCTGGACGATCTGATCATCCGCCGTACCGATGGTTCCCCGACCTATAACTTCTGCGTCGTTGTTGACGACTGGGATATGGAAATCACCCACGTCATTCGTGGTGAAGACCATATCAACAACACTCCGCGTCAGATCAACATCCTGAAAGCGCTGAATGCGCCGGTGCCGGTTTACGCGCACGTGTCGATGATCAACGGTGATGACGGTAAAAAACTGTCTAAACGCCACGGTGCGGTCAGCGTAATGCAGTATCGCGATGACGGTTATCTGCCGGAAGCGCTGCTGAACTACCTGGTGCGTTTGGGCTGGTCCCATGGCGATCAGGAAATCTTCACCCGTGAAGAGATGATCAAATACTTCGCGCTGAATGCCGTAAGTAAATCCGCCAGTGCGTTCAATACCGAAAAACTGCAGTGGTTGAACCATCACTACATTAATACTCTGCCAGCAGAGTATGTGGCGACGCATTTGCAGTGGCACATTGAGCAGGAAAATATTGATACTCGCGTTGGGCCGCAGCTGTCTGAGCTTATCAAACTGCTGGGCGAGCGCTGCAAAACGCTCAAAGAGATGGCGCAGAGCTGCCGCTACTTCTACGAAGACTTCGCTGAGTTTGATGCAGACGCTGCGAAGAAACACCTTCGTCCGGTTGCGCGTCAGCCGCTGGAAGTGGTGCGTGACAAAATTGCTGCTATCACCGAATGGACCGCTGAAAACGTTCATCACGCCATTCAGTCTACCGCTGATGAACTGGAAGTGGGTATGGGGAAAGTCGGTATGCCGCTGCGCGTAGCAGTCACTGGTGCAGGGCAGTCGCCAGCGCTGGACGTTACCGTACATGCTATCGGAAAATCCCGCAGCATCGAGCGCATTAACAAAGCTCTGGGCTTTATCGCTGAGCGCGAAAGCCAGCAGTAATCTCCTGCAGCATAAATAATAAAAAAGCGGGGAAACCCGCTTTTTTTACGCCTCGTCGTCGCGGTTTAGTCCGAGTCGCGTTAAGAACCCACTAATTCCTTCCCGGGAAAGCAAAAGCTGAAGTCGTTGTTGTTCGACGGGCGTCATATTTTGCAGCACATCGGTTATTTGTCGCCAGAGCACATCAGACTCTTTAGCGCTGTAGCTGCGCACGGGCTCTTGCATCTGATTATCTGCGGATACATCACGCAGGGCAGGCATGTTGGCCAGATAATCCAGAACTTGCTGGGTAATATAAATGAGTCGCGCTCGGCCACCTTTTATCCCCGGCATGGGTTCGGTACGCCATCCTTGCTCGCGGATCCAGTGATTGATTGTCTGTCGGGTCATTCCCAGACGGTTGGCTAGCTCTTCAGTGGACATTTTTGCAGGCAATTTTTTCATGACGAATGCTTAACCACGGATCCCTAAACGTTGTAATAAACCGCTGATTCCTTCACGCAGCAGCAATGTGGTGAGCTGCTTCTGTTCAGATTCGGTCATTTCATCACCCAGCGTGAGCAGCAGCGTATGGAAAGGATTATCGTTGCCGTTCGCCGCGTAGGGGGCGGTTGCCTCACAAACGCGTTGGGCGCTATTAATGAACGCCATGACCTGCTCGTTAACGTGTACCAGGCGGGCTTTACCGCCCTGAACGCCGGGACGTGGCGATGTTGTCCAGCCTTCTTTACGCACCCATTTGTTGATGGTTTGTCGGCTATATCCCGTAAGGTGGGCAATCTCCTCCGGCGTCATTCGTTCCTTGAGCATGCTATTTCCTGAATCGCAGTGTGGGAATTACAGGTTCATGTTATATCATCGTTTTACTGGAAAACGTGACGCGGATAACTCCTGTTTGCGACCTGGCGCGTAATGTTGCGCATTTGTCTGCTTTTTCAGCGATTAACTTCCATTAACGTATTTTGCCGTTGACACTGCGCAAGGGAATTCATATTATGCCGCCCGTCAACACGACAGCTTTACGTTGGGGCTATAGCTCAGCTGGGAGAGCGCTTGCATGGCATGCAAGAGGTCAGCGGTTCGATCCCGCTTAGCTCCACCAAATCCTGCTCCCATCAGGTTTGGAACGTAAACGCACTGTGGGGCTATAGCTCAGCTGGGAGAGCGCTTGCATGGCATGCAAGAGGTCAGCGGTTCGATCCCGCTTAGCTCCACCAAATTATGAAACCCTCGCCGAAAGGCGGGGGTTTTTTGCATTTATTCCATGCGTAAAAAAGTAGCAGATATAATATAAAATGCGGGTATGGCTCAGTATTTTATCACCCACGCTTGCTTAGAATAATTAGTAACAATAATATTCAGACAGTCACTCTATGTACGATAAAGGATATCGGCTGCTACGCATGACTGTTAAATGGAGTACCTCATTAAGAAAATTTTTCCTGGCTTTGATAATGAGCCTGGTGGCTATTCCTTTATCTCGCTATATATCACCCACTGCCATTTACGACGGTCACTCTGTATATCTGGCTTGGTTACCGCTTGGCGTCATGATAGCAATGGTGAGGCTGTTTGGTCGTCATGCGGTACTGCCGCTGATTATTGGGTTTACCGTCGCAAGTTACTGGCAGATCAACCTTTCCCCCTTCAATTCATTAATATTGCTATTCTGTCAGTTGACCGCGGTATGTATCTCTAGTTTTATTTTACGCTCTATTTTAGGGCGCCGCTGGCGGCATGGTTTAGTGATTTATAACCTAGGGTTACATGTTTTTTGGTTTGGCTTTGCTACCCCTGTGATGGCAAAGATTATGATGTATTTGGTGGGCGAGTTTATAGAAACTCCACAATCACTGTTTAATTATTTTAATATAACAACGACGATTTACACGATTGTTAATATTCAGGGTTTAGTCTGCGCATCGTTAATTTTCACAAAACTGTTCTATTACCCGATGAGGATGTGTCTGAATCCCAATTACGCGAGGGCCTTCTGGCACCGGAACTTTGCTATTTATCGTCATTTTTCATGTCGGCTAAACGTCTACAGCTGGTTCCTGGGTCTGGCCATTCTGTTGTTTTTCTTATGCGCTCCGTTCGGTAACGATTACTTTGCAGGTTATCTCGTTCCGATGATATGCGTGTTTTTTGCATTTGGAATCAGTCGGTTAACCTATCAGGTTGTCATCATGGCCTGGACGTTATCAGCGTTCATACTGGTGATAAATAACACCAACTTTCTACACGGTATTCAGACGCAACACTCGCTCTCTTTTGTTTTATCTTCGCTGATCTCTTTCACCATTTGCCTGCTGTATATGCTGCAGATTTACCATCGCAGTAAGCGAGTTAAGCAAAAGTGGCAGGAGCAGGCGATGATCGATCCGTTAACCGGGCTACCCAACCTGCGAGCGCTGGAGGGGTATCTGGAGAAGCCTGGCTCACCGAGCATTTGTTGCCTGCATATCGAAAACCTCGATTTTCTTAGCCGGCACTACGGCATGATGATGCGTATTCAGTGCAAACGCAGCATTACGCAAGTGCTGCAACCGATACTGGCTGCCGATGAGAAGCTGTTCCAGCTGCCGGGCAACGAGCTGCTGCTTGTGCTCTACGGGCCGGATACCGCAGCACGTTTGCGCCATCTGGCCGCGTTTCTGCGCAGCCAGGATATTCGCTGGAATAATTCGTTGCTGAATCTGGAATATGGCATTTCCTGGGGGCGCGTGCGTTCTAAGGGCGGTAATCTTTACCATACGCTGGGACAGCTTAGTTGGCTTGCTGAACAGGCGGGTGAAACGGGGCAAATCCTCAAGCTCGATAACGGCCAGGTGGAGGCGTTTGATCAAACCAGCGAACGGGTCATTTTGCTTAACCGCATTAAAAACGCGCTCGATGGGGATGGCTTTGTGCTCTATGCCCAGCCAATCAGAAAACCATCGGGAGAAGGGTATTATGAAATCCTTAGCCGTCTGGTGGACGCCAATGGGCTGGTGACACCGGATAAATTTATCCCGATATTGACCCAGTTTAACCTCAGTAAGCGTTTTGACATGCTGGTGCTGGAAAAACTGTTTTGCTCGTTGGAAGCTTTCCCCGTCCAGCGCTTCTCCGTCAATTTAATGCCTTATACGTTGATGCAAGCAGAGAGTGCGACGGAGATTATTGCGCTGTTTCGCCGATACCAGGTCAACGTCAAGCGCATTATTGTGGAAATTACCGAGGAACAGGCGTTCTCAAACTCCGATGTCAGTATTAAAAACCTCAACCAGCTGCGTGAATTCGGCTGCCAGATTGCGATTGATGACTTCGGTACTGGCTATGCCAACTATGAGCGTTTAAAGCGCCTTGAGGCCGATATCATCAAGATTGACGGCAGCTTTGTGCGGGATGTGTTGACCAACCCAATGGATGCCATGATTATTCGCTCAATCTGCGAATTGGCTAAGGTACAGAATCTGGAAGTGGTGGCTGAATTTGTGGAAACCGAAGAACAGCAGGCGCTGTTGGTCAAACTAGGCGTTCATTACATGCAGGGATATCTGATTGATAAACCCCGGCCGCTTTATGAGATTGGGTACCCGACCGAAACCTAAAGAAAAAGGGCCTGTAACCAACGTTACAGGCCCTTTTTTAACGTTCAGGAATTACAGAACCAGCGCGGCGATAGAAGCAGACAGCACGCTCACCAGCGTAGAACCGTAAACCAGTTTCAGACCGAAGCGGGAAACCACGTTACCTTGTTCTTCGTTCAGGCCTTTAATCGCACCGGCGATAATACCGATGGAAGAGAAGTTAGCGAAGGAAACGAGGAATACGGAGATGATGCCCACTGCGCGTGGAGAGAGCTCAGCGGCAACTTTCTGCAGATCCATCATTGCAACGAATTCGTTAGAAACTAGTTTGGTTGCCATGATGCTACCCACCTGCAGGGCTTCGTTAGCAGGAACACCCATAATCCAGGCAACCGGATAGAAGATGTAGCCCAGAATGCCCTGGAAGGAGATGCTGTAGCCAAACCAACCGGTGACGGTCGCGAACAGGGCGTTCAGCGCGGCGATCAGGGCGATAAAGCCGATCAGCATAGCTGCAACGATAATCGCTACTTTGAAGCCTGCCAGAATGTATTCACCCAGCATTTCGAAGAAGCTCTGTCCTTCGTGCAGGTTAGACATCTGGATATTCTCTTCGCTCTCATCAACGCGGTAAGGGTTGATCAGCGACAGAACGATAAAGGTGCTGAACATGTTCAGAACCAGCGCCGCAACGACGTATTTTGGTTCCAGCATGGTCATGTACGCGCCCACGATAGACATGGAAACGGTAGACATCGCCGTTGCTGCCATGGTGTACATGCGGTTGCGGGACATTTTGCCAAGAATATCTTTATAGGCAATGAAGTTTTCAGACTGGCCGAGGATCAGCGAGCTGACGGCGTTGAAAGACTCCAGTTTACCCATGCCGTTGATTTTAGACAGCACGGTACCAATCGCACGAATGATAATCGGCAGGATACGGATGTGCTGCAGAATACCGATAAGCGCGGAGATGAAGACGATTGGGCACAGGACTTTCAGGAAGAAGAATGCCAGGCCTTTATCGTTCATACTGCCGAAGACGAAGTTGGTCCCTTCGTTGGCAAAACCGAGCAGTTTTTCGAACATCTCGGAAAAGCCTCTTACGAAACCCAGACCGACATCGGAGTTCAGGAAGAACCATGCCAGCAATACTTCGATGACAAGTAGCTGAATAACATAACGAATGCGAATCTGTTTACGGTTGGAACTGACCAGTAAGGCCAGGATCGCAACCACAACGAGCGCGAGAATAAAATGGAAGACGCGGTCCATATTTGCTCCAAACATGAGGCGGGTTAAGTTTTCGTGCACATTCTATGTAACATGGTCAAATAAAACGAGATCTGTCTCTCACTATATTTAGAACCTGTGAGCAAACTCTAAAATAGTGATCTTCGATACATTTTTGTGATGTTAAGTAAATGTATGAAAAGTTTCCACGTTGTACTACTCTGTCATTAAGCGTATACCAATCCATCCTAACCTCCAGTCTGGCTATCGGTTCCGGCTATCAGAGCAATTATTATCATCCCTCGCAAATGAACTTGATAATCATTCTCATTTTGTTAGCATGAAACATAGCAAAGGCTATGTTTTTGAGGCAGAGAATGACCAACAGTCGCGTTGAGAATAACACCAGTCGGGCAGCGCGCCGTATGCGGTTAGCGTTGATGGGGCCAGCATTCATTGCTGCAATCGGCTATATCGACCCCGGTAACTTTGCGACCAACATTCAGGCCGGGGCAAGTTTCGGCTACCAGCTCCTCTGGGTGGTGGTCTGGGCGAACCTGATGGCGATGCTGATTCAGGTGCTGTCGGCCAAGCTCGGCATTGCGACCGGGAAAAACCTGGCGGAACAGATTCGCGATCACTATCCGCGCCCGCTGGTTTGGTTTTACTGGGTTCAGGCAGAAATTATCGCCATGGCCACTGACCTTGCCGAATTTATCGGGGCGGCTATCGGCTTTAAACTCATTCTCGGTATTTCGTTGCTTCAGGGGGCAGTGCTGACGGGGATTGCCACCTTCTTAATCCTGATGCTGCAGCGCCGTGGGCAAAAACCGCTGGAGAAAGTCATTGGCGGCCTGCTGCTGTTTGTGGCTGCCGCCTACATTGTCGAACTGATTTTTTCCCAGCCTGCGTTGGCACCGCTGGCAAAAGGTATGATTTTACCGTCGCTGCCCAACTCTGAAGCCGTGTTCCTGGCCGCTGGCGTGTTAGGCGCGACTATCATGCCGCACGTTATCTATCTGCACTCATCGTTGACCCAGCATTTACACGGTGGCAGTGCGAAAGAACGCTATAACGCCACGCGCTGGGATGTGGCAATCGCCATGACCATTGCTGGTTTCGTCAATCTGGCGATGATGGCCACCGCCGCTGCGGCATTCCACGCCCATGGGCACACCGGGATTGCCGACCTGGATCAGGCTTATCTCACGCTGGAGCCACTGCTCAGCCATGCGGCAGCGACCATCTTCGGGCTTAGCCTGATTGCCGCCGGGTTATCTTCAACGGTCGTGGGGACACTCGCCGGCCAGGTGGTGATGCAGGGCTTTATCCGCTTCCATATTCCACTGTGGTTCCGTCGTGTGGTGACGATGCTGCCATCGTTTATCGTGATTCTGATGGGCCTGGACCCTACGCGAATTCTGGTGATGAGCCAGGTTCTGCTGAGCTTTGGGATTGCGCTGGCGCTGGTGCCGCTGCTGATGTTTACCAGCGACAGTAAACTGATGGGCGAACTGGTTAACACGCCGTGGGTTAAACGTACTGGCTGGGTTATTGTGGCTATCGTGGTGACGTTAAACGGTTGGCTGCTGGTGGGAACGCTGCTGAATTTATAATCGGTGCACCGTGACTCGCGACAGGTCACGGTTTTCCTTCACCTTTTCCGCTATCCTTTGCTGGGTTTGACCTCTCAGCGAACGGCTATGAACCATTTTGATCTCTCCTTCTTAAAATATCTTCAGGATAACAGCCCTCTCGGGATTGAACATGCCGTACAGCGGTTTGGTAAAACGCTTTCCACGCTGAAACGCACGATGAAAGAGTTGAACGAGCTGTTGCCGACTCACGTTCAGCTACATCAGGATAATCAATGTATTACTACGAACATTGGCTACAGCGACTACATTCAGTTTCTGCAACGGGTGCAGTTTAATCGTTATCTCACCACCGCCGAAGAACGCGTCCAGGATCTGTTCGTCGCTTTGTGCCTGTACGATGTGGTGAATAAGAACGAGTACTACAAAAAGTTTTTTGTTAGCGCCGGGACGGTCAAAAACGATAACCCGCTCATGCTGAGCCGGGTTCAGGAGAGCGGGCTCACGCTGTTAAGCATTCCGCGGAAAGGATCACAGCTGGTGGGGGATGAGTTTCGTCTTCGCCTTGCCGCGTGCATGTCGATTCTGAAAACCGTTGAGATAGGTGCGGATAACCGTTTGATTGCCCATCAGGCCAACGAACCGATTAACCGTTCTATCGCCGAACAGTTTTTGCGCGAATGCGCGCCGGAAATCGCGCAGGCAGCGGATTATTACGTCGATGTGATTAGCCCCGCCACCCGCCTTGGCTATAACGGCCGCAAATATCTGCTGGTTTATCTAAGCCTGGCGCTACACCGCATCAAACGCGGTCGCGGCATTATCGACAGCGAGATGAGCCACTTTCTGACCACTTATCCCTATGAGGTTCTGGCTGATAACGATGAAAACGCCTGCCTCGACATGCTGATCGCCTCGCTCACGTTTATCCATCGTCCCTTTACGCTCTATGATCCCGCGCTGGCGGCGCATGTTTTGCGGGTCAGCGAAGCGCTTTCAGGCTGCCTGAACGCCACTATTCATAGCTATCACAGCTGGTATGCCGATATTTACAACTTCATTTATGCGGCAATTATTCAGAATAAATTCCACCTGTGGTTTGATGATAAAAAGCTCCACGATGTAGAGCGCCGTTACCCGCAGCTTTGGCACCACGTTCAGCAGGCGCTTAACGAGATTGAACTTCACTGGCAGATGTCTTTTTCGGCAATTCATTTGGCCACGCTGGTGCTCATCATCAAGAAACATGAGCTCAAAAATCGCGTGGTCGGGGATGCGAAAAAGCGGGTCATCATTGTCACCAACTCATCGGAAAGCAAAGTCGGTTATTTCAAAGAGGTGCTACGGTCTCGTTTTCACATTGAGGTTTTGGCCTGCGTTAACATCAATGAAATCGACCACCTTTTACAGCAGGATTTCGATCTGCTGATTACCTTCACCAATAAAATCTCCAGCCATCTCCGCCATGCGAAGCTGGACTACGTGAAGGTTAATTTCTACCTTACTCAGGATGATTTTCAGCTGCTGCGTGAGCATGGCCTTAGCCCAACGCGCAAAAAAATACCTGTTGATACTTTCGTTCAACAGGTACAGGGGATGAGCCCGAAGGCGTTAAAAGCCTATCTGGAACAGCATTACGACGATGCCTTTATTTAGCGAGCGCCTGTTGGACGCCGCGGCACCATACGGCGTGTAGGTTCTCTTCGGCGTCCAGCACCAGAATATCGGCATCTTTTCCAGGTTCCAGGCTGCCTTTGCTTTGTGCCGCACCGGCCAGAATCGCCGGGTTAAGGCTGGCAATTTGAGCGGCAGAAACCCAGCCGTTTTCCAGCCGGGTCACGACATTTTTCACCGAATCAAGAAAACTCATCTCCAGATTGCGCACTGCCGGCCAGTCGTCAGGAGAGACTGTGCGGGTGCAGCCGTGGCAGTCGGTAATCTCCAGCGTATGGTGCTGAATACGGAACGTTTCCTGACGCAAATAGTGCTTAAACTCGAATCCTTCCGGAAAATCGACGTAGCCCAAACAGTCGCTCATCATCACCATCCGGCGGTCTTTTTTTAAGCGATAGAGGATATCAAAGACCTCCGGTCGCAAGGTGATACCGCTCTGTTTAGCGACTTCGGCGAAAGTCTCCTGATAGTACATCAGCGCGCCGACCACGCCGGGTTCGCGGTGGTGCAGCCCGCGCATTGCGCTGAAGGCATGGGTGAAGTGGTTGAGTCCGGCATCGATAGCGAGTCCAATCTCATCAAAAGTGGCATCGGTATGCCCGGCTGAAATAGTCACACCAGATTGATGAAGATGACGAATCAGCGCTAGCGCGCCGGGTAGCTCCGGCGCCAGCGTCATTAAGCGAACATGGCCACCTGCCGCGCGCTGATAGCGCTCGAACCCGGCTATACTGGGCTGCTGGACGCAGTCCAGGCGCTGCATGCCGATAAATTTTGGATTTATGTAGGGGCCTTCCATATGGATGCCCACCGCTTGCGCACCATCTTCAGGCCTGGCGTCGGTAATCCACTGCGCTGCGGCCGCCAGGCTTTCCAGTAAAAAATCTTCCGACTGGGTGGCGGAGGTTGCCAGCCATGAGGTGACGCCGGCATTGACCAGATCCTGGCTCATCGCCCGTAGCGAATTCCGCTCACCTTTCCAGGCAAAAGAGCCACGTCCCCAGCCGTGGACGTGAATATCAACAAAGCCCGGCATCAGCATGGCGTGACGGTAATCGATAACACGTCCGCGAGGCTTATCGTCCAGCGCCACAATTTTGTCGCCGTTTAGATGCAGATATCCGGACCGGATGCCGTCCGGGGTAATTATTCGCTCGCAGGCCAGAGAGAGAAGGGCATCAGCCACGATCTTTCTCCTTAACCCGGTCAGACGTTTCCTGGGCAATCACCGCGCATAGCCCGGTGTAATGCGCGGGGTCAATCAGCGCATCAATTTCGCTATCGCTGAAATTCTGGCGAATAACCGCATCGTGGCGCAGGACATCCGCATAAGGAAGAACTTCATGAGTGCTGCGCATGGCCAGATGGTAAACGCGCTCGTGTGCGGCATCTTTGCCCAGTTTCTCGACCAGATGCATCATGATTTTTTCGCTGTTAATCAGCCCATGGGTGAGCTGGACGTTGTGCTGCATCCGATCGCTGTTAATGACCAGCGTACGCGTCAGCTCTTCAGCACGCATCACAATCTCAGCAATGCACTCCATACTCTCCTGAATATTGGCGTCGAAGATAAAGTAGGCTGAACTGTCCGCTTCAAACGGGCGCGGGCTGACGTACAGGCAGGATGTCAGCACGGAGTAAAGCTTTTGCGCATTGGCGATAATGCCTTTGGCCAGCTTTGGGTTCACTTTCTGTGGCATAGTGCTGCTGCCCACGGTGCCTTTGGTAAAGGCTTCAGAAACCTCGCCAAACTCTTCCCCCGAGGTTTGATAAACCTCTTCGGCAATTTTATGCAGAGTGGTGGCCAGCAGACATAAGTTACTGATGTACTCCATCCGGTACACGCGCGAGTTGCGGGATGGAATGGCCATGGAGTGCATTCCGAGCCGCTGCGCGACGCTATCCTGAACCTGGCGGCCGGTTTCTCCCGTCGCGTGGAAGGCTCCAACGGCTCCCCCCATCATCACCGTAAAGACGCGTTTTTCCGCTTCCAGCATTCGTTCCTGTGCGCTTAATAATTCGTCAATCCAGACGGCCACTTTATAGCCCCAGGTAATGGGAAGCGCATGCTTGCCGTGGGTGCGTCCAGCCATCAGGGTAGACTGATGCTCGCTCGCCATGGTTGCCAGATTGCGCAGCGTATCGTTGACGAACTCTTGCATCAGCGCGTTAAACCGTTTTGCCAGATACAACTGGGCGGTTTGCTGAATATTCTGGGTGGTCACGCCGTAGTGCACGTATTTGCCACTTTCCCTGTCGCAGGCTTTGACCAGCACTTTGATAACCGGCACAAAGCCGTGACCTATTTCACGCAGCAGGCGTTCCATTTCGTCCAGATCGATCTTTTCAACCTGGCAGTTAGCGGAGATGTTCTTCGCCGCGCTTTCCGGAATCATGCCGTGCTCGGCCTGGGCCAGTGCCAGAGCGGCTTCAACATCCAGCCATGACTGGACTCTCGCCTGCTGACCCAGCAGCGCTTTCATGCCGCGATCGTTAATGGTTTTACTTTTTGAATCATACAATGCGCGCATTGCCCTCTCCTTTAGCTTATTTAGCGCCGACAAGACGGTCATCAACCGCATTACGGACAAATTCTACGTGCGGGCCGAAGACCACGTGGATATGGTTATTCGAGGGGATAAAGGTCCCCAATGACCCGGATTCTTTGAGTAAATCCATATTGATTATTTTCTGATCCTGCAGGTCGATACGCAGGCGGGAGACACAGTTCTCGACGCGTTTAATATTGTCTTTACCGCCAAGTCCCTCGATAACCATCTCGGCAACTTTGTCGTATTCTTTGTTATTGAGTAAGGTGCTGTCGGCCATTTCGCTTTCGCGCCCCGGTGTTTTGATATCAAACTTGCTGATGGCGAAGCGGAATACGAAATAAAAGACTACAAAGTTAACAATACCGAGCAGAATTAAATTAACCCAATGCGTGTTTTCATACATCAGACCGAATATACCAAAATCAAAGATAGTGCCGCGAATATAGCCAATGGACACTTCCAGAATTTGCAGTGGAATAGTCAGTAAACCGCAAAGTACCGCGTAGATGACAAAGAGTTTTGGCGCGATAAACAGGAAGGAAAATTCCAGCGGTTCGGTGATATTGCCTAACATCGCGGTGAGTACCACGGTCAGAATCATCCCTTTGGCAAATTTCTTGTTTTTGAAATAGGCCATGTGATACATCGCCAGACCAATAGCAGGCACGCGAAATAAGGTGGTCAGCATTTGTGATGAGGCAAGATAGCTGGTCAACGTTGGCATGTACTCTTTCCACGCCGGATGCGTCGGGCCAAGCTCAAAAAGGATTTTGTTCATCGCCGGTAATATCCCAACGTAGGTTTGCCCGTCAATCAGGTAGGTTCCCCCAGCGGCGGTAAAGCGTACCGTTGAACTCAGCACATGGTGCAGGCCGAAGGGGATCAACAGGCGGTTGAGCGTCATGTATATCCCCGCGCCAATATCCGGTGCCATCATGATGGTTGAGATTGCGCGCATTCCGGCGGTAAAGAGATCCCAGATAAAGGGGATAATCAGCCCAACGGGAATGGCAAAGGCGATGGCGAGAATAGCCACTGATTTTTTGCCGCTAAAGAAGGCAAAGGCCAAAGGCAGCTGTAAGCGGTAGAAGCGGTCAGTGACTTTCGCGGCAAGAAGGCCGGCGATAATCCCACCGAGTGCCTCAATTTTTAGCGTTTGTACGCCAAGCACCATGCCCTGACCCACCAATGAAAGATCGCCTTTGGCGAGCGTTCCTGCGAGCTTGAGGTGGACATGCATCGAAATTAAGAGGGTCAGATAAGCGGCAACAGAAGCAAATACGGCGATACCTTTTTCTTTTTTTGACATTCCGTAGGCTACGCCCATCGCAAATAATAAAGGAATATTATTAAAAACAACGCTGCTGATTAATCCCAAAGAAGATAAAACGGCCTTGAAGATATCATTGCCTAAAAAAGGCAGTTTATCGATCATATAACTCTGACCTAACGCCGAGCTAATTCCCATTACCATCCCGACGGGAGCTAAAACCGCAATAGGTAATAATAGCGAACGACCGAATATCTGAATTTCATTTTTAAAATTGGTATTCATGATGTAAATCCTGACGTGGAATATCTTAACGATAAGATACTGGCAGGATTTTTTTGCTCAAGGGCAAATGGTGGTGAATAAGAAGCGCAGGATTTGACCATTAAAAAAGAGCCCGGAGGCTCTTTGTTAATGGTGGCCGTGGCCGTGTCCATGACCGCGCCCATGGCCGCGTCCGCGACCACGGTGATCGTCACGATCGCCCCAGCCATCCCGATAGCCGCGTTCATAGGCCTTATTTTTATCCCAGCCGCGATGCCGGCCGTTATCACGGTGATACCAGTTTTTATGCCAGTAGTCGCGATCGCGCCAGCGACCACCGTCCCAGTAATTGCCGTAATTATCGCGATCGCCAATTTGTAGTTTTACGGATGGCAGCAGGGTGATTTCACCAGCATTAGCAAACATCGGGGCCGAAGCCATCAATACCGCCGCCAGAATCAGTGACCTGAACATACTTCTCTCCTATACGATCGTGGTCAGTAAGACCTGTTAACGCAATATTACAATTCGGTAAAACCCCGGATTATTGGGTTAACTCTTAAACCGTCAGGAGAGAGCATTTTTTGTTAAAGTCGCTGTTATTTTATACCGTTCAAAATGCCATCGATTTCCGCACATTCCTGCGGGCTGAAATGGCGATTTGCCAGCATCCCGACCGCATCATCAAGCTGCGCCACTTTACTGGCACCAATCAGCACGGAAGTCACCGCCTGCTGGCGCAGCACCCACGCCAGCGCCATTTGTGACAGCTTCTGCCCACGATTTTCCGCCAGCGTATTGAGCTGACGAACGGCATTGATTTTACCGTCGGTAAGCTGCTCAGGTTTCAGGAAGATACTGTTGCTGGCAGCGCGGGAATCTGCCGGAATACCGTGCAGATAACGGTCGGTCAACTGTCCCCCGGCC
Source organism: Kluyvera huaxiensis (assembly GCF_040149365.1). Taxonomy (NCBI): domain Bacteria; kingdom Pseudomonadati; phylum Pseudomonadota; class Gammaproteobacteria; order Enterobacterales; family Enterobacteriaceae; genus Kluyvera; species Kluyvera huaxiensis. The sequence continues at coordinate 185,310 of NZ_JBEFLV010000002.1, forward strand.
AGCGGCGAGAAGGCAATACAGCCGACACCTTCTTGCTGTAAGACATCCAGCAAACCGTTTTCCGCTCCGCGTTCCAGCATGGAGTACTTCGGCTGGTGGATGAGGCAAGGCGTTCCGAGATCGTTAAGAATGTCGATGGCCTGCTGTGCAAGTTCAGCCGGATAGTTGGAAAGCCCAACGTACAGCGCTTTACCCTGACGGACGATATGATCGAGCGCGCGCATGGTTTCCAACAGCGGGGTTTCCGGGTCCGGACGATGATGATAAAAGATATCGACGTACTCTAACCCCATCCGTTTCAGGCTTTGGTCGAGACTAGAAATAAGGTACTTACGAGAACCCCAATCACCGTAAGGCCCGTCCCACATGGTGTAACCGGCTTTGCTGGAGATAATCAACTCGTCACGATAGGGGAGAAAATCTTCCCGCAGAATACGACCGAAGTTGCTTTCCGCCGATCCCGGAGGCGGGCCGTAGTTATTTGCCAAATCAAAATGAGTAATGCCGAGATCGAAGGCATGACGTAGTAGCTGACGGCTATTTTCGACGTGCGTTTCGTCGCCAAAATTGTGCCAAAGCCCTAGCGAAACGGCAGGGAGCTTGAGACCGCTGTTGCCGCAGCGTTGATACGTCATGCTTTCATAACGCGTTGGGCTTGCCTGGTAAACCATAGTGTCCTCCAGAATATCCACGTGTGTATACGTTTACACTAACCAATGTCCATCGGCTCGTACACTCCTGAAATCTGTAAATTTTGCTTTCCAGCAGACTTTTTTGCCAATTCTGGACAGCCTTAACACTTCTTCAATACTCAAAGAAACAAACCGCTGGGGGAAGTGCATGATGAACGCGCCTTATACCGTTGCAGATTATCTACTTGACCGCCTTGCTGACTGTGGCGCTGACCACCTGTTTGGCGTACCGGGCGACTACAACCTCCAGTTTCTCGACCACGTGATTGCCCATCGGACTGTCCGCTGGGTGGGATGCGCCAATGAACTCAACGCGGCCTACGCGGCGGACGGTTATGCCAGGACGCAGGGCTTCGGCGCGCTACTCACTACCTACGGAGTGGGCGAACTTAGCGCGCTCAACGGTGTGGCCGGCAGCTTTGCTGAGCATGTACCGGTCCTGCATATTGTCGGAGCGCCCTGTACAGCAGCTCAGCAGCGACGCGAGTGCTTACACCACACTCTGGGCGACGGCAATTTTGATCATTTTCGCCAGATGAGCGCGCCTATTTCGGTGGCTCAGGGAGTGCTGAATGCCCGCAATGCCTGCGAAGAAATTGACCGGGTGCTGAGCGAAATCGTGCGGCGCAAGCGTCCGGGCTATCTGCTGCTACCCGCTGATGTCGCGTCGCTGCCCGTTGCGCGTCCTGGGAGCGCTCTCACCGTGCAATCAGCGGCAAGAGATAACGCGCAGTTGGACGGTTTTATCCTGCAGGCGCGAAAGTTATTGCAACCCTGCCATCGAGTGTCTTTGCTGGCAGATGTGCTGGCGCTGCGGTTTGGGCAGCAATCTGTGCTCAATCAGTGGATGGAAGAGGTGTCGATTCCCCATGCCACATTGCTGATGGGCAAAGGACTATTTAACGAACAGCAGCCGGGGTTTGCCGGGACCTACAGCGGAGGAGCTAGTCTGCCGCAAACGCGCGAGGCGATTGAGGACGCCGAGGTGATTATCTGCATTGGTACCTGTTTTACCGACACGATCACTGCCGGTTTCACCCACCGCATTACGGCACAGCGCTCAATTGAAATTCAGCCGTTTGCCGCTCGCGTAGGCGAACGCTGGTTCAGCGGGATTGCAATGCAGGAGGCGGTAAACGCGCTGATTGCGCTCAGCAAAGACTTTTCTGCCCAGTGGCAAACCTATCGCCGGAGGATTAGCGCACCGTCCACGGTTGATAGCGGGCACCTGACCCAGCGCCATTTCTGGCACACGCTGGAAAAATACCTCCGGCCGCATGACATTATTCTGGGAGACCAGGGGACAGCCGCATTTGGTATTGCCGCGTTAACGTTGCCGACCGACAGTAGCCTGATTGTCCAGCCGCTATGGGGATCGATTGGTTTCACATTGCCCGCCGCCTTCGGTGCGCAGACCTCGCAGCCGGACAGGCGCGTGGTGCTGGTGATTGGCGATGGCGCCGCGCAGCTCACTATTCAGGAGTTAAGCTCAATGCTGCGCGATGGCCAGCGGCCGCTAATTTTGCTGCTTAATAATGAAGGGTATACGGTTGAGCGCGCGATCCACGGGCCTGAGCAACGCTACAACGACATCAGTCTATGGAACTGGACGCAGGTGCCGCAGGCATTGAATCTGGATTGCCAGGCTGAATGCTGGAAAGTGACCAACGCATCGCAGTTAAACGATGCGCTGGCGCGGGCAGAGCGGGGGGATAAACTGACTTTACTGGAAGTCATGCTGCCGAAAATGGATATCCCGCCGCTGCTAAAAGCGGTGACCCAGGCGCTGGAGGCGCGCAATAGCGGGCGCTAATCCCGGCGTTTACGTGGCACCATCATCGTGGGTTTCCCCGCCAACAGCAGCCAGGCGGGGAGCATCACGATGCACAGTAACGGCAGCAATGTCGTATCCGGGACCACCACGGCGGCCATAAACAGGCTAAGCCAGGCATCACGAGTCACCACGAGTACCAGTCCCAGAATGGCGCAGGAGACGGTGATCGCCGCCGGAACCGCCTCGACGTGGGCATGCAGCATTAGCCCGAGCGCTACGGCGACAAATACCGCCGGGAAGATTCGCCCACCACGGAAACCACAGGCTGCGGCCACGACCAGCGCGGCCAGCTTACTGAGTGCAAACAGCATATACTCGCCGGCACTGAAACCTGGCCCGGTCGTGAGCTGGTGCATCTCATCCAGCCCTTTAAATAGGGTGATTGGCCCACCGAAGGTGCCAATAATTCCCAGCGCAAAACCGCCGATTCCCAGAATAACGACCGGACTTTTCAGGCGGTGTATCAGCGCGTGCAGGTGCGGCAGACACCAGACTGCCACCATGCCTACGGCGATGGCGAAGATAGTCACAATCGCCCCGCTGAAGATATCGACAACGCGCATTTCCTGATAATGCTCAATCGGCAATGAGAACTGCGGATGGAAAAACAGGCCGGTGGTTAAAGCACCGGCAGCTGCGGCCAGCAATGGGGCGAAGAGACGATCCCATAATGGGGTATCGTTATTGCCGCTGAGCGTCTGGGAAAAAATGAGTGCTGCGGCAACGGGCGTACCAAACAGCGCGCCAATGGTGCCTGCGGCCGCCAGAATCGTCCAATCGAGCGAGCTGACCCGCGGGAAAAATCGCGCGCCCAGCGCCACGGCCAGCGCGATATTGACCGACATAATCGGATGTTCTGGACCAAGGCTCACGCCGCCCGCCAGGCCGAGAATGAGCGCAATCACCAAACCGGGCAGATGAGAAGGGGGAACGGCGGCCCCGATTAAGGGCTCGCTTGCCGGATCGGGACCCGCGTTACCTGGGCTGTAGCGAATCACCAGACCGACAGCAATACCGGTCAGAGTCAGCATCAGGATTATCCAAAACGGAGAGGTAAAGTCCACGCCGAAAGCCGCAGGGAGGTTACGCCACAGCAAATGTTGCAGCACGGCGGCGATTTTCACGACCACCATTAACAACAAGCTGGATGCGACACCGATCAGCACGGCAGGTATAGACAGCAACAACATGGTTCTGGCTCGCGGGTGGAGCATGGTTTTATCCTTTTTGCTGAATGCCTGGGCTACTTTGCATTTTCCCGATTTTTTGTTCAGCGCAAATGGTGCTGAAACGATACGACCTTAGCGTTTATCTCTCTTCACATGAGCTAAAAAATGCGCAAAAAATGTGACGAAGATCGATAATCCTGGGGTGCTCATGCAAACGCCATTGTTGTTAAAGCGCCTTGAATTTACAGTGTGACAAAGATTTATTCTGACTTTAGCGGAGCCGTAACGGAATGACAAAGTTTGCTTTAGTAGGGGATGTGGGGGGCACCAATGCGCGTCTGGCATTGTGCGATATTGCCAGCGGGGAGATCTCCCTGGCGAAAACCTATTCTGGCCTGGATTACCCAAGCCTGGAAGCGGTCGTTCGCGTCTATCTCGACGAGCATAACGTATCGGTCGAAGATGGCTGTATTGCCATTGCTTGTCCGATTACCGGCGATTGGGTGGCGATGACCAACCATACCTGGGCGTTCTCGATTGCGGAAATGAAAAAGAACCTTGGTTTCTCCCACCTGGAAATCATTAACGATTTCACCGCGGTATCCATGGCGATCCCGATGCTGAAAAAAGAGCATCTGATCCAGTTTGGCGGCACCGAGCCGATAGAAGGTAAACCGATCGCCGTTTATGGTGCTGGCACTGGCCTTGGCGTGGCGCATCTGGTCCACGTTGATAAACGCTGGGTTAGCCTGCCGGGTGAAGGTGGGCACGTCGACTTTGCGCCAAACAGTGAAGAAGAGGGGATTATCCTCGAAGTACTGCGCGAAGAGATTGGTCACGTGTCGGCGGAGCGCGTGTTGTCGGGACCGGGGCTGGTGAATTTGTACCGGGCTATCGTTAAAGCCGATAATCGTCTGCCGGAAAACTACAAGCCAAAAGACATTACCGAGCGTGCGCTTGCTGATACCTGCACCGACTGCCGTCGCGCGCTGTCGCTTTTCTGCGTCATTATGGGGCGCTTTGGCGGCGATCTGGCATTAACGCTGGGGACATTTGGCGGCGTCTACATTGCCGGCGGTATCGTACCGCGCTTCCTTGAGTTCTTTAAAGCATCCGGCTTCCGCGGCGGTTTTGAAGATAAAGGCCGCTTTAAAGACTACGTACACCCAATCCCGGTGTATCTGATAGTTCATGACAATCCAGGCCTGTTGGGCTCCGGCGCGCATCTGCGCCAGACGCTGGGACAGGTTCTGTAAGCGCTTTCTTCGCTGGCGACGTCTGTCGCCAGCATCTCTTCTACAGATGCATTATCTGCCGAAACTCTTTCACCTTACTGCGGCTCACCGGCACCTGAAATTCCAGATCGCGCAGGCGCAGAATGTAGGTGTTATTAAACCATGGTTCAATCTCGCGGATTTTATTCAGGTTCACGCAATACGAGCGGTGGCAGCGGAAAAAATGGCTGGTGGGAAGCTTGTTGCAAAATTCAGTGATGTTCATCGGCATGACGTAGGACTCTCGTCGCGTATAAACAAACGTCATCTTTTCATGCGCTTCGGCGTAGTAAATGTCATTTATCGGCGTGACGATGATGCGCTCATCTTTAATCAGATTAATGGTGTCATTTTCACGGGTCACGCCCGCCGGGCTGTTGACGTTACCTGACTGCTGCTGTTGCCAGCTGGACTCCAGCTTTTGCAGCATGGAGACGATACGCATCTCCTGGTAGGGTTTTAGAATATAGTCGAATGCTTCCAGTTCAAAGGCTTCCACCGCATGCTCTTTCCACGCGGTAATAAACACAATAAACGGTTTATGGGCGAACTGGCTAATATTCTGCGCCAGTAGCACTCCGTCTAAAGAGGGAATGTTGATGTCGAGGAAGATGGCATCCACTTTGTTGTGCTGCAAAAACTTCAGCACGTCCAGACCGTCGTCAAAAGTACCGACAATCTCCATCTGGCTGTGCTGTTGAATCAGCCAGGTTAGCTCCTGTTGTGCCAGGAATTCATCTTCAACAATGATGACTTTCATGTGTACTCCAGGTTAAGGCAGTAAAGTGGCGGCGGTAGTCGTGACCGGCGTGCGCTGATTGGGAATGTAAAAGGCGATCTCCGTTCCTGGCTCCAGGCGACGAATGTGCAGCCCTTCGCCATACAGCAGCTTGACCCGATGATGAACGTTGAGCAGGCCGATTTTATTCCCCGGCATTTCGTTAGCTTCAACTCGTGCCACCACCTCCGGGTCGATGCCCGGCCCGGTATCGCGCACGCTGATACGCACGCGGTTGCCGGATTCGGTAATACTGATGGTAACAACGCCTTTGCCTTTACTGCGTTGAATACCGTGGACGATAGCGTTTTCGACCAGCGGCTGGATAAGCAGGCTCGGGATAAAACAGCTCACCTCTTCGTCAATATCGTAGATAACCGTCAGCTTATCGCCAAAACGTGCCTGCTCAATGGCGATGTAATCCTTAATCTGGTACAGCTCTTTGCGGATATCAATTTGCTCATCGTCTTTTAATTCAATGTTATAGCGCAGATAGCGGGACAGATTAAAAATCAACTGCCGCGCAGTATCCGGATTCATGCGAATCGACGACGAAATGGCGTTCAGAGCGTTAAACAAGAAATGAGGATTGATCTTACTTTGCAGCGCGCGCAGCTCTGCCTTATTTGCCATTTCACGCAGCTGTTCAGCGCGTGAAACCTCGAGCTGTGTCGAGATAATCTGCGACAAACCGATTGCCATCTCCTGCAAAGAAGAGGTGATTTGGTGGGCGTGGCAGTAGTAGATTTTCAGCGTACCGGTCACGACCCCCGTTTCCGACAGCGGGATCACCAGCATCGAGTGGATCTCCGGCGTGCGGTAGGCTTCATCATTGTTTTTGATAATGATATCGCCGCTAATGATCGCCTGTTTGGTGGTCGGGCTGATGGCATCATCATTGTTGTGGTAGTTATCTTCCCCCACGCCAACGTAGGCCAGCACGCGCTCGGTATTGGTAATTGCTACCGCGTCGGCATGAATATCCTGGCGGATGATGTCGCAAATCTGTCGTAGGGTATCGCTGTTAATCTGGCGAAAGAGCGGCAGCGTTTTGTTGGCAATATCCAGCGCCAGCTTGGCTTGACGCGCGGCACTGGCTTCTTTTTCGCCCTCTACGCTCTGCACCAGCAACACAATAAAACCGATACAGACGCTACCGGCAATCATTGGAATACCGATTTTCGAGACAATATCCACCCCCAGCGGGATATTGGGCGCCCAGACGACAACCAGAATCATGGTCAGCGTTTCGCACAGCATTCCGCCGAGGATGCCTATTTTCCAGTGCAACTCTTTTGGAATTTTTCGGTTAATCAGGCCAGCTAAGATCCCGGCGATAATACTGGTAATAAAGCACGGAATGGCCGTGACGCCGCCCGCATCAATCAAATAGCGGTGGATCCCGGCGATGAGCCCAACGATACCGCCGACCCATGGGCCGAATAAAATCCCACCGGACATCACCGCGATAATGCGTACGTTCACCAGCGAGCCTTCCACCGGCACACCGGACCAGGTGCTGAAGATAGCGAACATCGAGAAAATAACGGTGACGGCGAGCAGTTCTTTCGCGGTATGGGCCGACTTGTGCAGTAATTCGCGGAAAAGGCGAATACGGATCAGGAAAAAGAGGCAAATCAGCATTAATGCGGCTCTGTCATAAACTGCGAGCAGCATATTGAATATTTCGTGCATGGCGGCGCCGGGTGTCTTCAGGAAAGTCTTATGATAAGTAACCCGGCGTCAGATGACCAGCGGCTTACTGAATAGGGAAAAACCTTAATTTAAAAAGGGGATTGATAAGGAAAGGTATTTAACAGAGCACAATGACCAACTTACGGCGGGATAAGCAAAGTGCAATGAAACCATATCGATAACACATTGTTGCTAATATGTTTTATATTCGCCTATATGTTGGCGTTAAGAAATGATTTTTATTTGTACGACTTCCTCTTTTCAGCGATGTCATCATTTTTTTCATTGTCCCTCGACAGACACATTTTATTCAGGTTATTTTCTATTCATGCCACATCGGTGGCAGCGTCGCTCGAACGGTTCGGGCGCTCACGTTATCCTGAGGAATTTATGGCTGACTCCAGTCCAGAACGTCGCTTTACGCGTATCGATCGCTTACCCCCGTATGTTTTTAACATTACCGCTGAATTAAAGATGGCTGCGCGTCGGCGCGGCGAGGACATCATTGATTTCAGTATGGGGAACCCCGACGGTGCCACGCCGCCGCATATTGTCGAAAAACTGTGTACCGTGGCGCAACGGCCTGATACCCATGGTTATTCCACTTCACGTGGGATCCCGCGCTTACGTCGTGCAATTTCGCGTTGGTATCACGATCGCTACGATGTCGAAATTGACCCGGAAAGCGAAGCGATTGTCACGATTGGCTCGAAAGAGGGGCTGGCACATCTGATGCTCGCCACGCTCGACCACGGTGATACGGTACTGGTGCCCAATCCAAGCTACCCGATTCACATCTACGGCGCGGTGATTGCCGGTGCGCAGGTTCGTTCGGTGCCGCTGGTGCAAGGGGTCGATTTCTTTAACGAACTCGAACGCGCGATCCGCGAAAGCTACCCGAAACCGAAGATGATGATTTTAGGTTTCCCATCCAACCCAACCGCCCAGTGCGTTGAGCTGGAGTTTTTCGAAAAAGTGGTGGCGTTGGCCAAGCGCTACGATGTGCTGGTGGTTCACGATCTGGCTTACGCTGACATTGTCTATGATGGCTGGAAAGCGCCGTCGATTATGCAGGTGCCGGGCGCGCGCGATGTGGCGGTGGAATTTTTCACGCTGTCAAAAAGCTACAATATGGCCGGCTGGCGTATTGGTTTTATGGTCGGCAATAAAACGCTGGTTAACGCGCTGGCGCGGATTAAGAGTTATCACGATTACGGTACCTTTACACCGCTGCAGGTGGCGGCTATCGCCGCGCTGGAGGGCGATCAGCAGTGCGTTCGCGATATCGCTGAGCAGTATAAACGTCGTCGCGATGTGCTGGTCAAAGGGCTACACGAAGCGGGCTGGATGGTCGAGATGCCGAAGGCATCGATGTACGTGTGGGCAAAAATTCCCGACAAGTACGCTGCCATGGGATCGCTAGAGTTTGCCAAAAAATTGCTGCAGGATGCGAAGGTCTGCGTTTCGCCGGGTATTGGTTTTGGCGATTATGGCGATACCCACGTGCGTTTTGCGCTAATTGAGAACCGCGACCGTATCCGCCAGGCGATTCGCGGGATTAAAGCGATGTTCCGCGCCGATGGGTTGCTGCCGTCTGAGCATAAATCTGCAGAATGATTTTCTGCATCCCAGAAATGCAAACAGGAGCCAAATGGCTCCTGTTTTTTTATGCATTTTATTCACTAGATCATCAGGGCAAATGTACCGGCAAAAACGATGACCATAAAGGAAAAGCCCATAAAGAAATATTTCACGACTCATCTCTCCGCGTATCTTTTTCTACGCACTCATGAACGTTGGTACTGCGAACTGATATCAACCGATGGAAACTCAAACTGTGCATTTTCGCGGTTGGCATCACTTCAGAATTCTGTGCTTTTGTGCTCCAGATGGCGCTAATGTACGCCTAAAGATGTGGTGAGACAAGAGGGATTTTTTTATTAATTTTTAGTTACTTACGAGTGTCGTGATTCGGCGACACATTAATTTCATTCGGTAATAAATTTCATTCTGGCGACGTCCGTATTTGCCTTTCGGAAGCATAAAATCGGACGCGTTGTGGCTCGCTTCAGGTAAAATATTGACTATTCATGTTGTTGTTAATTCGTCTCTTCCAGAATAAGGAATCCCATGGTTAAAAAATCACTGCGCCAGTTCACGCTGATGGCGACGGCAACCGTCACGCTGTTGTTAGGAAGTGTGCCGCTGTATGCGCAAACGGCGGACGTACAGCAAAAACTTGCCGAATTAGAGCGGCAGTCGGGAGGCAGACTGGGGGTGGCATTGATTAACACAGCGGATAATTCGCAAATACTTTATCGTGCTGATGAGCGCTTTGCGATGTGCAGCACCAGTAAAGTGATGGCCGCGGCCGCGGTGCTGAAGAAAAGTGAAAGCGAACCGAATCTGTTAAATCAGCGAGTTGAGATCAAAAAATCTGACCTTGTTAACTATAATCCGATTGCGGAAAAGCACGTCAATGGGACGATGTCACTGGCTGAGCTTAGCGCGGCCGCGCTACAGTACAGCGATAACGTGGCGATGAATAAGCTGATTGCTCACGTTGGCGGCCCGGCTAGCGTCACCGCGTTCGCCCGACAGCTGGGAGACGAAACGTTCCGTCTCGACCGTACCGAGCCGACGTTAAACACCGCCATTCCGGGCGATCCGCGTGATACCACTTCACCTCGGGCAATGGCGCAAACTCTGCGGAATCTGACGCTGGGTAAAGCATTGGGCGACAGCCAACGGGCGCAGCTGGTGACATGGATGAAAGGCAATACCACCGGTGCAGCGAGCATTCAGGCTGGACTGCCTGCTTCCTGGGTTGTGGGGGATAAAACCGGCAGCGGTGACTATGGCACCACCAATGATATCGCGGTGATCTGGCCAAAAGATCGTGCGCCGCTGATTCTGGTCACTTACTTCACCCAGCCTCAACCTAAGGCAGAAAGCCGTCGCGATGTATTAGCGTCGGCGGCTAAAATCGTCACCGACGGTTTGTAATAGCGGAAACGGAATGGGGAAACTCATTCCGTTTTTTTTATCGCCTTAGACGGCAAAAGCGCTGTCGCCCACCTGCGCTTGCGCATACCAGGCCATAAGCTCCGTGGTTCCTGGTTCTCCTTCCGCTGGAGCCCAGTGCGCATAGTCATCGGCAGCCACGGGTTGATAGCCACCGTGTTTTACTTCAAAAATTATGCCACCGGTATCCAGCGACAGCACGGCATGCCAGGTTCCTGCGGCCATCTCCAGCACCGTACAGGTTTCCCCCAATATCGCCCGATGGGTGACGGTACCCCGATCGTCAAAATTCAGCACCACGAAACGACCCCTTAATGGCAACAGTAGCTCGAAGGTGTGAGGGTGTCGGTGCGGGCGCACGTAGGTTCCTGGTTCCATGGCAATAGCCAGACGTTGGACCGAATCGCTTAATTCTAGATGGAAATTACGGTGCGCGCGGAGCCGAGGCGATTGCACAGCCGCTGCGCTCTGTTGCTGCATATCGCTCATGGTAATTTGTTTCATCAGGATGACCTTGTCGATTAATGAATTGGGGGGGGATTACCGTATGGCGTCAGGGTGACAGAACCCGCAGAGCAAGTGAAGAACTGGGTTTGCCAATTTTTCCCTATCCTGATTTACTGAAATGGTATTGGCGGTAGTGCTGATATCCAGGCCACTTTTGTAGTTGATAAAAGTCTGTAATTCTTTTTACCGTCTGGGAAAAAGTTTACGGTGGTAATCACCCCCAATTATTTCAGTGTGCTGGTAAAGTAAACCACGGTCACTAAACAATGACGAAAAGGACGCTCAACGTGGCGGGAAAAATTGACTATCAGATTGAAAAGTACAGTTTTACAGAAGCCAGTGAGCCAGAGCGTCTCGCTAATCAGTGGCGTGAAGTGATCGACGAATGTCGACAATCCCATGCTGGTGCGCAAGAGCGCTTGCGAATTGCCTTGCTGAATGTGGACTATGTCACCAGCTTTGAGCTGCCTTTTCGGCTGATGTTAACCCGCGCGCCGCAGCTTATTGCCGGCATTCGTGACGAGCTTCGGCTTAACCAGAAAAATGTCATTTTTAACGGTAAGCGGTTTGGCTGCGTCTACAGTCTGAAGGCTGATTTGAGTGCAGTCCCGGATGCGTTTCAGTACAGTCTGGCAACCCGTATTCAGCGCGTTGATCCTACAGGAACCACGGCCACGCCCTTCCAGAAAATCGCTAAAGAGGTTAAAGCGCCGCGTCAGCGTCTTAAACAAGCGCTGGAAAGTGGCCTACACGTCACGGCGCTGGACGGATTATTCTGGTTCGGGATTCAGCGGATCGCCGCTGATGTGCAGCGACTGAGGAAATCAGGCATGGTAATCGCAACGGCAGAAACGATGGTTTTCGATAATCTCACCGACACTACGCGGCTTGTTCCGGTCTATCGAGCTGAGGCCCGCTAAACTCACGTTGCCATACTTAAGCGATGTTATGAGTCGAACTACTCGGGCCAATTGGGCGGGAAATCAGATTGTTGCGATTACCACATCAAATCATCAGGAACAACAAAAGCGGCGTACGGATCTTCTTCGTCCTGCGTCTCTTTGCTTATCTCATTGCTTAAAACAATATAGCTGGCATCGCGCTGGGCAATTTTATCGGCGACGACTGCGGGGATTATCGCATACTCGCTTTCGGCACTGGCTTCGGCGGTCAGACGCGCAATCGTCAGGCGGCCGCTGATAAGCTGTGCTTGAGCGGTTTTGTCCACGTAGATTTTTTTGATGACATTATTATCGGTGAAGTTAAACCCAATATCGCCTCTTGAGATAACAACTTTATTCATTTCAATAAGTTGTTTTATCTGCGCTTTGTACTCTTTCGACAACGCCGCTTGTTTTTGCTGCTCGCTTAACAGCTTATCGCGCTCGATCTGTGCCTTCTTGTTTTCTTCAACCGCCTCTCTGGCCTCACGGGCCTGAACACGAGATTTTTTCGCTGTTTTTTGCACTTTCGCCATTTTTTTACTGGAGACGAGCCCAGCCTTAAGCATCTGCTCTTGTAATGTTAATTTTGTCATGTTCGTGTCTAAACCCAATAAAAGAATATCGGGGATTATAACCTTATCCGTGTAGGCTGTGCCAGATTGCGGGTTCGTGACGAAGAAGCTTAATGCTGAAGGGGGATACGTTTTTCGGCTGATTACGCAGAGGGTAACGTCGAATAGAGACGTGGCGGTAAAGTGTCCCCTGCAGGAATCGAACCTGCAACTAGCCCTTAGGAGGGGCTCGTTATATCCATTTAACTAAGGGGACGAAGCGGCAAGAGTATAGCGTTTTTTGTCCGCTGGAGTAAGTACATAGCTGCCTGACTGCTCAAACCGTCGCCATTCAGGATGGATTATCCCGGCCGCTGTTCTTTTTAACCCGTTCTGTATTCTGTAAACGAAGCTTTTCTTTACGCGCGTTGCTCATATCATTACGGATCTGTGCGTGGCTCATTAGTGCGAAAATAAACGTACCGCCGCAGATGTTTCCGGCGAGAGTCGGGAGCGCAAAAGGCCAAATAAAATCGCTCCAATGAAGCGTGCCGTTGAACACCAAATAGAGAATTTCCACCGAACCGACCACAATGTGCGTGGTATCACCCAGCGCAATAAGCCAGGTCATCAAAATAATCACCACGATTTTTGCCGCACCCGCTGCGGGAAACATCCAGACCATCGTGGCAATGAGCCAGCCGGAGATAATTGCATTCGCAAACATCTCGGTTGGGCTGTTTTTCATCACATCCATACCGATTTTCACGAAAGCATCACGCGTGCGCTCATCGAAAATAGGCATATACTCAAAAGCCCATGCGGCAATTCCGGTACCGATTATATTCCCGAGCAGCACGACGCCCCATAGCCTCATTAGCAAAGCAAAATTACCGAGGGTTGGGTTCTGCATCACCGGGAGGACGGCAGTCACGGTATTCTCGGTAAACAGCTGTTGCCGGGCCATGATGACAATAATAAAACCGAAGGTATAGCCGAGGTTCTCCAATAAAAAACCGCCGGGAACACCTTCAAGTTCGACATGAAAAATACCCTTTGCCAGCAATGATGCCCCCATTGATAATCCCGCGGCGATAGCTGACCAAAGTAGCGCCATGGCATCGCGCTCCATTTCTTTTTCGCCTTCCTGACGTATGTGCTCATGAATTGCCATTGCGCGGGAGGGGAGACTATCCTCATCAACCTCTATCTTTGTCCCCGTTTGTTTCTCTTCACTCTCCACCGCTAATTCGTCGCTGTGTTTATCAATCTTTTCATTTTCGATGTCATTCATCTCAGTATTCCTGAAATAAGCACGTATAGCCTAAGCGTAGCGGCTTATGTTTGACATGCGGTTGGATGTATTCTGAAATTACGAGAACCCTGGCCTTAGCTTTATCGACCTGGAGAAACAGATGTACCGCTGCGGCGGCGTTACCAGGCTATGATCAAATCAACGAGGCCGGTTATATAGACATCGTTCGATGGGCTGTTACAATCGCTCACATCTAAACAGGCGGATACGCGTGCGTTCCGTCATGGATGGCAATCAGTGATAGCCATTATCAACAGGGAGACATTTATGAAGCTTCGCCTGTCGGCGCTGGCGCTGGGAACCACACTACTGATGGGCTGTGCGAGTTCCGCTACAGAACAGCAGGGGCGTTCAGACCCGCTTGAAGGATTTAACCGGACCATGTACAGCTTCAACTTCAACGTGTTGGATCCGTATGTCCTTCGTCCAGTAGCGGTAGCATGGCGTGATTATGTTCCACAGCCTGCGCGAAATGGCCTTGGCAACTTTACCAGCAACCTGGAAGAGCCGGCCATTATGGTGAACTCCTTCCTGCAGGGGGATCCGTACCAGGGGATGGTCCACTTTACGCGTTTCTTCCTGAATACCGTTATTGGGATGGGCGGCTTTATTGATGTTGCAGGTATGGCTAACCCGAAACTGCAGCGCGTTCAGCCACACCGTTTTGGCAGCACGCTGGGGCATTATGGCGTGGGCTATGGGCCATATGTGCAACTGCCGTTTTACGGCAGCTTCACTCTGCGTGAAGATGTTGGCGACATGGCAGATACCACCTATCCGGTGCTCTCCTGGCTGACCTGGCCAATGTCGATTGGTAAATGGGTGGTTGAAGGTGTTGAAACCCGCGCCCAGTTGCTTGACTCTGATGGCCTGCTGCGTCAGTCTGCCGATCCGTACATTATGGTGCGTGAAGCCTACTTCCAGCAGCATGACTTTATTGCTAATGGCGGTAAGCTGAAACCGGAAGTAAACCCGAACGCGCAGGCGATTGAGGGCGATCTGAAGGACATCGATTCAGAATAAGCCATCAGCGGCAATAAAAAAGGGTGAACATAATGTTCACCCTTTTTTTATGTCAGCAGACTATCAGAAGCGATAGTTGAAGTTAGAACCAAACAGCCAGGCTTTACCTTCAGACTTGAAGGTGTAGTTGCCTTCCTGCACAGTGACGGTCTGGCCATGCATGTAAGAGGCGCCAAAGTCGATAGAGGCATCTTCGTTAAACGCATAGGTGGTACCGGCGCTCAGCCAGAAACGGTCCTGGTCTGGGATAGAGATAGAGCGATGGTTTGCGGGAACCGGGCTATCATCGAACGCAATACCGGTACGGAAGGTCCAGTTTTTGTCGTAGTAATAGGTGGTACCCAACGCGATACGGTAAGCGTCTTTAAAGCTCTCGTCTTTATAGAACAGCTCCTGGCCGTTTGAACCGGTCGCTTTCAGCTCCTGGAACTGGCTCCAGCTGGTATAGGCGATGCTATAGTGGATAGCCCACTGTGGATCGACCTTGTTATAACCGGAGATTTCCCACATTTCAGGCAGGTTCAGGGTCAGAGAACCGCCGATGGTGCGGCCATCGGTGCCGTAAGGCACTTCTGCGGGAAGTCTTCCGTTGTAGCGGCTTGAGATGTTGCTTTTATAATCGCCATCGAAGTCAATTTTTACTTCTGAGCGATAGGTCAGACCCCAACGGTTATTTTTATCCAGCTCATACAAAATACCCGCATTCCAGCCGTAACCCCATTCATCACCTTTCAAATGAGCGATTTGAGTGTCCGGTCCGGTGACTCCAGAGCCAGGCAGTCGGCTCAGAGAGAGGCTCGTATCACCTGCATAACGCTCAATTTTGGCTTTTGCGTACACGGCATCAAAACCGAGGCCGAAGCTCCAGTTACTGCTGAGTCGGTATGCGCCGCTCAGGTTGAGGTTCGCAGTTTGCAGGTCAGTTTTACCGCCGTACATGCCGGCCGCGTAGCTATTATTAAACTCGGTTGCCAGACCGTAGTTGGAGGTGATGGAAGCCCCCCAGCCAAACTGCTCGTTAATTGGCATCACGAAGTGGACGTTTGGCACCCAGGCGGTTGGCGCGATATTGTCAGCGTCGGTGCTTTTGCCGGTAGCCGGAGATTTACCGGTAATATTCACATCCGGATCAATGAACACGGCACCGATAGAGAATTCCGGGCGGTCGAACATTGTAATCAACGCCGGGTTACGGCTGGCATTACCCGCATCATCTGCGATAGCACCTTCGCCAGAATAGGCGCGGCCCAGACCAGAGGACGAGAATTCATTCAGTTGGAAACCTGCTGACCAGGCTTGGGTAGAAACAAGTGCCACTGCAACAGCAAGAGCAGACTTCGTGAAACGGGTTTTTTGGCTCATGACCATAACCTCATTGAGTTATTTTTATACAAACAATGTTACATGTAGTAACAGAAGCGCGAAGTGTAGGGGCTGGACTACAACTTAGAAATCAGACCAGTGACGAGAGTATAGGTCTGACCAGATGGGATGTTGCAATATTGTTTATTAATATTTTCAAAGATGTTGTTTGAAACGAGATCTGGTTGGCAAAATTGCGGGTCTGGTCATGGGTAACCAAACGCTGAATTTGTTTTAGATCATTTTTAATTGTGATTTCGGTCACTTATCCGATTTCATCTCATTAACGACTGGAGAGGGACCGCGGGCGGGCGTAAAATAGGCACATAGTTTATCTGGCACCTTGGGTGCACAAAACAGAGGAAATCTGCAATGAGTAAATGTAGTGCTGATGAAACCCCAGTTTGCTGCTGCATGGATGTTGGTACCATCATGGACAATACCGACTGCACCGCATCCTATAGCCGCGTATTCGCTAACCGTGCACAAGCAGAAGAAACTCTGGCTGCGCTGACTGAAAAAGCACGCGGCGTTGAGTCTGAACCATGCCAAATCACCTCTACCTTTAAAGAAGTGGAAGGTGGCGTACAGCTGGACATCGACTTCGTTTTCGCCTGTGAAGCTGAAACCCTGATCTTCCAGCTGGGTCTGCGTTAATCGCATTCTGACTCACTGCTCTTAATAACGCCCCTGCTGCTGATGCCGCAGGGGCGTTTTCTTTTGTGCTCAATGTGTTTTAGCTCCCAATTTTTCTTCTCTTCGATTGGCTAAGTGTAAAAAATTAGTTAAGAATGTTATCAGGTCAGACCACTTGGTCGATTTCCGATAACAGGGGAGAGTTATGAGTCAGGCGCTACCGCTAATCACCCGTCAGGGCGATCGCATTGCTATTGTGAGTGGGTTACGCACCCCGTTTGCCCGTCAGGCGACCGCTTTTCATGGCGTTCCCGCCGTGGATCTCGGGAAGATGGTGGTGGGTGAAATGCTGGCGCGTAGTGAAATTTCCCCGGACGTGATTGAGCAACTGGTCTTTGGTCAGGTGGTACAAATGCCGGCTGCGCCAAATATTGCCCGTGAAATTGTTCTCGGCACCGGTATGAACGTGCACACCGATGCCTATAGCGTGAGCCGCGCCTGCGCAACCAGTTTCCAGGCGGTAGCGAACGTCGCGGAAAGTTTAATGGCCGGGACAATCCGTGCGGGCATCGCCGGTGGTGCCGATTCGTCTTCCGTTCTGCCGATTGGCGTCAGTAAAGCTCTGGCGCGCACCCTGGTAGATGCCAATAAAGCTCGCACGCTTGGGCAGAAGCTCAAACTCTTTTCTCGCTTACGTTTGCGCGACCTGATGCCAGTGCCACCAGCGGTTGCCGAATATTCGACCGGCCTGCGGATGGGCGATACCGCCGAACAGATGGCGAAAACCTATGGCATTACCCGTGAACAACAAGATGCGTTGGCTAACCGCTCGCATCAGCTGGCGGCACAGGCCTGGGCGGCGGGAAAACTTAATGATGAAGTGATGACTGCCTACTCTCCGCCGTACCGTAATCCTCTGGAGCAGGACAATAACATTCGCGCCAATTCGACGCTTGCCGACTATGCCAAGCTGCGCCCGGCATTTGATCGCCAGCATGGCACGGTGACGGCGGCGAACAGCACCCCCTTAACCGATGGCGCTGCGGCGGTGATCCTGATGACCGAATCCCGCGCCAAAGAGCTTGGGCTCACGCCGCTGGGCTATCTGCGCAGCTACGCGTTTACCGCCATTGATGTCTGGCAGGACATGCTGTTGGGACCGGCCTGGTCGACGCCGCTGGCGCTGGAGCGTGCGGGGCTGAGCTTCGCTGACCTGACGCTTATTGATATGCATGAAGCCTTCGCAGCCCAGACGCTCGCGAATATTCAGTGTCTGGCGAGCGAGAAATTCGCCCGTGAGGTGCTGGGGCGCAGCCATGCCACCGGCGAGGTGGATGAAAGTAAATTTAACGTGCTGGGCGGCTCGATTGCCTATGGTCATCCATTTGCTGCTACCGGCGCGCGCATGATCACCCAGACGCTCAACGAACTGCGCCGTCGCGGCGGTGGTTTCGGGCTGGTCACCGCCTGTGCGGCGGGTGGACTCGGTGCTGCGATGGTTCTGGAGGCTGAATAATGGACATGAAATCTGCATTCACACTCACCGTACGCCCTGATAATGTCGCCGTGGTCGCGATTGATGTACCCGATGAAAAGATGAATACCCTGAAGGCCGAATTTGGCGCTCAGGTACGGGCAATTCTCAAACAAATCCGTGAGAATAAAGCTTTGCTGGGCGTGGTGATTATCTCAGCTAAACCCGACAATTTTATTGCCGGGGCCGATATCAACATGATTGGCCGATGCAAAAGTGCCCTGGAGGCCGAAGCGCTAGCACGTCAGGGGCAGCAGGTGATGGCTGAAATCGCCAGCTTATCAATCCCTGTAGTGGCGGCAATTCACGGCGCTTGCCTTGGCGGAGGATTGGAATTGGCGTTGGCCTGTCATGCCCGTATTTGTTCCGACGATGGGCGTACAGTTCTGGGGCTACCGGAAGTTCAGCTTGGCCTGTTACCTGGCTCTGGGGGAACTCAGCGATTACCGCGGCTGGTGGGCGTAAGCACCGCGCTGGATATGATCCTGACCGGCAAGCAACTCCGTGCTCGGCAGGCACTCAAAGCTGGTCTGGTTGATGAAGTGGTACCGCACTCAATCTTGCTGGAGGCGGCCGCTGAATGTGCGCGCAAGCCCCAGCATGAACATCGTCGTTTGCCGATTCGGGAACGCATTCTTGCCGGTCCGCTGGGACGAAACCTGCTGTTCAGTATGGCGGGTAAAAAAACGGCGCAAAAAACCCAGGGTAACTACCCGGCAACCGATAAAATTTTGCAGGTGATCGAAACGGGCCTCGCGCACGGGGCCTCCAGTGGATACGAGGCGGAGGCGCGTGCCTTCGGTGAACTGGCGATGACGCCGCAATCGCAGGCGTTGCGTAATATTTTCTTTGCCAGTACCGAACTGAAAAAAGATCCTGGCGCCAGCGTCGAGGCTGGCCCGCTGCGATCTGTGGGGATCCTGGGTGGCGGTCTGATGGGCGGTGGTATTGCCTATGTCACGGCGGTGAAAGGAAAGCTGCCGGTGCGAATTAAAGATATTAACGCGAATGGCATTAACCATGCGCTGAAATACAGCTGGGATCAGCTGGAACAAAAAGTCCGTCGTCGTCATATGAAGGCTGCTGAGCGTGATAGCCAGCTGGCGCTGATTTCCGGCGGTACTGATTATCGCGGCTTTGCGCATCGTGATGTGGTTATCGAAGCGGTGTTTGAAGATCTGGCGCTGAAGCAGAAGATGGTGGCGGAAGTTGAACAGAATTGTGCACCTCACACCGTTTTCGCATCAAACACCTCATCTTTACCGATTGGTGATATTGCAGCCCTTGCCCAGCGGCCGGATCAGGTTATTGGTCTGCACTTTTTCAGTCCGGTAGAGAAAATGCCACTGGTGGAAGTGATACCTCATACCGGTACCTCTGAGCAGACAATTGCGACCACCGTAAAATTGGCGAAAAAACAGGGTAAAACGCCGATTGTAGTTGCCGATAAAGCGGGCTTCTACGTTAACCGCATTCTGGCACCTTATATTGCCGAAGCCATGCGCATGCTGGTGGAAGGTGAAAGCGTGGAGGATATTGATAACGCACTGGTTAAATTTGGTTTTCCGGTAGGGCCAATCCAGCTTTTAGATGAAGTGGGAATTGATACTGGCACCAAAATTTTGCCTATTCTTGAAGCGGCTTATGGCGAGCGTTTCAGTGCTCCTGCAACGCTGATTCAGGCAATTTTGAATGACGATCGCAAAGGTAGAAAAAATGGTCGGGGTTTCTATCTTTATGGTGTGAAAGGGCGTAAAAGCAAGAAACAGGTCGATAAAGCAGTCTACTCTCTGGCCGGAATGGCCGCTCGACACAGCCAGTGTTCAGCGGCGCAAATTGCCGAACGCTGCGTGATGCTGATGCTTAACGAAGCCGCCCGCTGTGTTGAAGAGGGCGTCGTTCGTAGCGCGCGTGATGGTGACATTGGCGCGGTATTTGGTATTGGATTCCCACCGTTCCTCGGTGGCCCGCTCCGTTATATGGATACGCTGGGAGCGGGTGAAGTGGTTGCTCAATTGCAACGATTGGCTACCCAGTACGGTTCGCGGTTCTCCCCTTGTGAGGCACTCATCCAGCGGGCAGAGCGTGAGCTAACCTTTTGGCCAGGTCATGAAACAGTTCCGCTGAATTGAGGTCAAAGTAGGAGAACCCCGATTGAATACAAGGTTTCTGGCTATTTTGTAAACAGATGTTGACTATACTTACGGCAGTAAGGTAAAAAGCAGCGTTTCATTCAGTGAATGGATAAGGCACAATGCCCGGCTACCGCGTCACCGTTATGGTGACGCTGGTGCTTCTGGTTAACAAAAGCGGTGCAATATGCAAGTTTTTATTATGCGTCACGGCGATGCTGCTCTCGATGCAGCAAGTGATTCGGTTCGTCCTCTCACCGGTTGTGGTTGTGATGAATCTCGTCAGATGGCAACATGGCTGAAAGGCCAAAAAGTGGACATCGACCGTATTCTGGTCAGTCCATACCTGCGTGCGGAACAGACGCTGGAAGTGGTTGGGGAGTGTATGACCCTGCCAAAAGAGGTCGACGTTCTGCAGGAGTTAACGCCGTGCGGCGATATCGGCCTGGTCAGCGCCTACCTGCAAGCGTTAGCCAATGAAGGAACGTCATCGGTGCTGGTGATTTCTCACTTACCGCTGGTTGGCTACCTGGTCGCGGAACTGTGCCCAGGCGAGGTGCCACCGATGTTTACAACTTCTGCCATTGCCAGCGTCACTCTGGACGCGAATGGGCAGGGTACCCTCAACTGGCAAATGAGCCCGTGCAATCTCAGAATGGCGAAGGCCATTTAACGACGGCACTCACCGGCCTCTGGACACTTCCAGCGGCCGCCTTGTGATAATCATGACGCCATCAGGCAGCCCGGAGCCGATTTACCCGGCCTGTAAACGGCGCTTTAGCGATAACCCGGACGAGGCGTTGATACCAACTCCAGGGATCGTATCAAGGCAATTCCGGCGGCAGCCACTCTTCAACTTCAATTAATACCAGCAGCGCGGCATCACCGCCGTATTCTTTCGACGCCTGATGAAAAGCCATCACGTGCGGGTGTTGTGCCAGCCACAGCGGCGTTTGTTGCTTCAGAATATGTTTACCATGACCATGCATCACGCAGGCACAAAAGACATGCTCCCGGCGGCAGGCGGCGATAAGCGCCCCCAGCTCCTGTTTAGCCTGCATCTGCGTTAAGCCGTGTAGGTCGAGGAACAGCTCCGGGGAGTAATCACCGCGGCGCAGTTTTTTAAGCTCAAAATGGCTGACGTCTTCGCGCACGTATTTCACTGGACCATTGGTATTCAGCAGTGGCTGGAATTCATCGGAGAAAAAGTGGCTGTTGTCCGCCTGCTCCTGCAGCAAACGCTTGGGCGGGATCTCGCTGATTTTTTTACGCGGCGGACGATGGACAATGGTGTCCTGCTTAATTTTACGCGTCCCGGTCATCAGTTGCTGAAAGAGCGCCTGATCCTCCTCGCTCAGAGAGGGTGTCTTTTTCATTGATTCTTCTCAGTCATTTTTTCCACTAGTTTACCTTTTCACGCCGCTCCCTGCAGCGAAAACGCTTTTTTCCCCGCAGCCTACGCAAGAATGCTGATTTATCGCCGTCTTCATGGCAAACTAGCCGCCGAATTTACCCCGACGCATGCCCTGGAGGACAACGTGGATAAGATATTTGTTGAAGAAGCAGTCAGTGAGCTGCACACCATTCAGGACATGTTACGCTGGGCGGTAAGCCGCTTTAGCGCGGCCAATATCTGGTACGGTCATGGCACCGATAACCCGTGGGATGAAGCCGTGCAGCTGGTACTGCCAACGCTGTATCTGCCGCTCGATATCCCTGAAGATATGCGTATTGCCCGCCTGACAACCAGCGAAAAACAGCTAATTGTTGAGCGCGTCATTCGTCGCGTCAACGAACGCATTCCGGTCGCCTATCTGACCAATAAAGCCTGGTTCTGTGGTCACGAATTCTATGTCGACGATCGCGTGCTAGTACCGCGCTCGCCAATTGGTGAACTGATTAACAACCGCTTTGCCGGTTTAATCAATCATCAGCCTGAGCATATTCTGGATATGTGTACCGGCAGCGGCTGTATCGCCATTGCCTGCGCCTACGCTTTCCCGGAAGCGGAAGTCGACGCGATTGATGTTTCCCCGGATGCGCTGGCGGTGACTGAATACAACATCGAAGAACACGGCATGATCCACAACGTCACGCCGATTCGCTCCGATCTGTTCCGCGACCTGCCAACCCTGCAATACGATCTTATTGTCACCAATCCGCCGTACGTGGATGAAGAAGATATGGACGATCTGCCGTCAGAATATCGCCACGAGCCGGAGCTGGGTCTGGCTTCCGGTAGCGATGGTCTGCACTTGACTCGCCGTATTCTTGGCTGTGCGCCGGATTACCTGACCGATGACGGCGTTCTGATTTGTGAAGTGGGTAACAGCATGGTACATCTGATGGATCAATATCCGGATGTGCCGTTCACCTGGCTTGAGTTTGATAACGGCGGTGACGGTGTCTTTATGCTGACCAAAGCGCAGCTGGTAGCGGCGCAGAATCACTTCGGCCAGTACAAAGACTGATTATTCCAGCACACAACAACAGAACAACGATAACGGAGTCGTGATGGCAGGAAACACTATTGGACAACTCTTTCGCGTAACCACCTTCGGTGAATCGCATGGCCTGGCGCTGGGCTGCATCGTTGACGGCGTGCCTCCGGGCATCCCGTTAACCGAAGCTGACCTTCAGCACGACCTTGATCGTCGTCGCCCGGGTACATCGCGCTATACCACCCAACGTCGCGAACCGGATCAGGTGAAAATTCTCTCCGGCGTCTTTGATGGCGTAACCACCGGCACCAGTATTGGTCTGCTGATTGAAAACACCGATCAGCGCTCGCAGGACTACGGCGCGATTAAAGATGTCTTCCGTCCGGGGCACGCAGATTATACCTACGAGCAGAAATACGGCCTGCGTGACTATCGCGGCGGCGGTCGTTCGTCGGCTCGTGAAACGGCGATGCGCGTGGCGGCAGGGGCAATTGCGAAGAAATTCCTTGCCGCTAAATTCGGCATCGTTATCCGCGGCTGTCTGACCCAGATGGGCGATATTCCGCTGGAGATCAAAGATTGGGAGCAGGTTGAGCAAAACCCGTTCTTCTGCCCTGATCCGGACAAAATCGACGCGCTGGATGAGCTGATGCGTGGCCTTAAAAAAGAGGGCGACTCGATTGGTGCGAAAGTCACCGTCGTGGCGGATGGCGTACCGGCGGGCCTTGGCGAACCGGTCTTTGACCGTCTGGATGCCGACATCGCCCATGCGCTGATGAGTATCAATGCCGTTAAGGGCGTTGAAATTGGCGATGGCTTTGAGGTGGTGAAATTGCGCGGTAGTCAAAACCGTGATGAAATCACCAAAGAGGGCTTCCAGAGCAACCACGCCGGCGGCATTTTGGGCGGGATTAGCAGCGGTCAGCAGATCGTCGCTAATATGGCGCTGAAACCTACTTCGAGCATCACCGTCCCGGGGCGTACGATCGACCGCTTTGGTGAAGAGGTTGAGATGATCACAAAAGGTCGTCACGATCCTTGCGTCGGTATTCGTGCGGTGCCAATTGCGGAAGCAATGATGGCAATCGTTCTGATGGATCACTTTATGCGTCAACGCGCGCAAAACGCCGATGTGACGACGTCAATTCCACGCTGGTAATCATGAAAAAAACCGTTATTGCGCTGCTGGCTCTGGTAGTCAGCAGTACGGCGCTGGCGGCAACGCCCTGGCAAAAAATCACCCAGCCGATTAACGGCAGCGCCCAGTCAATCGGGGCGTTTGCCAACGGCTGTATTGTGGGGGCGCAGCCGCTGCCGCTACAGGCTGATACCTATCAGGTGATGCGTACCGATCAGCGCCGCTACTTTGGCCACCCGGAACTGGTGCAGTTTATCCAGCGTCTGGGTAGCCAGGTGCAGCAGCACGGTATGGGCACCATGTTGATTGGTGATATGGGCATGCCTGCCGGCGGACGCTTTAACGGCGGACACGCCAGCCATCAAAGTGGGCTGGACGTTGATATTTTCCTGCAATTACCGAAAGCACGTTGGAGCTCCGCGCAGTTACTTAAACCACAGGCGCTGGATTTAGTGGCTGCCGATGGCAAACGCGTGGTGCCGACGCTGTGGAAACCGGAAATCGGCCAACTGATTAAGCTGGCGGCCGAAGACAAGGAAGTGACGCGCATTTTCGTCAACCCGGCGATTAAGCAGCAGCTGTGCCTGGAGGCGGGCAACGATCGCGACTGGTTGCATAAAGTGCGTCCGTGGTTCCAACACCGCGCGCATATGCACGTGCGCTTGAAATGCCCGGCTAATAGCCTTGAGTGCGAAGAACAGGCACCACCGCCTGCTGGAGACGGTTGCGGCGCTGAGCTGCAAAGCTGGTTCGAACCGCCAAAACCTGGCACCACCAAACCTGTGAAGAAGACGCCTCCACCGTTGCCGCCTTCCTGCCAGGCGCTACTGGATGAGCACGTACTCTGATGGACAGTTTCTCCACGTTATTTATGGTCGAGCCGCTGATGCTGGTGGCGCTCTTCTTTATCGCCATCCTGGCGGGATTTATCGACTCACTGGCCGGCGGCGGTGGTTTACTCACCGTTCCCGCTCTAATGGCAGCGGGAATGCCGCCCGCACAGGCGCTGGCAACCAATAAGCTGCAGGCCTGCGGCGGTTCGCTTTCCGCATCGCTCTATTTTATTCGCCGTAAGGTGGTGAACCTGGCGGATCAGAAACTGAATATTCTGATGACCTTTATCGGTTCGATGAGCGGCGCGCTGCTGGTGCAGTACGTGAAGTCGGATATTCTGCGCCAAATCCTGCCGATTCTGGTTATCGGTATTGGCCTCTATTTTCTCCTGATGCCAAAACTCGGGGAATCCGATCGCCAGCAGCGTTTGTATGGCCTGCCGTTTGCGCTGGTGGCCGGCGGTTGCGTGGGTTTCTACGACGGATTTTTTGGCCCTGGCGCGGGTTCGTTTTATGCGCTGGCGTTTGTCACGCTGATGGGCTTTAACCTGGCGAAATCAACAGCGCATGCCAAAGTGCTGAATGCCACCTCAAACGTCGGCGGCCTGCTGCTGTTTATCATTGGCGGCAAAGTGATTTGGGCGACCGGTTTTGTGATGATGGTGGGGCAGTTTTTCGGCGCGCGTATGGGGTCACGCTTAGTGTTAAGCAAAGGGCAGGCGCTGATCCGGCCGATGATTGTGGTGGTTTCCGCCGTCATGAGTGCCAAGCTGCTGTATGACAGCCATGGACAGGAAATACTTCAATGGTTAGGGATGAACTGATGACAACGACCCATGATTATCAGCAGCTGATTGCGATTTTCGACGGCTGCTTTGCCGAAGAGTTTAATACTCGTCTGATTAAAGGCGATGACGAACCGATTTATCTTCCCGCTGATGCCGACGTGCCGTACAACCGCATCGTTTTCGCCCATGGCTTTTACGCCAGTGGTTTGCATGAAATTTCCCATTGGTGTATTGCCGGGAAAGCGCGCCGCGAGCAGGTTGACTTTGGCTACTGGTACTGCCCGGACGGACGCGATGCCAAAACCCAGGGGCAGTTTGAAGACGTGGAAGTGAAGCCGCAGGCTTTTGACTGGCTGTTCTGCGTGGCGGCGGGTTTCCCGTTTAACGTCAGTTGCGACAACCTGGAAGGTGATTTTGAGCCGGACCGTATCGTATTCCAGCGACGCGTTCATGCGCAGGTGATGACCTATCTGAAAGAAGGTATTCCACCTCGCCCGGCCAAACTTATCAAAGCATTACAGGATTACTACCATACGCCGGCCCTAACGGCGGAACAATTCCCATGGCCGGAAGATCTCTAAGGCCATGTTACCGAAAGAGGAAAGAAGATGATCGCGGAGTTTGAAGAGCGCATTCTGGCGTTAATTGACGATATGGTGGAACACGCCAGTGATGATGAGCTGTTTGCCAGCGGTTATCTGCGCGGTCACCTGACGTTAGCCGTTGCCGATCTGGAAGAGGGCGAAGCCCATAGCGCCGAAGCGCTGTACCGTAATGTGACCCGCAGTCTGGAAACGGCAATCAGTGCAGGTGAACTGTCGCCGCGTGATCAGGCGCTGGTCAAAGATATGTGGGATAACCTGTATCAGCAGGCCTCCCGCTAAGTTTGCCGATTGCCCGGAATCGCTGCCGGGCAATCCACTCTCTTATTTCACCGCTTTTCCCTTCAGCAGTTTTCTTACCCATAACCGATTCGGATTTAATCCTGCCAGCGTCACTGCATCCAGCGGTAACGGCTCCTGACTCATCTGTGCTGCCAGCACTTCTGCCGCCAGTGGCGCTGAACAAAGCCCACGTGAACCCAGCGCGCCCAGCACAAACAGGTTTGGGTAAACCGGCGCCGGTTCGGCTTCCTGCGCGTTTTCATAAAGCGATGCATATTGTGCGAGAGTCTGCTCGTAGTCCGGCACGTTACCGACCATCGGCAGATGATCGCGGGTCGCACAGCGCACGCCGCAGCGGGCTTCATTGGCGCTCACGTCCACTTCCTGCGTCCAGGCTTCATGCGGGAAGCAGTCAATTAAACGCTGACGGTTATGCAGTTGGTCGTCTTCGTTGAAGGTCATCTCGCGTTCACCGCGGTGATAACTGGCCCCGATACAGTGCTGCTGGTTACGCGGGTTTTGCGGCGTCAGATAGCCGTCATAGCAGAGCACCTGGCGCAGTTTGGCCAGATTTTCAGTGGTGGGAATATGGCTGACCTGACCACCGACTGCATACACCGGCAGGTGTTCGGTTTGCGTGAACTGGCTGAGGTTATGACCGTTCGCCAGCACGACGCTCGGGGCGCTAGCTGTTTCGCCGTCGGCAAATTGTAGCTGCCAACCATCTTCAGAGGACTCAAGCGCCGTCAGCGTTTTTTGCCAGTGCACCTGTAGCCCTTGCTGGCGGGCCAGCGCAAACACGCCAGCGGTTAGCTCGGCCGGGCACAGCCAGCCGCCGAGCGGATACTGAATGCCACCGCAGCCGGTTTCAAGGCCGATGGTCGCCGCAACTTCAGCCTCAGAAGAAGCATGGGCAATCTCCTCAGGAAGATTCAACGACAGCATCTGGACAATTTTTTGCGCGCTTTTGTCATCCCAACCCAGCTGGGTGACGCCGCACCATTGATGATCAAACTCGATAGGCAAAGCATCATACAGGCGGCGGGCAAAGAGAAACGCTGCCGGGAAGAACTGCGCCAGCGCAGGATCGTGAGCCGTCAGCAGCGGATAGAGCGCGCCCTGGCGATTGCCGGACGCACCTTGTGCGGGGGCATCGTCGGCGCAGTACAGCGTGACGGCCCAGCCACGACGCAGTAAAGCAAGTGAGAGCAGGGCGCTGGCGATACCGCCGCCTATAATCGTTGCTTCGTGTACCTGGCTGCCGGTACGGGCAAACCACGGTGTTCGCGTCGCGTCTGGCTGAGGCTGCGTCATTTCACCGATAAGCATCTCGCGTTTACGGCCAAATCCTTTGTGTTTATGCATGGTGAAGCCAGCATCCTGCAGTCCACGACGGACAAAACCCGCCGAGGTGAAGGTTGCCAGAGTACCGCCGGGTCTGGCGGTACGGGCCATGGCGGAAAATAGTGCCGGGGTCCACATATCTGGATTTTTTGCTGGGGCAAAACCGTCGAGGAACCACGCATCAACCTGTTGGTTAAACGAGTCGTCGAGCTTATCGGTCAATTCATTGATATCGCCAAACCACAAATCCAGCGTCACCCGCCCGCCATCTAACAATAGGCGATGGCACCCGGCAACCGGTAGCGGCCACTGCGCCTGCAACTGCTCGGCCCATTCGGCCAGTTCTGGCCAATGCTGGTGTGCCAGACGCAGATCGTCAGCTTTCAGCGGAAATTTTTCAAAACTGACGAAATGTAATCTTTGTAGCGTAGCGTCAGGATGCTGGTGGCGGAAGGCATCGAAAGCCTGCCATAGCGTCAGGAAATTGAGGCCGGTACCAAAGCCACTTTCCGCTACCACAAATAGCGGATGCGGATGGTGGGGGAAACGTACCTCTAACTGGTTACCGCCGAGGAAAACGTAACGCGTTTCCTCCAGTCCGTTATCATTAGAGAAGTAGACATCATCGAAGTCTCGGGAAACAGGTGTACCCTCACTGTTGAATTCGAGGTTGGCGGATTGTATGGCGTTATGTTTCACGTAAGTTACTCGCGCGGCAAGGAGTCAGCCGATCTTAACGATGCGTGCCCGCAGGTGCAAATTTCTGCATAAAATTGCTGATCGGACTTGTTCGGCGTACAAGTGTACGCTATCTTGCCACTCGAAACTTAAAATAGTGATGACTTACAGAGGTATTGAATGAAACGTGCAGTGATTACTGGCCTGGGTATCGTTTCCAGCATCGGTAGCAACCAGCAGGAAGTCCTGGCATCCCTGCGTGAAGGACGCTCGGGGATCACTTTCTCTCAAGAATTCAAAGATTCTGGTATGCGTAGCCACGTTTGGGGTAACGTCAAACTGGACACCACCGGTCTTATCGACCGCAAAGTGGTCCGTTTCATGAACGATGCCTCTATCTACGCTTACCTTTCTATGCAGCAGGCTGTTGCAGATGCTGGCTTGAAGGAAGAAGAATATCAGAACAACCCGCGCGTCGGCCTGATTGCCGGTTCCGGTGGTTCTTCAAAAGCACAGGTATTCGGTGCAGATGCAATGCGTAGCCCGCGCGGCCTGAAAGCAGTGGGTCCTTATGTCGTGACCAAAGCGATGGGCTCAGCGGTTTCCGCCTGCCTCGCCACGCCGTTCAAAATCCACGGCGTTAACTACTCCATCAGCTCCGCCTGCGCCACTTCCGCGCACTGTATCGGTAACGCGGTAGAGCAGATCCAACTGGGCAAACAGGACATCGTATTTGCCGGCGGCGGCGAAGAGCTGGGCTGGGAAATGGCCTGTGAATTCGACGCGATGGGCGCACTGTCCACCAAGTACAACGAAACTCCAGATAAAGCTTCCCGTACTTATGATGCACACCGCGATGGCTTCGTTATCGCTGGCGGCGGTGGCATGGTTGTGGTTGAAGAACTGGAGCACGCTCTGGCTCGCGGCGCGCATATTTATGCAGAAATCGTTGGCTACGGCGCAACGTCCGATGGTGCCGATATGGTTGCTCCATCCGGCGAAGGCGCAGTACGCTGCATGCAGATGGCGATGCATGGCGTTGACACCCCAATCGACTACCTGAACTCCCACGGTACTTCTACTCCAGTAGGCGACGTGAAAGAGCTGGGCGCGATTCAGGAAGTGTTCGGCGACAACAGCCCGGCCATCTCCGCAACCAAAGCAATGACCGGCCACTCTCTGGGTGCCGCTGGCGTGCAGGAAGCTATCTACTCTCTGCTGATGCTGGAACATGGCTTTGTGGCCCCAAGCATCAACATCGACGAGATGGACGAAAAAGCTGCTGGCCTGAACATCGTGACTGAAGCGACCGATCGTGAGTTGACCACCGTGATGTCCAACAGCTTCGGCTTCGGTGGCACCAACGCCACGCTGGTGATGCGTAAGCTGAAAGCCTAAGTCTGGCAAGCTAATGTGAAAAAGGAGCCTGATGGCTCCTTTTTTATGCGTTGACAATGACCTGAAATAACGGGCAAACTTCCGCCTCAACGTTATCATTCTGATAATGCGTAAGCGTTTAACGTCAACCAACGCACCTTAATCCTGATAATCGGGTAGAGGGGGCGTGGCTACAGATCCTCGCCTTACTCAGCATTCTGGAGTAAAGCATGACCGCAGTAACTCAAACTGAACGTTCAGCTTCATCAAACGTTTCACTATTTCGCATCGCTTTCGCGGTGTTTCTGACCTATTTAACCGTCGGTATACCGCTGCCGGTCATTCCGCTATTTGTGCACCAGGAGCTGGGCTACGGCAATACCATGGTGGGCATCGCCGTGGGCGTTCAATTCTTCGCCACCGTATTGACGCGCGGTTATGCCGGGCGGCTGGCCGATCAGTACGGCGGTAAACGCTCCGCTCTGCAAGGGATGTTTGCCTGCGCGTTTGCCGGTGCCGCCTGGCTTGGCGCCGCGCTGCTGCCGGTCGATACGATGGTTAAATTTGGGCTGTTAATCGTTGGGCGTCTGATCCTCGGTTTTGGCGAGAGTCAACTGCTGACCGGGACGCTGACCTGGGGGATGGGGCTGGTTGGCCCGAAGCAGTCCGGAAAAGTGATGTCCTGGAATGGTATGGCGATTTTTGGCGCGCTGGCCGTCGGGGCGCCGCTGGGGTTGTTCATCAACGCCCGCTATGGTTTTGCCGTGCTGGCTGGGGTAACCATGATGCTGCCGCTGCTCGCCTGGGCTTTTAACGGCTCGGTGCGCAAGGTGGCGGCGATGGCCGGTGAGCGTCCGTCGCTGTTTAGCGTGATTGGGCTCATCTGGAAACCCGGAATGGGGCTGGCGCTGCAGGGCGTGGGCTTTGCGGTGATTGGCACCTTCGTCTCGCTGTACTTTGTCAGTAAAGGCTGGACGATGGCGGGCTTCACATTGACTGCCTTCGGTGGCACTTTCGTGCTGGTGCGCATTCTGTTTGGCTGGATGCCGGACCGCTTCGGCGGCGTCAGGGTGGCGGTGGTTTCGCTGCTGGTGGAAACCGTTGGCCTGCTTCTGCTATGGCAGGCACCTGACGCATGGGTGGCTTTATCCGGTGCGGCGCTGACCGGGGCCGGCTGTTCACTGATCTTCCCGGCGCTGGGGGTTGAGGTTGTCAAACGCGTGCCGCAACAGGTACGCGGTACGGCGCTGGGCGGCTATGCGGCGTTTCAGGATATCGCGCTTGGCGTTTCCGGCCCGCTGGCGGGAATGCTCGCCACCTCGTTTGGCTACCCATCGGTATTCCTCGGTGGGGCAATTTCCGCCGTGCTGGGCATTATGCTGACGCTGTGGGCGTTTCGTAAGTAGCGTTTAGGTTCCGGCTCTGCGCACAGTAGGGCCGGCCGCCGCTTTTCGTGGTAAGAAATACTTCACCTGAAATTCGTA
Organism: Kluyvera huaxiensis; assembly: GCF_040149365.1. NCBI lineage: Bacteria > Pseudomonadati > Pseudomonadota > Gammaproteobacteria > Enterobacterales > Enterobacteriaceae > Kluyvera > Kluyvera huaxiensis. Next base: position 216,747 of record NZ_JBEFLV010000002.1, read on the forward strand.
CATGTTGGTGTAGAGAATCGAGTAATCAATGGGCGTTGACTGCTCATCTACGGCCTGCGTTTGCATGCGAATAATGGGATCTAACGCGCTGATATGCAGCAGTTTCGCCACTTCTGGCGAGGGCAGTATGGGCTGAATAGATTCGTAGCAGCCCATGATTTTTACGCCGCACTCGTTCTCAATGTAGGAAAATTTAGACTTCTTCATATGCGCAATCGTCAGGTCTGGGAAACGGCTGGCGGAAAGCCAGGTTTCTTCGACCTGCATGGCGATATTATCGATAAGACGCAGGCGTTTGGCGTAATACACCGGTTCGCCAAGCGTGACTTGCAGGTTATTGGCAATTTCATCTGATGCCGTCTGTAGCTCAAATTTGAGGATCTGACTGGTGGGTGTTTTACCTTCGTTTTTCGCTATTTCAGTAAAACTATCAAGGTGGGTGACAGAGGCCTGAAAATGCTTGTTTCGCAGATAGGTGCCAGAGCCATGCCGCCGTTCAATCATCCCTTCCTCTTCCAGTACCTTTAATGCTTTGCGCAAGGTATTACGCGAGACATCATAAAGTTCTGCCAATTCTTTTTCTGACGGCAGAAGATCGCCAATATTGTAGATCGCACTGTTTAATCTGTTTTTAAGCAGATTGATGATGTTTTGATAAACCACTTTTGAACCTCCTTAAATCCTTTTAATACAATGTGTTGAAAATACATTCACACAATTTATGGCTGATATGTTCAGCTTTTAGTCCATTTTTGAACAACTTGGCCGCCGTTAACTGTGATCGGAAGACGAGTTACGAAAATTAACAATTATTAAAGTGTACGTCAATTTATGACATATTTTATGGGAAAGGATACAGGGTATGGAAAATATATTGTTGGTGTGTGCTGCAGGGATGTCGACGAGTATGTTGGTAAAACGCATGCGTGAACACGCAGAGGCGGTTAATAATCCAGCGAATATTAATGCATTGGCTATTTCTGAAGCTAAAGAGAAAATAAAGAAAAATGAAGTTAGCGTGGTGCTATTAGGGCCACAGGTTCGTTTCCAAAAAAATGAAATTGAAGCGATTTCACAAGGGAAGATTCCAGTCGCCGTCATTGATATGAAAAGCTACGGCCAAATGGATGGTAAAACGGTATTTGAAAAGGCTTGTCAGCTATTAAATAAATAACTCCAATATTAAGATTAAGGGTTAGCTATGGGATTTATGAATTCGTTTGAACGAGGGATGGAAAAAATCCTCGTTCCTGTTGCTATTAAATTGAACTCTCAGATACACGTTTCGGCAATTCGTGATGCGTTTATTCTGTCATTCCCAATTGTCATGGCCAGTTCGCTGATTATTTTGATCAACTTTGCAATTTTATCGCCGGATGGTTTCATTGCCAGCATTCTGCATTTAGGCACGCTGTTCCCGAATCTTGCCGATGCCCAGCAAATCTTTACTCCGGTGATGAACGGCTCGGTCAATATTATGGCGGTGCTGATAACCTTCCTCGTCGCGCGTAACATGGCGATTAGCTACCAGCAGGATGATTTGCTGTGTGGCCTGACGGCGATTGGTGCCTTCTTCGTGGTGTATACCCCGTATGTCATTATTGATGGACAGGCCTATCTGACCACTAAATACCTCGGGCCGCAGGGGCTGTTCGTCGCGGTAATTGTCGCACTGCTTTCCAGCGAGATTTTCTGCCGTCTGGCGCGTAACCCGAAAGTAACGATCACCATGCCTGATGCGGTGCCGCCAGCGGTGGCACGCTCTTTCAAGGTGCTGTTGCCTATCTTCTTCGTGATGATTTTCTTCTCTGTCCTCAACTACCTGCTGTCCAAAATCTCGCCTAACGGCTTGAATGACCTGATCTACACTCTGATTCAGGCACCGCTGAAGGACATGGGGACCAACATCTTTACCGTGCTGATTCTGGGGCTGGTCGCCAACTTCCTATGGATCCTCGGCATTCATGGGCCCAATACGGTTGCGGCGATTCGCGAAACCATTTTCTCCGAAGCGAATCTGGAAAACCTCTCCTATGCGGCATCTCATGGCTCCACCTGGGGTGCGCCGTATCCGATCACCTGGACCGGCATCAATGATGCCTTCGCCAACTGCGGCGGCTCCGGGATGACCTTAGGTCTGCTGCTGGCGATTTTTATTGCTTCACGCCGTAAAGATTATCGCGATCTGGCCAAAATGGCCTTTGTACCCGGTCTGTTTAATATCAACGAACCGGTGATGTTTGGCCTGCCAATTGTGCTGAACCCGATTCTGGTGATTCCGTTTATCCTGGTACCGTTTGTGAATGCGTTGATTGGTTATGCCTTCATCACTCTGGAGATTATTCCACCGATTGCCTACGCCGTACCGTGGACAACGCCTGGGCCATTGATTGCTTTCTTCGGTACTGGAGGAAATTGGATGGCACTGTTTGTCGGTATTTTGTGTCTGGCCGTGGCGACTCTTATCTATCTGCCATTCGTGATTGCGGCTAACAAAGTGAATGTGTCCACCGCTGCTGAGCAGAACAGTTAATTCCATTCAGGATATTTTCGCCAGGGATTGACGATATTTTAATATAAATTCTAATTTTCATTTCACCCTCAGTCAGCAATGGCTGAGGGAACATTATAATTAAATCTTAAGGGTTTCCGATGAATTCAAATAAATTGAAGGTTAGCTTATTGGCTTTTTCAGTCTTTGCCGCCTTATCGCCATTAAACGTAATGGCTGCTAAATTAACGGTGGAACAGCGTTTAGAATTGTTAGAGGCGGAGTTATCAAGTTATAAAAATAAAGTGGCCGAGCTTCAGCAGAATATTAAAGATAATGAAAAGAAAAGTCAGACTGCGACAAATATAGCCCCGCAGTCGCCGGTGGCGGATAATATTGAAAATGAGAATAGCGAAAAAACAAATGCAGTAGTGAAACCAGAAGTTAAAGCCACCCAGCAGGTTGCCGTAATCAATACCGACGGGAATAAACCAAAGGTTGAAAGCGTGACCATGAAGGATATCAGCAAGTTTGTGAAGGAAGACATTGGCTTTAGCTACGAAGGTTACTTCCGTTCCGGCTGGGGCACTTCCAACCACGGTTCGACGCAGACCTATGCGGCCGGTTCATTGGGCCGTTTTGGTAACGAAATGAGCGGCTGGTTCGACTTAACCATGAATCAGCGGGTCTACAATCAGGATGGTAAAACGGCCAACGCCGTCGTGACGTACGACGGCAACGTGGGGGAGCAGTATAACGACGCCTGGTTTGGCGATAGCGATAACGAAAATATTCTCCAGTTCAGCGATATCTTCCTGACCACCAAGGGCTTCATGCCGTTCGCGCGCGAAGCAGATTTCTGGGTCGGTAAGCATAAGCTGCCGGAGTATGAAATCCAGATGCTGGACTGGAAATCGCTCACCACCGATGTGGCGGCAGCGGTCGGGATTCAGAACTGGAATCTGGGCGCTGGGCAACTGGATGCCTCACTTAGCCGAAACGATGTTGACGTTTACTCGCGTGATTTCAACAACACCACCCAAATGAATACTAACTCCGTCGACCTGCGTTATCGCAATATTCCGCTATGGCAGGATGGCTCTTTGTCGCTAATGGGTAAATACGCCTTTGCCAATAAGACCGATGAGCAGAAAAAGAATGAGAGCAACAACAGCTACTTCGAGCTGAAAGATACCTGGATGGCGACCGGCATCGTGCGGCAGGCGTTGGAACGCGACGGATTTAATGAATTTACCCTGCAGGTGGCGAATAATTCCTATGCCAGCAGCTTCTCCAACTTCTCCGGCGCTAGCAACTCGATGGCTCAGGGACGCTACTACTATGGCGATCACTCAAACGGTATCGCCTGGCGGTTAATATCTCAGGGCGAAATGTATCTGGCCGATCGCATTATTATGGCTAACGCGCTGGTGTGGTCGCACGGTGAAGATGTCTATAGCTATGAAAGTGGCGCACACAGCGACTTTAACAGCTTGCGGGCGGTGATTCGCCCGGCGTGGATTTGGGATACCTGGAACCAGACCGGCGTAGAGTTGGCGTGGTTTGCTCAGAAGAACACCACTCATCAGGGTCAGGATCTGAAAGAGTCAGCGTACAAAACCACGCTTTATCACGCCTTAAAAGTGGGGCCGAGCCTGCTGGGGTCGCGTCCTGAAATCCGCTTCTACGGCACCTACATCAATATTCTCGACAATGAACTGTCGCAGTTTAAGTTTAACGACGACAGCAAAAACGAGTTTATGGCCGGCGTTCAGGCTGAGGTGTGGTGGTAAACGTGTTGTCGCCCGGAGCGGTATTTTTGCCGACTCCGGGCAATCTATCAGCCATGCGCTCATGTGACCGACTCAATAAGGGGAGAACCTATGATTAAGCTGATTATTACCGATCTCGACGGGACCTTTTTAAACCGTCACGGTGACTATAATCGTGTTCTGTTTCCACACATCAAAAACCTGATGCAGCAAAAAGGCGTGGCATTTGCTCTTTGTACCGGCAAACAGTGCGAGCGCGTTGAAGAACTTTTTGGCGAGCAGGTACACGACTTTTGGATTCTCGGCGACAGCGCCACGCGGATTAAACACGCGGGGGAATACGTTTATCAATCGCTGATAAAAAACGGCCTTGGGCGGGAAATCATTGCCACGCTCGAAGCGGTGAACAGCGAGCCCGTGGTCATTGCCTGTACGCCGGTCGGTGCCTATGTCAAAACGACGTTATCGCAGGAGATGCTGGCGAAGGTGAAGATGTCCTACGCCAACGTGGTGCAGGTAACGAGTTTTACTGAGGTTAAACATGACTTCGTGAAAATCTCGCTGTTTGATATCAAGGGCCGATGCCCGCAAATCAAGCCGCATCTAGCTGCGTATTTTGATAAGGCTTATATCGTGGTATCGGAAGATGCGTGGATTGATATTGCCGATGTTGGCGTCCACAAAGGCCACACGGTGGAGATATTGCAGCAAAGGCTGGGCGTGAGTGCAGAAGAGACGATGGTGTTTGGCGATGGGCTTAATGATATTGAGCTGATGACCCGCGCCGCCTGGAGTTTCGCTATGCGTAATGCTTTTGACGAAACTAAACAGGCTGCGCGGTTTATTACCGGCTACAACGATGACGACGCGGTGATGACCACCATCGAGCAGGTACTAAAACTACAGCAGTAGCCAAAGTAGTGCGAACACCACCATGATAACCACGAATGCCAGCCCCGGACGTGCCGACAGCGATTTCAGCGAGGTGATGACCGGGGCGAATGGCGCATAAATCGGCTGCACATCGCGAGCTTCCAGCGTGTGAGCCTGCGAAATTTTCTCACGTTCAATACGCTTTAAGAACAGCAGCGTCAGCAGCTCCTGGATTTGCACCGGGGTCAGTACCGTTTGCGGTGTCCCGTTCCAGTTTTGCTGGGCAAAATCGCGAACCAACTGAGACTCCTGCGGTTCCATCGGCTGCTTGAGTGCGGCCTGCAGCGTATGGAGCGTTGGCGCCGGATGTGTGCTGAGCGTTAGGCGAGCCTGTAAAAGCGTTACCATGGCGTTAAAATGCTTCGCGGGCAGCGGGTCTCCCGACTTCACGCCGGCAAGCTCCAGCAGCGATTTCCAGATCAGTTTACTCGAGTCGCCAGTGGCCGCAGAAACCTTGGTTACCAGCTGATTCAGCGTATTTTGCTCCGCCGGAAGCAGCGGGCGATCGGTTGCCGGGCGCTGCTGCGGCTGCGGGATAGACAGCTGCCCCTGCTGCAATAACTGCAAAACGCTTTTCAACTGCTGCGGTGTTAGCTGGCTGAGGGCTGTTTGCCCAAACTGCTGGCGGATGTAGTCACTCACTGCCTGGCGATTATTGCCTTGGCCGAGCAGTTCGGTAAGCTGCGACAGCGTTTGGCGCACACTCAGTTTTTGCTCAGCGGTGCCAATACGTTGATTCAGATTTTGTTCAGCGGCGGGAAAGTGGCGCGCCTGTAATGGCGTGTCATTCTTCAACCCCAGATCGTGTTTAACCCCCGCCCAAACTTCGGCATTTTGCTGCGAAGTCATGGCGATTAAGCGCGTAATAAGCCGTTCCAGCACCGTTCGTTGCTGGGTACTTAACGGCTGTTCTCCCGCTGGGGAGAGGGGAGTGGTGCCGGTCCCCGGAGGGCGCGCAGGCATACCTGAAATGGGTTGCGTCATGATTCATCCTTTCCATATTACTTAATGCCGGGCGCAAGTATGCCTGGCGGCGAGATTATGGCACACTTCCCCGGTTTACTCTCGTTCTCAGACAGGTACTAATCGTGAAAATCCTTGTTGATGAAAATATGCCCTATGCCCGCGAGCTTTTCAGCCGTTTGGGTGAGGTGAGGGCTGTTCCTGGCCGTCCGATCCCGATGGAAGCGTTAACCGATGCCGATGCGCTGATGGTACGTTCCGTCACGAAGGTTAATGAAGCGCTGCTGGGTGACAAAGCGATTAAGTTTGTCGGCACTGCGACGGCGGGCACCGATCACGTTGATCAGGCGTGGCTGCAACAGGCTGACATCGGGTTTTCCGCGGCGCCGGGTTGCAACGCGATTGCGGTGGTTGAATACGTCATTTCCGCGCTGCTGATGCTGGCCGAACGCGATGGTTTCGCATTGACCGATCGTACCGTGGGGATTGTGGGTGTCGGTAACGTCGGCGGTCGTCTGCAAAAACGACTGGAAGCGTTGGGCATTAAAACGCTGCTGTGCGATCCGCCGCGTGCTGATAATGGTGACGCGGGTGATTTCAAATCGCTCAACGAGCTGGTTGAACAAGCCGATGTTCTGACCTTCCACACGCCGTTGTATAAAGAAGGGCCGTACAAGTCGCTGCATCTGGCAGATGACGCGCTGATTAGCCGCCTGCAGCCGGGAACCATTTTGATCAACGCCTGCCGTGGTCCGGTGGTGGATAACACGGCGCTGCTTGCTCGCCTGGAAGCAGGGCAGGAGCTAAGCGTGGTATTGGACGTGTGGGAACCGGAGCCGGATCTCAACCTGGCGCTGCTGGATAAAGTAGATCTGGGCACCTCACACATCGCTGGCTATACCCTTGAAGGTAAAGCGCGCGGCACCACCCAGGTGTTTGAAGCCTATAGCCAGTTTATCGGCCAGCCGCAGGAAGTGGCGCTCTCCTCGCTGCTGCCGGCACCGGAATTTGGCCACATTAGCCTACACGGCCCGCTCGATCAGCCAACGCTGAAAAGACTGGTTCATTTAGTGTATGATGTGCGCCGCGATGACGCACCGCTGCGAAAAGTCGCGGGGATCCCGGGCGAATTTGACAAGCTGCGTAAGAATTACCTTGAGCGCCGCGAATGGTCATCACTCACCGTTGAGTGTGACGATGCTGACGCCGCCGCGCTGCTGCAACAAATCGGGTTTAACGCCGTACATCGTTAATGTCTTCTTAATGCCCCTGTCGGATACTCCGGCAGGGTCGCCATTTTTTCTGGAGTAAATCACCATGTCTGAAGGCTGGAATATTGCCATCCTGGGCGCAACCGGCGCCGTAGGCGAAGCCCTGCTTGAAACCCTTGCTGAACGTCAGTTCCCGGTGGGTGATATCTATGCGCTGGCGCGCAATGAAAGCGCCGGTGAGCATCTGCGTTTTAATGGTAAATCGGTAATGGTGCAGGATGCGGCGGAGTTCGATTGGACTCAGGCGCAGCTGGCGTTCTTTGTGGCCGGTCAGGAAGCAACGGCGACCTACGTCGAAGAAGCCAGTAACGCAGGCTGTCTGATTATCGATCTCAGCGGCCTGTTTGCGCTGGAGCCAGATGTACCGTTAGTAGTGCCGGATGTGAATCCATCTGTTCTTGCGGATTATCGTAACCGTAACCTGATTGCCGTTGCCGATAGCCAGACCAGTCAGCTGCTGAGCGCGCTGAAGCCGCTGATTGATGAAGGTGGCCTATCGCGCATTAACGTGACCAGCCTGATCTCCGCTTCCGCGCACGGTAAAAAAGCGGTCGACGCGCTGGCGGGACAGAGCGCCAAGCTGCTGAACGGGATGCCGATTGATGAAGGTGACTTCTTTGGACGTCAGTTGGCGTTCAATATGTTGCCGATGCTGCCAGACCGCGAAGGTAGCGTGCGCGACGAACGTCGTATCGTCGATCAGGTGCGTAAAATTCTGCAGGACGACGGCCTGATGATTTCCGCCAACTGCATCCAGTCACCGGTGTTCTACGGTCACGCGCAGATGGTCTCCTTTGAGGCGATGCGCCCATTGGCAGCGGAAGAAGCGCGTGATGCGTTCTCTCGCGGCGACGATGTCGTGTTGTCTGAAGAGGGTGAATTCCCAACACAGGTGGGTGATGCGACGAACAGTGCGCACCTTTCTGTTGGCTGCGTTCGCAACGACTACGGTATGCCGGAGCAGATCCAATTCTGGTCCGTTGCCGATAACGTACGTTTCGGCGGCGCGCTGATGGCGGTGAAAACGGCTGAGAAGCTGGTGCAGGAGTATATGTACTAATGTCCGGGATGGAGCAACCGCCTGTCTACCGAATTGCGCTGGGCATTGAATATGACGGCAGCAAATACTACGGCTGGCAGCGGCAAAACGAAGTGCGTAGCGTGCAGGAGAAGCTTGAAAAAGCGCTTTCGCAGGTGGCGAATGAGCCGATTAACGTGTTTTGCGCCGGGCGTACAGATTCCGGCGTACACGGTACTGGTCAGGTTGTGCACTTCGAAACCCACGCTGCGCGTAAAGACGCGGCGTGGACATTGGGCGTAAATGCGAATTTGCCTGGTGACATCGCGGTACGTTGGGTGAAAGCTGTTCCCGACGATTTCCACGCGCGCTTTAGCGCGACGGCGCGTCGCTATCGCTACATTATCTATAACCACCGGCTGCGTCCGGCGGTATTGGGCCAGGGCGTGACGCATTATCACCAGCCGCTGGACGCCGAGCGGATGCACCGCGCGGCGCAAAGTCTGTTGGGCGAGAATGATTTCACCTCGTTTCGGGCGGTGCAGTGCCAGTCACGCACGCCGTGGCGCAATCTGATGCACATCAACGTGACCCGCTACGGCGCGTACATCGTGGTGGACATCAAAGCGAATGCCTTTGTGCATCACATGGTAAGGAATATTGTTGGCAGCCTGATGGAAGTTGGCGCAGGAAACCAGCCGGAGAGCTGGATTGCAGAACTGCTGGCGGCAAAAGACAGGACGCTTGCCGCCGCGACGGCGAAAGCGGAAGGGCTGTATCTGGTGGCGGTAGATTATCCCGCGCACTTTGACCTGCCTTCCGTGCCGATGGGGCCGCTTTTCCTGGCGGACTAATGTAGTCATTTGGGGCTAAAACAATATGGATCTTATCCGTTTTTTAATTGATTTCATCCTGCATATCGATGTGCATCTGGCTGAACTGGTCGCGCAGTATGGCATCTGGGTTTACGCGATTCTGTTCCTGATCCTGTTTTGTGAAACGGGGTTGGTGGTTACGCCGTTCCTGCCGGGCGACTCGCTGTTATTCGTTGCCGGTGCGCTTTCCGCGCTGCCGACCAACGATCTCAACGTGCATCTGATGGTGCTGCTGATGGTGATTGCTGCCATTCTTGGCGATGCGGTGAACTACACCATTGGACGGCTGTTCGGCGAGAAACTGTTCAGCAATCCAAACTCGAAGATTTTCCGTCGCAGTTACCTGGATAAGACCCACGCCTTCTACGATAAGCACGGTGGAAAAACCATTATTCTGGCGCGATTTGTGCCCATCGTCAGAACATTTGCGCCTTTTGTGGCGGGAATGGGCCATATGTCCTATCGTCATTTTGCATTCTATAACGTGACCGGAGCGCTGCTGTGGGTGCTGCTGTTTACCTACGCGGGTTATCTGTTTGGCGATCTGCCGATAGTGCAGGAAAACCTGAAGCTGTTGATTGTGGCGATTATCGTCCTGTCGATATTGCCAGGCGTTATCGAAGTGATTCGCCATCGTCGCGCCGCAGCAAAGCAGGCAAAATAAACGCAGCACAAAGGGCACGATTCAGCCGTGCCCTGTTACGGCATGTTTCGCGGTTCGACCACTTTTTTATGCCAAGTTTCGGGCTGTTATGTTTTAATGTGCAACATTCATGGTCTATGAGGGGCAAAAGTGGCATTATGCGCGCCCCCTTAATGGCAAAACTGGCATCGACCAGGTTCAGGCAGAAAGGTTATCAATGAGCTGGATTGAACGAATTAAAAGCAACATCACACCTACCCGCAAGGCGAGCATCCCGGAAGGGGTATGGACCAAGTGCGATAGCTGTGGTCAGGTTTTGTATCGCGCCGAGCTGGAGCGTAACCTCGAGGTTTGCCCTAAGTGCGATCATCACATGCGTATGTCAGCGCGTAATCGCCTGCATAGCTTGTTAGATGAAGGGTCCCTGGTAGAACTGGGTAGTGAACTTGAGCCGAAAGACGTGCTGAAGTTCCGTGACTCTAAAAAGTATAAAGACAGATTGGCATCCGCTCAAAAAGAGACGGGTGAAAAAGACGCGCTGATTGTCATGAAAGGCACTCTGCACACCATGCCGGTGGTTGCCGCCGCCTTTGAGTTCTCCTTTATGGGTGGCTCAATGGGTTCCGTGGTAGGTGCGCGCTTTGTCCGTGCCGTTGAGCAGGCGCTGGAAGATAACTGTCCGCTGATCTGCTTCTCCGCATCCGGTGGTGCACGTATGCAAGAAGCGCTGATGTCGCTGATGCAGATGGCAAAAACCTCTGCTGCGCTGGCGAAAATGCAGGAGCGCGGTTTACCGTATATCTCCGTGCTGACCGACCCAACTATGGGCGGCGTTTCCGCAAGCTTTGCGATGCTGGGCGACCTGAACATCGCTGAACCTAAAGCGCTGATCGGTTTCGCAGGTCCACGCGTTATCGAACAGACCGTTCGTGAGAAACTGCCGCCGGGCTTCCAGCGCAGCGAGTTCCTCATCGAGAAGGGCGCGATCGATATGATTGTTCGCCGTCCGGAAATGCGTCTGAAGCTGGCCAGCGTTCTGGCGAAGCTGATGAATCTCCCGGCACCGAACCCGGATGCGCCGCGCGATAGCGTGGTGGTACCGCCGGTACCGGATCAGGAACCCGAGGCCTGATAATGCAAAGGGCAGGGCCGGATGGCGCTGCCCTTTTTGCTTTTATTCACCGTTGAAAGTTGCGGGCACCATGGAAAAACATCTTATTCCTCAGGCCACGTCGCCCCTGGCTACGTGGCTTTCTTATCTGGAAAACCTCCATTCAAAAACTATCGACCTGGGTCTGGCGCGTGTCAGCGAGGTTGCGGGTCAACTGGACGTGCTCCAGCCTGCGCCGTTTGTGTTTACGGTTGCTGGAACTAATGGCAAAGGCACCACCTGCCGTACGTTGGAAACGATTCTGATGGCGGCAGGCTATACGGTAGGCGTTTATAGCTCTCCGCACCTGGTACGCTACACCGAGCGCGTGCGCATTCAGGGCGCGGAGCTTGCGGAAAGCGACCATACAGCTTCCTTTGCGGCGATTGAAACGGCGCGGGGTGAAATCTCGCTGACCTATTTTGAATACGGCACCCTCTCCGCGCTATGGCTGTTTAAGCAGGCTAAGGTCGATGTGGTTATCCTCGAAGTAGGTTTAGGCGGTCGTCTGGATGCCACCAATATTGTGGATGCCAATGTTGCCGTAGTGACCAGCATCGCGCTGGATCATACCGACTGGTTAGGGCCGGATCGCGAAAGTATCGGTCGTGAGAAAGCGGGCGTGTTTCGCGCTGGCCGTCCGGCTGTCGTCGGTGAGCCAGATATGCCGCATACCATTGCTGATGTGGCACGCGAGAAAGGTGCACTGCTGCGCCAGCGTGACGTTGATTGGCGTTACACGATTGAGGCCGACAGCTGGAGCTTTAGCGACGCACAGGGCGAGATGCGGAATCTGCCGCTGCCGAACGTGCCGCAGCCTAACGCCGCCACGGCGCTGGCAGCGCTGCGTGCCAGTGGGCTTGTAGTGAGTGAAGATGCCATTCGTGACGGCATTGCTAACGCGATTTTGCCCGGCCGTTTCCAGACAATTCAAACTGAGCCGCGCGTCATTTTAGACGTTGCGCATAACCCGCATGCGGCGGCCTACCTTGCCGGACGTCTCAAATCACTGCCGAAAAATGGGCGAGTGCGGGCGGTTATTGGTATGCTGCATGATAAGGATATTGCCGGTACGCTGGCATGTCTGGAAGAGGTCGTTGACGACTGGTATTGCGCACCGCTGGAAGGGCCTCGAGGGGCGACAGCGGAACAGCTGCGTGAACATCTGCGCGCAGGTACCGTCTTCGCTAGCGTGGCACAGGCATGGAGTGCCGCAATGGCCGACGCGACGCCGGAGGATACGGTGCTGGTGTGTGGTTCGTTCCACACGGTAGCGCATGTGATGGAAGAGTTGGACGCGGGGATAGCTGGTGGCAAGTAAGTTTCAAAACCGTCTTGTCGGGACGATAGTATTAGTTGCCCTGGGCGTTATCGTGCTGCCAGGGCTTCTTGACGGGCAAAAAAAACATTATCAGGATGAGTTCGCGGCTATTCCGCTGGTGCCAAAACCAGGCGATCGCGACGAGCCCGATATGTTGCCAACCGCCACGCAGGCGCTGCCAGCGCAGCCACCTGAAGGCGCGGCAGAAGAAGTCAGGGCAGGGGATGCTGCGGCACCGTCGCTGGATTCCAGCCGCCTTGCGGTCAACGGCAACGGCGATCTGGAACAGATCCCGCCGACGGCTGAACCGCCAAAACCGAAGCCGGTTGAAAAGCCTAAGCCTAAACCACAGCCGGTAACAGAACAGGTTGCCGTCACGCCACCGCCAAAAGCCGCGCCGGAAGAGCAGCCAGCGCCGGTGGGGAAAGCCTACGTGGTGCAGTTGGGGGCACTGAAGAACGCCGATAAGGTGAATGAAATTGTCGCCAGCCTGCGCGGTGCGGGTTATCGCGCTTACACGTCGCCTTCTACGCCGGTTCAGGGTAAAATTACGCGTATTCTTGTTGGCCCGGAAGCCTCAAAAGATAAGCTGAAAGGTTCGCTTGGCGAACTGAAACAGCTGTCGGGATTAAGCGGTGTTGTGATGGGATATACCCCGAACTAACGCAGCTTTACCCTGCACCCAAACCCTTCCCACCGCGGGATGAGGGGCATTTTTTTGCCCGTGGGTGTGGGCCCGAAACCGTGGCGTTGAATATTTTTTCAGCGCCATTTTTTATTTACGCCAGGGAAGGAAATCCCTACGCAAACGTTTTCTTTTTCTGTTAGAATGCGCCCGAACTGGATGACAGGGCGTAAAATCGTGGGACATTTATGGTCTGGATTGATTATGCCATTATCGCGGTACTGGGCTTTTCTTGCTTAGTGAGTCTTATCCGCGGCTTTGTTCGTGAAGCATTATCGTTGGTAACCTGGGGCTGTGCCTTCTATGTTGCCAGCCATTACTACACGGAACTGTCTGTCTGGTTTACGGGCTTTGAAGATGAACGGGTTCGAAACGGGATTGCGATTGCAGCGCTGTTTATCGTAACGCTCATCGTTGGTGCTATCGTGAACTATGTGATAGGCCAACTGGTGGAAAAAACCGGTCTGTCGGGTACAGATAGGGTGTTGGGGATCTGCTTTGGCGCTTTACGTGGGGTGCTGATTATCGCCGCCATCCTGTTCTTCCTTGATACCTTTACCGGGATGGCGAAGAGCGATGACTGGCTGCACTCGCAGTTTATTCCCTATTTTTCACCGGTTATCAGATGGTTTTTCGAATACCTCCAAAGCTCGTCAAGTTTCTTGCCCAAAGTATAAACTTTGGGTCGTTGCTTAACGAGGAAAAGACGTATGTGCGGTATTGTCGGTATCGCCGGTGTCATGCCGGTTAACCAGTCGATTTATGATGCGCTAACGGTGCTGCAGCACCGTGGACAGGATGCCGCTGGCATCATCACCATTGATGCCAACAACTGCTTCCGGTTGCGTAAGGCAAACGGCCTGGTCAGCGATGTCTTTGAAGCCCGCCACATGCAGCGTATGCAGGGCAATATGGGTATTGGCCATGTGCGCTACCCAACGGCGGGCAGCTCCAGCGCTTCTGAAGCTCAGCCTTTCTACGTTAACTCGCCATACGGTATTACGCTTGCGCACAACGGCAACCTGACCAACGCGCATGAGTTACGTCAGAAGCTGTTTGAAGAGAAACGCCGCCACATCAACACCACTTCTGATTCTGAAATCCTGCTCAATATTTTTGCCAGCGAGCTGGATAACTTCCGCCATTACCCGCTGGAAGCCGACAATATCTTTGCCGCCATTGCCGCGACGAATCGTCAGATTCGTGGTGCCTATGCGTGCGTCGCGATGATTATCGGTCACGGCATGGTTGCTTTCCGCGACCCTAACGGCATCCGTCCGCTGGTGCTGGGCAAACGTGATATTGGCGACGGTCGTACCGAGTATATGGTGGCTTCCGAAAGCGTGGCGCTGGATACGCTGGGCTTTGAATTCCTGCGCGATGTGGCGCCGGGCGAAGCGGTCTACATCACTGAGAAAGGGCAGCTGTTTACCCGTCAATGTGCTGACAACCCGGTGAGCAACCCATGCCTGTTCGAATACGTCTACTTTGCGCGCCCGGACTCCTTTATCGATAAGATTTCCGTCTACAGCGCTCGCGTTAACATGGGCACCAAGCTTGGCGAGAAAATCGCGCGCGAGTGGGAAGATCTGGATATCGACGTGGTTATCCCGATTCCAGAAACCTCTTGCGATATCGCGCTGGAGATTGCCCGTATTCTGGATAAACCGTACCGTCAGGGTTTTGTGAAAAACCGTTACGTTGGCCGTACCTTTATCATGCCGGGTCAGCAGCTGCGTCGTAAGTCAGTGCGTCGTAAGCTCAACGCCAACCGCGCCGAGTTCCGCGGTAAGAACGTCCTGTTGGTGGATGATTCCATCGTGCGTGGTACCACGTCTGAGCAGATTATCGAAATGGCGCGCGAAGCCGGAGCGAAAAAGGTCTATCTGGCCTCTGCCGCGCCGGAGATTCGTTTCCCAAATGTCTACGGTATTGATATGCCAACCGCTACCGAGCTGATTGCTCACGGGCGTGAAGTGGACGAAATCCGGCAGATCATTGGTGCAGACGGTCTTATCTTCCAGGATCTTAACGATCTGATTGAAGCCGTCCGCGCTGAGAACCCGGACATTCAGCAGTTTGAATGCTCGGTATTTAACGGCGTGTACGTTACCAAAGACGTTGACCAGACCTATCTTGATTTCCTCGATTCACTGCGCAATGACGACGCCAAAGCGATGCTGTTGCAAAATGAAGTCGAAAACTTAGAGATGCACAACGAAGGTTAAGTTGGTAAAGGCCGGATGCGAATCGATTCGCATCCGATTTTTTCATCTGGATCAGTTCCTATCTCCGTTTCGCCTTCCCTAACCCAGTCCCTCGATGCGCCGAAATAGCACACCGTCCCGTTTGTTTTTCGTCATCTGGCTTTGAGCAAATTCAGACAGCCGTTTTTATAGTTATGGCTCAACCCCCTTTAAGCCAACTAATATCGATAATCACGCCTCGCGGTTGCGTCTGGCGCCGTAATCCGGCAAAGTTTGCTTCATTATGGAAACAGGGCGGTTTGTGTGAAACGACTCATCATTGGAATCTCCGGCGCCAGCGGCGCCATTTACGGCGTTCGCTTACTACAGGTGCTGCGTAGCCTCCCGGATGTCGAAACGCATCTGGTGATGAGCCAGGCGGCACGCCAGACGCTGGCGCTGGAAACCGACTTTTCGCTGCGTGAGGTTCAGGCGCTGGCCGACGTTGTGCACGATGCCCGCGATATCGGTGCCAGTATCTCATCAGGCTCTTTTAAAACGGCCGGGATGATTATTCTGCCGTGCTCAATCAAAACCCTCTCTGGTATCGTCAATAGCTATACCGACGGCTTGTTAACGCGTGCCGCTGACGTGGTGCTCAAAGAGCGCCGTCCGTTGGTGCTGTGCGTGCGAGAAACGCCGCTGCATTTGGGGCACTTGCGTTTGATGACCCAGGCCGCCGAGATTGGCGCAATTATCATGCCGCCAGTGCCAGCATTTTATCACCGCCCACAAACGCTGGACGATGTGATTAACCAGACGGTAAATCGCGTGCTCGATCTTTTCGATATCGACCTGCCGCAGGATCTCTTTACGCGCTGGACCGGCGCGTAGCGCGCCCAACCAGGGCGCATGATGTATTCTTTGCCCTGTTTCAGGGCGATTTTGTAACGCCGATCAAATCCTCGATATTTAATCATCCCGATTGTCTATTTGTGCTCGATTTATGCGCTGCGGCTGATATCTTTCTTTGTGGTCACCTTTTGTTATCTTTTCATTAACATTTTTAACAGTGTGTTTATTAGCGTTAAAGATGGCACAGAAGATGCAAATAAGATTCTGCAGACGCACACAACATAATTATGAGTAGTTAACGACATCACGATTTAATAGGGGAACGTATGAAGAAGACGGTTCTGGCTCTCTCTTTGCTGCTGGGTCTCAGCAGCGCATCCAGCGTATTTGCCGCACTGCCACAGAGCATTCGTATCGGCACCGATACTACCTACGCACCGTTCTCCTCGAAAGATGCCAAAGGCGATTTCATCGGCTTTGATATCGATCTGGGCAATGAAATGTGTAAACGCGCCAGCATCAAATGTACTTGGGTGGGCAGCGACTTTGACGCGCTGATCCCGTCGCTGAAAGCGAAGAAAATCGACGCCATCATCTCTTCGCTGTCGATAACCGAAAAACGCCAGCAGGAAATCGCCTTCTCCAACAAGCTGTATGCGGCGGACTCACGTCTGATTGCGGCGAAAGGCTCGGCGATTTTGCCTACCCTTGATGCGCTGAAAGGCAAGCATATCGGCGTTCTGCAGGGTTCCACTCAGGAAGCTTATGCCAACGAAAACTGGCGTAGCAAAGGCATCGATGTTGTAGCGTATCAAAACCAGGATCTGATCTACTCCGATATGGCAGCCGGTCGTCTTGACGCGGCGTTCCAGGATGAAGTGGCGGCTAGCGAAGGTTTCCTCAAGCAACCAGCGGGTAAAGATTTTGATTTCGCAGGTCCGTCCGTCAAAGACAAGAAATTCTTTGGTGATGGCACCGGCGTCGGGCTGCGTAAAGACGACGTTGAGCTGAAAGCAGCGTTTGATAAAGCGCTGGCGGAGCTGCGTGCTGACGGTACCTACGACAAGATGGCGAAGAAATATTTCAACTTCAACGTCTACGGCGACTAACTGCAGTAAATGTATCATCGTGGTGCATTGATTTTGTGATGCACCACGGTGGTGCGCTTTTTGCTCGAAAATTGCGCGTGGTTGCATAATTAAGCATTTTTAATGAGAAAAAAGCCATCAGTCAGGGCAGAATGCTTTGCCTTGATAGGCCGAAAGATGGCACGATAACTGCTCAGATTATTTCTAAAAAACCCACAAGAATTACTGTCTGTTGAGGATAATATGAAAAAACTGGCGTTATCTTTTTCTTTGGTCTTAGCGCTTGCTTCTGCTTCAAGCGCATTTGCAGCAATCCCGCAAAAAGTGCGTATTGGTACTGACCCAACGTATGCACCGTTCGAGTCAAAAAATGCACAGGGTGAATTAGTGGGTTTTGACATTGATCTGGCAAAAGAGCTGTGTAAGCGCATCCAGGCACAATGTACCTTCGTGGAAAACCCGCTGGACGCCCTGATCCCCTCGCTGAAAGCGAAGAAAATCGATGCCATTATGTCGTCGCTGTCGATCACTGAAAAACGTCAGCAGGAAATTGCCTTTACCGACAAACTGTACGCCGCCGATTCCCGTCTGGTGGTGAAAAAGGGTTCCCCGGTGACGCCAGATCTCGCCACGTTGAAAGGCAAGCGCGTTGGCGTGTTACAGGGCACCACTCAGGAAACTTACGGTAACGAGCACTGGGCACCGAAAGGTATTGAAATTGTCTCCTACCAGGGACAGGACAATATCTACTCCGACCTGACCGCCGGTCGTATCGACGCGGCATTCCAGGACGAAGTGGCGGCGAGTGAGGGTTTCCTGAAACAGCCTATCGGTAAAGACTACCAGTTCGGCGGCCCGTCGATTAAAGACGAGAAGCTGTTTGGGGTGGGTACCGGTATGGGTCTGCGTAAAGACGATACCGAACTGCTGAACGCGCTCAACAAGGCATTTGCTGAGAT
The DNA here is from genome assembly GCF_040149365.1 of Kluyvera huaxiensis. Lineage (NCBI taxonomy): Bacteria > Pseudomonadati > Pseudomonadota > Gammaproteobacteria > Enterobacterales > Enterobacteriaceae > Kluyvera > Kluyvera huaxiensis. The sequence goes on from NZ_JBEFLV010000002.1 coordinate 234,957, forward strand.
GCGCGCTGACGGCACCTACGACAAGCTGGCGAAAAAATACTTCGATTTTAACGTTTACGGCGAGTAATCATCACCAGTAACCCATCGTCTCGGCTTTACCGGGCGATGGGCGTCAAGACAGGACTGGCAGCATGCTGTACGGGTTTTCACAGGTTATTTTTCAGGGCGCCGTTGTTACCCTCGAGCTGGCTCTCAGCTCAGTGGTTCTGGCCGTGCTTATTGGTCTGGTCGGCGCGGGAGCCAAGCTCTCCCAAAATCGCGTACTGGCGTTAATTTTTGAGGGCTACACCACGCTGATTCGCGGGGTGCCCGACTTAGTTCTAATGCTGCTGATTTTTTACGGCTTGCAGATGGCGCTTAATCTGGTGACTGACGCGCTCGGGTTATCGCAGTTTGATATCGACCCGATGATCGCGGGGATCATCACCCTCGGTTTTATCTACGGGGCTTATTTTACCGAAACCTTCCGCGGTGCCTTTATGGCGGTGCCGAAAGGGCATATTGAAGCGGCCACGGCCTTCGGGTTTACCGGCGCGCAAACCTTCCGCCGCATTCTGTTCCCGGCGATGATGCGCTATGCGCTGCCGGGGATTGGCAACAACTGGCAGGTGATTTTAAAGGCCACCGCGTTGGTATCGCTGCTTGGGTTGGAAGATGTGGTCAAAGCGACTCAGCTTGCGGGCAAAAGCACCTGGGAGCCGTTCTACTTCGCCATCGTCTGCGGATTGATTTATCTGCTGTTTACTACCGTTTCCAATGGCGTGTTGCTGCTGCTCGAACGCCGCTACTCCGTGGGTGTGAAGAGGGCTGACCTGTGATTGAAATTATTCAGGAGTACTGGAAAGCGCTGCTGTGGAGCGACGGTTATCGTTTTACCGGCGTGGCAATCACCCTCTGGCTGCTGGTGCTGTCGGTAGTGATGGGTGGATTTATGGCTCTGTTCCTGGCGATTGCTCGCGTCTCCAGCAACAAGTACATCAAATTCCCGGTATGGCTGTTCACCTATATTTTTCGCGGTACGCCGCTGTACGTGCAGCTGCTGGTGTTCTACTCCGGGATGTACACGCTGGAAATCGTCAAGGGCACCGAGATGCTCAATGCCTTTTTCCGCAGTGGCCTCAACTGTACTGTGCTGGCTTTAACGCTCAACACTTGTGCCTACACCACCGAGATTTTTGCCGGTGCCATTCGTTCGGTACCCGCAGGGGAAATAGAGGCCGCGCGGGCCTACGGTTTCTCGTCATTTAAGCTCTATCGCTGCATCATTTTGCCATCGGCACTGCGCATTGCGCTGCCGGCCTACAGCAATGAAGTGATCCTGATGCTGCACTCGACGGCGCTGGCGTTTACCGCCACCGTGCCCGATTTGCTGAAAATTGCCCGTGATATTAACTCCGCAACCTACCAGCCCTTTACCGCCTTCGGGATCGCGGCCGTGCTGTACTTAATCATCTCGTATGTGCTGATAAGCCTGTTCCGTAAAGCGGAAAAACGCTGGTTGCAGCATATGAAACCGTCTTCTACGCACTGAGAATATGATGTCTGATAAAAAACTTAACGTAATCGACCTGCACAAACGTTACGGCGAGCAGGAAGTGCTGAAGGGCGTGTCGCTTAAGGCTGATGCGGGTGATGTGATAAGCATCATCGGCTCATCCGGCTCGGGCAAAAGTACCTTCCTGCGCTGCATCAACTTCCTCGAAAAACCGAGTGAAGGTTCCATTATCGTCAATGGGCAGAATATTGGCCTGGTTCGCGATACCGACGGGCAGCTAAAGGTGGCGGATAAGAACCAGCTGCGTTTACTGCGTACCCGCCTGACGATGGTCTTCCAGCACTTTAACCTCTGGAGCCATATGACGGTGCTGGAGAACGTGATGGAAGCGCCTATTCAGGTGCTTGGGCTCAGCAAGCTTGAAGCGCGCGAGCGGGCGGTGAAATACCTGGCGAAAGTGGGCATTGACGAACGCCAGCAGAATAAATACCCGGTGCATTTGTCCGGTGGCCAGCAGCAGCGCGTTTCTATTGCCCGAGCGCTGGCAATGGAACCGGAAGTGCTACTGTTCGATGAACCGACTTCCGCGCTCGATCCTGAGCTGGTTGGGGAAGTACTGCGCATAATGCAGCAACTGGCGGAAGAGGGGAAAACCATGGTGGTGGTGACTCACGAAATGGGCTTCGCTCGCCATGTTTCCTCGCATGTGATTTTCCTTCATCAGGGAAAAATCGAGGAAGAGGGAGCGCCGGATGAAGTTTTCGGCAACCCGAAGAGTGCCCGCCTACAGCAGTTCCTGAGCGGAGCGCTCAAGTAAAAGTCTTTCGCCCTCACCTGGCGGTGGGGGCGTTTTCCAGCCGGTAAACCCAGTCGTCGTAGTACTCGCCGTTCAGCTGATAGGCTTTTTCCAGCACCTGCGTGCGGATAAATCCACGTTTTTCCAGAAGTCGCGCTGAGCCGCGATTATCGCCTAATACCCATGCATTAATGGCCCACAGCGAAAGCTGGTTAAAACCATAGTCGCAGATAGCATTGAGCGCCTCACTGGCATAGCCGTGGCCCTGAGCCTGCGGCAATAGCGCGTAGCCTATGTCGGCCTCATGCGGGTTTTTATGGCTGATCCGCAGACCAATATCGCCGAGCGCAGTGCCTTTTTCATCGCGGATGACGAAAATCCCCGGCTCCTTACAGCGCTGTTCAAACACCCCGCGTATCGCCGACTCGTCCAGAATTTCTCCCATAAAGCGCATCACTTCATTGTTTTGTCGAAGCGCCAGGAAAAAAGGCCAGTCGTGTTCATGAAAGGGCGAAAGTTGTAAACGTGCGGTGGAGAGGGTTGCCATCAGAGTGCCAGTGCGCGAAGTAAAGGGCTACCTTAGCACCTGAAAGACAGCAATAACAGGGTGTTAACGGTTAATCGGTACGGGGCAATTCAACCCCTGGAAATAATTCAGTACCGTTTGGCTCTCCTGTGACGCGCGTAGCTGTAGCGCCAGGTTGAGGCTGTCCAGTGTGCGGGCGTGGGCTACCATCGGCGATTGCGCGGGCAAACGTCCCTCGTCAACCAGCCACTTAACCACCGTTTGCCAGCGCCATAGCGGTGAACTGCCTTTTACGCGCTGTATCGGGCCGGGAAACTGACCAGCACCACGGGAACCCTCTTTCAGCAGCGAAATAGCCTGCCGGGAGACGCCGGTGAGTTCGGCGATATCGCTCAAGCCAACTAGCACCGCATCGACGGATTCGACACGGGCATTAAGCGTTGGGGCGGATTCAATATCTTTGATAGCAGACAAAATGGCATGCTCGAGCGTGTCGCTTTCACGGTCAAAATCGAGGTACACCGCCGTACCATAAAAACAGATTAGGGCATCGTCGCAGTGTGCTTTATACAAGGCGTCTTCCAGGTGAGGCGTACTGCGGGTGACGCCGGAAAGCGTCAGCGTGAAATTGAATAACGACATCGTTCCTTCCTCCATAGCTATGAATGTTTTCGCCGGCAGCGGTCAACCATCCGCATTATCTGCCGCGCATGATGAAGGGGAACCGCCGGTGTCGACCAGATACTCATCATATGGTCGCGGTGTTCCGCGAGGCCGCATTTCAAACGACCGAAACAGTGAGCGCTATGACCGGCGGGACTCAATAACCATCCACGCGCTAGCGCATATTCAATCGCTGCCCGGATATGTTTGTCTGGATGTTCCTTCATCTATCTGTCCTGTTGAGTATCAAATGGGTGTTGACGAATGTCAACGGTAATTGTTCGATAAGTGATAGCTCAGGCAGTTATGACAGGAGGATTTACGGCGTGTTGGAACCGGCTTCACGTTTGTATTTACGGGGAATCGATCAGAGAGTTGAAATGCGAGGCGTATTCCATGGGAAGGCGGTGATAGCGGGTCGCTATCACCGTACTGTCAGTGTCGTTTGCCGAGAATATCGCCCAGCGCTTCATCCAGATCGTACCAGCGGAAGACAAAACCAGCGGCTTCTATCCGTTTGGGTAACGCACGCTGTCCGCCGAGTACCAGTACCGAAGACTCTCCCATCAGCAGGCGTATCACGGTGGCGGGAACGCGTAAAATCGCGGGACGATCTAACGCATGCCCCAGCGCATGGGCGAACCGTTCGTTGCGAACGGGGTAGGGCGAAACCATATTAAATGGCCCACTCAGATCGTTATCAAGCAGCCAGAGAATACCGTTGACCATATCGTCGATATGTATCCACGCCAGATACTGACGGCCATTGCCGATAGGGCCGCCGAGACCGAGTTTAAATGGCGGCAGCATTTTAGCGAGAATACCGCCTTGTGCGGCGAGAACAACCCCGGTACGCAGCAGGCAGACACGGGTGCGGTCGCTTTCTGCGCTGCTGGCAATGTGCTCCCAGCGTGCGCACAATTTATGGGTAAATTCATTATGCGGCGGCTCTTCTTCCGTCACGACCACTTCGCCGAGATCGCCGTAATAGCCGGTGGCGGAGCCAGAAATCAGCACCGCTGGCGGGGTGGTGCTGGCCAGAATCAGCTCGCTGATACGCTGAGTTATGGTCCAACGACTGTCGCAAAGCTTCTGCTTTTGTGCGTCGGTCCAGCGCTTGTCGGCAATAGCTTCACCGGCAAGATTAATCACGGCGTCTATGCCGTCGAGCGATGAAATATTCTGTAGCCCTGGCCAGAGTTCAACGCGCGCATCAAGCACCTGGCGCGCTTTTTCCGGGGAACGGGTCACTACGCAGACCGTGTGGCCAAGCGTTAATAAGCGCGGAATCAGGTGGCGGCCTATGAGGCCGGTACCACCGGTAATCAGAATCTTCATGCGACCTCCCTGGGAAGGGGCGCCTAACGTTGCCAGCTTAAGGTGATAGAGACCGAGTCGGCATAGCGTAGCGCGTGAACTTTATCGACTTCCACTTCAGCATAAGTGACCCAGTGATGTTCGCTTGCGATATCGAGCACATCCTGAGTTAATTTTTCCAGCAAAGAGAAACGGTTATTCTCCACGTGGCGAATAATGCTCTTGGTGATGGTGCGGTAGTTCAGCGCATCGTTAATGTCTTCACTATTGCGTGCTTGCTCCGCCGGATAGCGAATTTCAATGTTGATGACCACGTCCTGGCGGTTGGCAATCTCTTCTTCTTTAATGCCGATAAACGTGCGCAGGCGTAGATTCTTAATGCGAATAATGGCGTTGGACTCGGACATTGCAGGTATTCTCCTTATTTATTGTTGTCTTGGGCATCATACACGAAAGCATCTTTATCGCGGCAGTGTCTGGCGGGTATTCAGTTCGTGCGCCAGTTCAATAAATGCGCGTAACGCGGGCAGAATGTGGCGGTGGCCCGGATAGTAAAGACGTAAACCGCCGAAGACAGGGCACCATTCATCCAGTACGCTGATGAGCTTACCATTAGCGAGATCGTCCTGGATAAACCACTCTGAAATAAACGCCAGCCCCAGCCCGGCCAGGGTCGCTCGATGGATAACCTGCATTTCGCTGACGATCATCCGCGGTGGGACGTTGACGGTGAATTTATGCTGATGGCGCTCCAGTTCCCAGTGATAAACCCCACCATGTGACATTCGCATGCCAATGCTGTGGTGGTCTGCGAGTGAATCTGGCGTTTGCGGGATCCCATGGCGGGCAAAGTAGTCTGGCGAGCCGACGATAACCATTCTGGCGTCCGGCGTGAGTGCGCTGGCAATCATATCCTGCGGCACTGATTCGGCGAGCCTGATCCCGGCATCGTAGCCCTCAGCGACAATATCGATCATCCTTGATTCGGTGGTGATATCCAGCCGCATCTGCGGATAACGTTGCAAGTAGGTGTCAAACAGATTAAACAGCAACGATACGCTTTCGCGCGGGGCATTGATTCGCAGTGTGCCCGTCGGTATTCCGGGTTCGGCGGTGATTTCTTCCGCCGCGCGCTGAATTTCCGCCAGCGCAGGGGCAATACGTGCAATATACCGCCGCCCCTGTTCGGTCAGGGCTACGCTGCGGGTGGTACGGTTAAACAGGCGCACGTTAAGACGTGCCTCCAGCCCCGCGACGGCGTTGCTGACGGCGGTGGCCGACAGCCCAAGCTCGCGTGCAGCCGCGCGGAAACTCTGTTGCCGGGCGACGGCAAGGACAACTTCAAGTTCGGTTAGACCGCTACGGTGCATGATTATCCCGATTTTCGTGACAGCTTGTCCTCATTATACCCTCTTATCGCGATGATAGACGTTTCTTATACTGTGCGACATCCCATGATGAGAGGACAGAATAATGCAGCACATCGACAAAATTTATATCAACGGCGAATTTGTTACCCCGCACGGCAGCGAGCTATTTGACTTGTTTAACCCGGCAACGGAAGCGGTGATTGGCCAGGTTCGCCTGGCGGATGCCGATGATGCTCAGCGGGCGATTGCGGCAGCAAAAGCGGCATTCCCAACCTGGTCCCGGACCTCACGAGAAGAGCGTATTGCGGTACTGGAACGCATGCATCAGGCTGTGGTGGCACGTGAGTCCGACCTGCTGGAGGCCATTATCACCGAATATGGTGCGCCATCATCACGCGCTAGCTGGATGGCGGCCTGGCCTGCGCAGACTATCTGCTGTGCAATTGACGCGCTGAAGACCTTTGCTTTTGAAGAGTCGGTTGGACGGGCCAAAGTTGTTATGACCCCGGTCGGGGTCGCGGGATTGATTACGCCGTGGAACAGCGATGCTGGCTTTATCTGCAATAAGCTGGCGACGGCGATGGCGGCGGGTTGTACTGCCGTCATTAAGCCAAGCGAAATGAGTGCCTGGCAGACTCAGATTATCACCGAGGCGCTGCACGCGGCGCAAATTCCGGCTGGCGTATTTAACATCGTCACCGGTCGTGGTGACGTGGTGGGCGATGTTATTAATCATCACCCGGATATTGCTAAAATTTCCTTTACCGGCTCGACGGCGGTGGGGAAACATATCGTGGAAAGCGGGGCTCGCACGTTGAAGCGCGTAACGCTGGAGCTGGGTGGCAAATCACCAACGGTTATCCTTGATGATGCCGACCTGAAAACTTCGGTACACCTGGCGCTGGAGGCGGGTTTTATGAATAGCGGACAGGCGTGCATTGCCGGTACGCGTATTCTGGTTCCGGCGTCGCGTAAAGCGGAGTTCGAGCAGGAAATGGTTGCCGCTATCGCGCAGTTCCCCGCAGGCTCTCCGCGCGATGTGCAGACGGTTATCGGCCCAATGGTTAGCCGCAAGCAGTGGCAGCGCGTGCAGGACTATATTCGATTGGGTGTACAGGAAGGCGCGAGATTGCTGACCGGTGGAGAAGGGCGCGTTGCGGGGATGGAAAACGGCTGGAGCGTGAAGCCGACAATCTTTACCGATGTGCACAATCAAATGCGCATTGCCAGAGAGGAGATCTTCGGACCGGTGCTGGTGGTCATTCCTTATGCCGATGATGCCGAAGCGCTGGCTATCGCCAACGACACGGATTATGGATTGAGCGCGCTGGTATTAAGCGGCTCACGGCAGCGCGGTGAGGCAATGGCGTTGCAGATTGAGTCTGGTCGCGTGCAGGTTAATACTCTGGAGCACGAGCATCTGGCGCCGTTTGGCGGCTTTAAACAGTCTGGTCTGGGGCGTGAAATGGGCAAATGGGGATTGCAGGCCTACCTGGAGCCCAAAACGCTGGTGGTTGGCTAATTGCAAAATCCTCATGTTGTGGGCAAGTGACATCGCCCGGTAGACAGGCTATTTTGGCTATTATGTTAGATGGGCAGCAGTTTCTGCGCCCATCGTTCGTGCATCTTTTGTCTGTGATTGAGGACGCGCCATGAGCCAGCCTGTAATAACCCTTTGGTCAGACTCCGATTTTTTCTCCCCCTATGTGATGTCCGTGTATGTTGCCTTGAAGGAAAAAGGGCTGCCATTCACGCTCAAAACCATCAATCTGAATCTGGGTGAACAGCTGAAACCGGGCTGGAAAGGCTATACCGCTACCCGCCGGGTACCGCTTCTTGACGTGGATGGTTTTGAACTCAGCGAATCCTCTGCCATTACCGAATACCTCGACGAACGTTTTGCGCCGCCGGAGTGGGAACGTTTGTATCCTCACGATATACAAAAACGTGCCCGCGCCAGGCAGGTGCAGGCGTGGCTGCGCAGCGATCTCATGCCTATCCGTGAAGAGCGCTCCACCGCGGTGGTTTTTGCCGGTGAGAAAAAAGCACCATTAAGTGAAGCAGGACGCCAAAGCGCGGCTAAACTTTTTGACACCGCCAGCGTGCTTCTGGCCCACGGTAGGCCCAATCTGTTTGGCGAATGGTGTATCGCCGACAGTGACCTGGCGCTGATGCTTAACCGGCTGGTGCTAAACGGGGATGATGTTCCGGAAGTACTCGCTGAGTACGCGGCTTTCCAGTGGCAACGTGCCTCTGTTCAGCGCTATGCAGCGTTATCGGCTAAACGTGTAGGCTGAAAAAGAAGAGGTAATCCATTATGATAGTAAGGATTATCACTGTAGGGATTTGATTAATGAAGCTGATGTTTGCATCGGATATTCATGGCTCGTTGCCCGCCGCCGAACGTGTGTTGTCGCTGTTTGCCGACAGCGGCGCGAACTGGTTGGTGATTCTGGGGGATGTGCTTAACCACGGACCGCGCAATGCGCTTCCGGAAGGCTATGCGCCAGCCGAGGTCGCCGATCGCCTGAACACCCTTGCCGCGCGAATTATTGCCGTTCGCGGCAACTGCGATAGCGAAGTTGACCAGATGCTCCTGAACTTTCCCATTACCGCACCCTGGCAGCAGGTGTTAACCGACACGCAGCGGCTTTTTCTGACTCACGGTCATCTTTACGGCCCTGATAATCTTCCACCGCTGGCATCTGGCGATGTGCTGATTTTTGGCCATACGCACCTGCCGGTGGCAGAAAAACGCGGCGAGATATTCTTATTTAATCCCGGTTCGGTTAGCATTCCTAAAGGCGGCTTTGCTGCTAGCTATGGGCTGATGGACGGAAGAAATCTGCAGGTTTTAGCACTCAATGATCAGCGGGTTATTGCAGAGGTTGCTATTAACCCGTAAGTTACCCATCAATCATAAAACGCGCCGTAAGAGCGCTTTCAATTTAAGGTTTTCTGATGGTCGAGCAGAATCATTTGGCAAGCACGGAATGGGTCGATATTGTCAACGAAGACAATGAGGTCATCGCGCAAGCGAGCCGTGAACAAATGCGCGCGCAGTGCCTGCGTCACCGGGCAACCTACATCGTCGTCCATGACGGCATGGGGAAAATCCTGGTTCAGCGTCGCACTGAGACGAAAGACTACCAGCCGGGTATGCTGGATGCCACCGCTGGGGGTGTCGTTCAGGCTGATGAGCCATTACTGGACTCTGCTCGCCGTGAGGCGGAAGAAGAGTTAGGGATTGCTGGCGTACCGTTTGCCGATCACGGCCAGTTCTATTTTGAAGATAAGAACTGTCGGGTGTGGGGAAGCCTGTTTAGCTGTGTTTCCCACGGGCCGTTTGCTCTGCAGGAAGAAGAGGTCAGCGAGGTTCGCTGGATGACGCCGGAAGAGATCACCGCTCGCTGCGACGACTTCACCGATGACTCGCTGAAAGCGCTGGCGCTGTGGATGACCCGCAACGCGAACAATGAAGCGCATGTTGAGGAAGAAGCCGAATAAATTCGCGCTATCACAGGCATAAAAAAATCCGGAACGGTTTCCCGCTTCCGGATTTTTTTTGCCTTAAAACCACCCGCGAACGGGTGGTGAAAGGATTACTGCTGCTGTGAAGACTGGATCGCGGTCAGGGCGATGGTGTAGACGATATCGTCTACCAGCGCGCCACGAGACAGGTCGTTCACCGGCTTGCGCATACCCTGCAGCATCGGCCCGATGGAGATCAGGTCGGCAGAACGCTGTACCGCTTTGTAGGTGGTGTTACCGGTGTTCAGATCTGGGAAGATAAACACGGTAGCGCGACCTGCAACCGGAGAGTTCGGTGCTTTGGATTTCGCAACGTCAGCCATCACGGCGGCGTCATACTGCAGTGGGCCGTCGATCATCAGGTCAGGACGTTTTTCCTGTGCCAGACGAGTTGCTTCGCGGACTTTCTCTACATCGCTACCTGCACCAGAAGTACCGGTGGAGTAGGAGAGCATCGCAACGCGTGGTTCGATACCGAAAGCAATCGCGGAGTCTGCGGACTGGATAGCGATTTCAGCCAGCTGTTCTGCAGTTGGATCCGGGTTGATCGCGCAGTCGCCGTAAACATAAACCTGTTCAGGCAGCAGCATGAAGAACACGGAAGAAACCAGAGAGCTGCCCGGTGCAGTTTTGATCAGCTGCAGCGGTGGGCGAATGGTGTTCGCGGTGGTGTGAACCGCACCGGAAACCAGGCCGTCAACGTCGTCTTGTTCCAGCATCAGGGTGCCGAGAACCACGTTGTCTTCCAGCTGTTCGCGGGCAACGGTTGCGGTCATACCTTTGTTTTTACGCAGTTCGACCAGGCGAGCAACGTAGCTTTCGCGAACCACTTCTGGATCAACGATTTCTACGCCTGCGCCCAGTTCAACGCCCTGAGACGCTGCAACACGGGTGATTTCATCTGGGTTGCCCAGCAGTACGCAAGTAGCGATACCACGTTCAGCACAGATAGCGGCAGCTTTAACGGTACGTGGTTCGTCGCCTTCTGGCAGAACAACACGTTTGCCCGCTTTACGCGCCAGCTCGGTCAGCTGGTAACGGAATGCTGGCGGAGACAGACGACGGCTGCGCTCAGAGGTAGCGGTCAGAGATTCAATCCAGTCAGCGTTGATGTAGTTAGCAACGTATTCCTGAACTTTCTCGATGCGCTCGTGATCGTCAACCGGAACTTCCAGGTTGAAGCTCTGCAGGCTCAGAGAGGTCTGCCAGGTGTTGGTGTTCACCATGAATACCGGCAGGCCGGTAGCAAATGCGCGTTCGCACAGTTTGCTGATACGTGGATCCATGTCGTAGCCGCCGGTCAGCAGCAGAGCACCGATTTCCACGCCGTTCATTGCTGCCAGGCAAGCGGCAACTAGAACGTCTGGGCGGTCTGCTGAAGTTACCAGCAGGGAACCTGCACGGAAGTGTTCCAGCATGTGTGGAATGCTACGTGCGCAGAAGGTCACAGACTTCACGCGACGGGTGTTGATGTCGCCTTCGTTGATGACGGTGGCATTCAGGTGACGCGCCATGTCGATTGCACGAGTTGCAATCAGATCGAAGCTCCATGGTACCGCGCCAAGAACTGGCAGGGCGCTGGTGCTGTTCAGCTTAGCAGGATCGATTTTGATAACTTTCGCGGTGGAAGAGTCATCGAAGATCTCAGACAGATCTGGGCGAGTACGGCCCTGTTCGTCAACCGGTGCATTCAGCTTGTTGACGATAACACCGGTAATGTTGGTGTTTTTTACGCCGCCAAAGCTGTTGCGAGTCAGTTCGATACGCTCGTTCAGTTGTTCCGGAGTATCGGTACCCTGAGACATCACGAACACGATTTCCGCGTTCAGTGTTTTAGCGATTTCGTAGTTCAGAGACTGAGCGAACTGATGCTTACGGGTTGGGACCAGGCCTTCAACCAGTACAACTTCTGCATCTTTAGTGTTCGTATGGTAGTTAGCGATGATCTCTTCCATCAGCACATCTTTCTGATTGCTGGAGAGCAGGGCTTCTACGTGGCTCATTTTCATCGGTTCAGCGGCGGTCGTCGTTGAAGAGCTCGCGCGAACGATGGTGGTAGTCTGGTCTGGCGCATCGCCACCGCTACGCGGTTGTGCGATAGGTTTAAAGACGCTCAGACGAACGCCTTTGCGTTCCATAGCACGGATTACGCCAAGGCTGACGCTGGTCAAGCCGACGCTGGTTCCGGTAGGGATCAGCATAATAGTACGGGACACGGTTTATCCTCTTTCGTTACCGCCAGTTTCAGGCGGGATACAAAACAGCACCGCCAGCTAGGCTGGCGGTGTGATATCAGGCAGTCAGACGGTTGGCGTCTTGTGCAATGACCAGCTCTTCGTTGGTCGGGATAACGATGGCAGGGCGGGTGCCTTCTTTGTTGATGAAACCGGATTTGCCGAAACGGGCAGCCAGGTTACGTTCGTGATCAACTTCGAAGCCCAGAACGCCCAGTTTGCCCAGGGACAGTTCGCGAACCATTGCAGCGTTTTCGCCGATACCACCGGTGAAGATAACAGCATCCAGACGACCATCCATCAGCGCGGTGTAGGAACCGATGTATTTCGCCAGACGGTGGCAGTAAACGTCCATTGCACGTTTAGCATCTGCTTTTTCTTTGTAGTTATCTTCTACATAACGACAGTCGCTGGTGACTTCGGTCAGACCCAGGAGGCCAGACTCTTTGGTCAGCATCTTGTTGATCTGGTCGATGTTCATGCCCAGGGTGTCATGCAGGTGGAAAATGATTGCTGGATCGATATCGCCAGAGCGAGTACCCATTACCAGACCTTCCAGCGGGGTCAGACCCATAGAGGTGTCAACGCATTTACCGTTACGGATAGCAGAAACGGAACCACCGTTGCCCAGGTGGCAAGTGATGATGTTCAGTTCTTCAACCGGTTTGTTCAGTACTTTTGCTGCTTCCTGAGTAACGTAGAAGTGGCTGGTACCGTGTGCGCCGTAGCGACGAACGCCGTGTTCTTTGTACAGGCTGTACGGCAGAGCGTACAGGTAAGACTCTTCCGGCATGGTCTGGTGGAACGCGGTATCGAATACGGCAACGTTCTTATCTTTCAGCTGCGGGAAGGATTTCAGCGCTTCAGCAATACCGATCAGGTGAGCCGGGTTATGCAGCGGAGCAAAAGAAGAAGAATCTTTAATGCCCTGGATCACGGATTCGTCGATCACAACGGAGCTGGTGTACTTCTCGCCGCCGTGTACGATACGGTGGCCGATAGCGGTCAGCTGCGCGGACAGTTCTGGTTTTTGTGCCAGAATAGTATTAACGATGAAGTTCAGCGCTTCACTGTGAGCGGCGCCTGCACCTAAAGCCGCTTCTTGTTTACCGCCGTCCATTTTCCACTTGATACGTGCTTCAGGGAGATGGAAACATTCGGCTAAACCAGAGAGGTGCTCTTCACCGTTAACTGCATCGATTACAGCGAATTTCAGGGAGGAGCTACCGCAGTTCAGAACCAGTACTAACTTACTCGACATGGAAGTACCTATTTATGATACGTGGCTAAAAAAACGTCAATGAGTCATTAAGCGTAGCGCAGGATGACCCCGACATTTATGATTAACATCATGCCCGAAACGTTTTTCAGGCATGATCTAAGAAATACATATTGATTCTAAGTCATTTTGCATAATTTTCAGCCAATGGCAGAATATGCAATAATTTGATTTGCCGGAGAGCATTTACCCTCTGGATTTCGAGTGATAGAAAAGCGACGGGCCCGCGATACCCCTTAAGCATAGATGACTATGTGAGTGGGGGTAAACGGACGCAGACTACGCATCTACAACTTGAAAGGCGACGGGTATAGAATCTGGCTATCTCAGGCTGGCACAGGATACCCGATTGCAGGGGCTATGCCAAAATTTTTTGAACGATGTCATACCCAGTTGTTGTTTTTCAAAAATATTTTAATTTTTATACGTGAAGTTGAGGTAAGCCATGTCGACACCCGAGCAACGCCCGGTCAGTTTCTTCAGTTTGTTCAGCCGGGGGCAGCACTATTCAAAGACGTGGCCGTTGGAGAAGCGACTTGCGCCGGTATTTGTTGAGAACCGCGTGATTCGCGCGACTCGCCACGCCATACGCTTTATGCCGCCGCTCGCCATTTTTACGCTGTGCTGGCAAATTGCCCTCGGTGGGCAACTTGGCCCAGCCGTTGCCACAGCGCTGTTTGCGCTGAGCCTGCCGATGCAGGGATTATGGTGGTTAGGTAAACGCTCCGTTACCCCGTTGCCGCCGTCCACATTACAGTGGTTTTATGAGGTACGCGGTAAATTACAGGAAGCCGGACAAGCGCTGGCACCGGTAGAAGGCAAGCCTGATTATCAGGCGTTAGCTGACACGCTTAAGCGCGCCTTCAAACAACTGGATAAAACTTTCCTTGATGATTTGTAATTACATGCGAAAAACGCATATAAAAGAAGACACAATATTTGTGTCTTTTTTTTTGCTGCCAAGCGCAACAGGAGTCGAAAAATGGAAATGACCCACGCTCAACGTCTGATTTTGTCCAATCAGTACAAAATGATGACTATGCTTGACCCCGACAATGCTGAGCGCTACCGCCGCCTGCAAACCATAATTGAACGTGGCTATGGTTTACAGATGCGCGAGCTGGACAGAGAATTTGGCGAACTCAAAGAAGAGACCTGTCGTATCGTCATCGACATCATGGAGATGTATCACGCGCTGCACGTGTCGTGGACCAATCTAAAAGATGCCGCCACCATCGACGAACGTCGCGTAACCTTCCTCGGTTTTGATGCGGCTACCGAAGCGCGCTTCCTGGGTTACGTCCGCTTTATGGTGAATATCGAAGGCCGTTATACCCATTTTGATGCCGGCACCCACGGTTTTAATGCGCAAACCCCGATGTGGGATAAATATCAGCGCATGCTGAATGTCTGGCACGGCTGCCCGCGTCAGTATCATCTGAGCAGCAACGAAATTAATCAGATTATCAACGCCTGATGGGGGCTTCCGTGCAGTGTAAAGGTTTTCTTTTTGACTTAGACGGTACCCTCGTAGACTCACTGGCGGTGGTGGAACGTTCCTGGCATTTCTGGGCTGAAAGCTATGGCGTTGACCCGGATGCGGTGCTGGCGTATATCCACGGCAAACAGGCCATCACCACATTACGGCACTTTATGCCGGGCAAGTCAGAGGCGGAGATTCAGGCTGAGTTTCTGCGTCTGGAGCATATCGAAGCGACCGATCTTAACGGGATCCGTGCGCTGCCGGGTGCGCTGGAACTGCTGGAGCACCTGGAAGCCAATGCCATTCCGTGGGCTATTGTTACATCTGGTTCGATTCCGGTGGCCCATGCTCGTCATCGCGCCGCAGGATTACCAACGCCTGCGGTGTTTGTCACCGCAGAACAGGTGCAGCACGGTAAACCACAGCCGGATGCTTATCTGCTAGGTGCCAAACTTCTGGGGCTGTCGCCGCAGGAATGTCTGGTGGTGGAAGATGCGCCGGCAGGCGTACAGCCCGGGCTGGCGGCAGGCTGCTATGTTGCGGCAGTGAATGTGCCAGCGGAAACCCCTGAGCTGCTGGAGGTTGATTTTGTCCTCTCTACGCTGACAACGCTGCGCGTTGAAAAGCTGTCGGATGGACAGGTAAACGTCACGCAGAATGCATGATCTTATGATTTAGCCCCACACCGTTGGGGCTTTTTTCTGCCACTATAGTTAACGCCATTGAGTTGAAAACCTTACCGCTTATTTGATGACAAGGATGTGCTGTGAACGGTGAATTGATTTGGGTGCTCAGTCTGTTAGCCATTGCCGTGGTGCTGTTTGCCAGCGGCAAGGTACGCATGGATGCTATCGCGCTAGGCATTATTGTCGCCTTCGTACTGAGCGGTACGCTGACGTTGAGCGAAGCTTTCTCTGGCTTCAGCGATCCCAACGTTATTCTGATTGCCGCGTTATTTATTATCGGTGACGGTCTGGTACGCACCGGCGTGGCGACCAAAATGGGTTCCTGGCTGGTGCAGGTGGCGGGCAGCAGTGAAACCAAAATGCTGGTTTACCTGATGCTGACCGTTGCTGGCCTCGGCGCGTTTATGAGTTCAACCGGGGTTGTCGCCATCTTCATCCCGGTGGTTCTGAGCGTTTCCATGCGCATGAATATCTCCCCCTCGCGTCTGATGATGCCGCTAAGCTTTGCCGGGCTTATCAGCGGTATGATGACGCTGGTGGCGACGCCGCCAAACCTGGTTATCAACAGTGAGCTGCTGCGTGAAGGGCTGGAGGGCTTCGGTTTCTTCAGCGTGACGCCAATTGGCCTGGTGGTGCTGGTACTCGGCATTTTCTACATGCTGGTCATGCGATTCATGTTGAAAGGTGATGAAGGGCATGCGGCGCGCGAAGGGCGCAAGCGGAGCACTTTCCGCGATCTGATTAAAGAATACCGTCTGACCGGCCGTGCGCGCCGATTAGCGATTCGTCCGGGTTCGCCGATGATTGGCCAGCGTCTGGATGACCTGAAGCTGCGCGAGCGCTATGGCGCAAATATCATCGGCGTTGAGCGCTGGCGTCGCTTCCGTCGGGTTATCGTGAATGTGAATGGGGTATCGGAGTTCCGCGCTCGTGATGTGCTGCTTATCGATATGTCAGCGGCGGATATTGACCTGCGCCAGTTTATCAGCGAGCAGATGCTGGAGCCGATGGTGCTGCGCGGCGAGTATTTCTCCGACCAGGCCCTGGACGTGGGCATGGCGGAAGTGTCGCTGATCCCGGAGTCTGAACTGCTGGGTAAAACCGTACGTGAAATGGGCTTTCGTACCCGCTATGGCCTGAATATTGTGGGTATGAAACGCGATGGTCAGGCGCTGGATGGTTCGGTGGTTGATGAGCCTTTGCAGCTTGGCGACATTATGCTGGTGGTTGGCAACTGGAAGTTGATTAGCCAGCTGGCGCAAAACGGGCGCGACTTCGTGGTGCTCAATCTGCCGATTGAGGTTAGCGATGCGTCACCGGCCCACAGCCAGGCGCCGCACGCGATTTTCTGTCTGGTGTTGATGGTCGCACTGATGCTCACGGATGAAATTCCCAACCCGATAGCCGCGATTATTGCTTGCCTGCTGATGGGCAAATTCCGCTGTATTGACGCCCAGAGCGCCTATAAGTCTATTCACTGGCCGAGCATTATTTTGATTGTCGGGATGATGCCCTTCGCGTTGGCGCTGCAAAAAACCGGCGGCGTCGATCTTATCGTGAAAGCGCTGATGGATATTGGCGGTGGGCAAGGGCCTTATCTGATGCTGGGCTGTCTTTTTGTAATGTGTGCGGCAATCGGACTGTTTATCTCCAATACCGCCACGGCGGTGCTGATGGCGCCGATTGCACTGGCGGCAGCGAATTCCATGGGCGTGTCGCCGTACCCGTTCGCGATGGTCGTGGCGATGGCGGCCTCCGCGGCCTTCATGACCCCGGTATCGTCACCGGTAAACACCTTGGTGCTGGGGCCGGGTAAATATAGCTTTAGTGATTTCATCAAAATCGGCGTGCCGTTTACGGTGCTGGTGATGATTGTCTGCGTACTGCTGATTCCGATTTTGTTCCCGTTCTGATCGGGTTCCACGAAGTAAGAGGTAACGCCGGGCTAGCGATAAAGCGTAGCCCGGCTGAACATCGTGACGCGGAGAAAAGTCAGAGCGGTGAATCCTGGCTTATTTCATCTAGCGAAAGATGGAAGCTCGGCACAAACACCGACATAAAATAGTCCATCTCTTCGCTGCGCCGGGAGGCCAGCGTCTTCTCAAGGCGTCCCTTGGCCAACAAAAATTCGTTATTACCCGCCGATAACTCTTCCAGACATTTCAGATAGGCGCACAGCGCATCGGCCTGTTTGACGATGGCTTTCTCTTCGTCGCTACTCTGATGCTCGTCGATAAGCGGTGCGAAAATATCGTGCAGTTCCTCTGGCACCATATCAATCAGTTTCTGTTGCGCGATTTTCTCAATCGCTTTGTATTCCTGAGCAATTTGCGAATTGAAATATTTAACCGGGGTAGGGAGATCGCCGGTTAATACTTCCGAAGCGTCGTGATACATCGCCAGCAGTGCGATGCGCTCGGCATTCACCTGTCCGTTAAATTTACGATTTTTAATGGCGGCGAGGGCATGGGCGACCATGGCGACCTGCAAACTGTGTTCAGAGACGTTTTCGGTGCGCACATTGCGCATCAGCGGCCAGCGATTGATTAACTTCAGGCGGGAGAGGTGGGCAAAAAAATGACTCTGACTCATAACAACCCTTACTCATTAACTTCAGTGAAGGCATTGTGCGCAGAGATGGCCGCTGGATGCAAATGCCAGCGGCCATGAGCAATATTACAGCTGGTGGTAGCCTGACAGGAAACGACCGAAACGGCTGATAGCCATCTCCAGGTCGTCTTCGCGCGGCAGGGTAACAATACGCACGTGATCCGGCCACGGCCAGTTAAAGGCGGTGCCCTGAACCAGCAAGACTTTTTCCTGTAGCAAGAAATCCAGTACCATGCGCTGGTCATCGTGAATGTTAAAGCGCTTGGCATCGATTTTCGGGAACATATACAGCGCACCCTTTGGCTTCACGCAGGAGACGCCAGGGATCTCGTTAATCAGTTCCCAGGCACGGTTGCGCTGTTCATACAGACGGCCGCCAGGTGTAATAAATTCACTGATGCTTTGATACCCGCCGAGCGCGGTCTGAATGGCGTGCTGCGCAGGGACGTTGGCGCAAAGACGCATGGAAGCCAGCATCTCCAGCCCTTCAATATAACCTTTCGCGTGTTTCTTCGGCCCGTTCAGTACCATCCAGCCTTGACGGAAACCGGCAACACGGTAGGTTTTGGACAGCCCGTTAAACGTTACCGTCAGCAGATCTGGCGCCATCGCGGCAATCGAATGGTGCTGGGCTTCGTCATACAGAATCTTGTCGTAGATTTCATCGGCGAAGATTATCAGGTTGTGCTCGCGGGCGATCTCAACGATCTCCTGCAGTAACTCTTTGGAATACACCGCGCCGGTTGGGTTGTTCGGGTTGATAATCACAATGCCGCGCGTGCGCGGGGTGATTTTGGCGCGGATATCGTCGAGGTCCGGGAACCAATCGGCCGATTCATCGCACAGATAGTGCACCGCTTTACCGCTGGATAACGATACCGCGGCGGTCCACAGCGGGTAGTCTGGGGCCGGAACCAGCATTTCATCGCCGCTGTTCAGCAGCGCCTGCATAGCCTGGACGATAAGTTCAGACACGCCGTTACCGATATAGATATCTTCTACCGTCACGTCGCGCATGCCGCGTGCCTGGTAGTGCTGCATGATAGCCTTACGGGCAGAGTACAGGCCTTTAGAGTCGCAGTAGCCCTGCGCGGTTGGCAGGTTACGGATCACATCAACCAGAATCTCATCCGGCGCGTCAAACCCGAAAGGTGCCGGGTTGCCGATATTGAGTTTGAGAACTTTATTGCCTTCTTCTTCAAGGCGTTTGGCCTCTTTAAGAACCGGGCCGCGAATGTCGTAACAAACGTTGTCTAACTTGCTGGATTTTTCGATTGGTGACATGAATCTTTGACCTTTTTAGCTGTGATTGCCACTCCCTGCCGTGGAAGTCAGCACGGAATAATGTACTCCGCATCCCGGGGGTTTTGAAGGGTCAACAGGAGAAGATTTTGTGGATTCTATGTTGTTGGAACATTCTTTTTTACTGGTTGTCTACGGATATCGTTGTTGTATCTATTGTTAATTTATTGTTTAACAGTCAAATTAACCAGAATGCCTTTGTTTTTCAGGTTTTTCATCCAACAAAAAAGAAATGATTTAGCTTAGGCGACAGATTTCCCATATATACTTTAAAACTCCTTCAGCAATTTTTATTTTTAATTAAACTCCGTTAATAAGTATTAGGTCTGATACCCATTTTTGTGAAGTCGATGTTAATGGTGGCTTCAGTTAAATATTAATATTTCTTTATATTTTGAAAAGTAATGAAAGTGATTTGTTAGAATCCTTAAATTGTTTTGATTCTGAACCTTACCTTGTTTAAGAATAAGCTTACTTAAGGCTTATAAAGCTTATGGTTTTCAGTTAATATGCTATGACGTTTACCGACTGTATTGGCCATCTTTGCTGATGGCTATCTGTGTGGGCGATGTAACGTAATGTTACTTATTGGATTTATTGGCTTCAGTTAAAAACACCGTTTTCCCCCTGATGCGTTAAAGCAGCATTGTTATCTACGACTCCTTGCGCGGGATACCGCTGAGCGGGAGCTAGGTAAATAGCCTTAGGGCTAAAGGATATATTGTAAAAGGAACTGTCACTGTTTGCAGTGGTAGACAATTTTAATACTGACACTCAGCAGGCAGTCATTCATCGCTATGAGGTGAAAGACAAATTAAAGGATTAGCTTGTATTATTAGAGTGCAGCATCAATAAGGCAGTTCGGTTTCCGAACCTGTAAGTGGATTTATATGATAAATGCCAATCGTCCGATACTAAATCTCGATCTCGATCTGCTGAGAACCTTTGTCGCGGTGGCTGACCTGAGCACGTTTGCTGCAGCGGCCTCGGCGGTTTGTCGTACACAATCTGCTGTTAGCCAGCAAATGCAACGTCTGGAACAACTCGTGGGCAAAGAGCTTTTCGCTCGTCACGGGCGTAATAAGTTGCTGACTGAACATGGTATCCAGCTGCTGGGTTATGCACGGAAAATTCTGCGTTTTAACGACGAAGCATGCACATCGCTTATGTTTAGCTCCCTGCAAGGGCAGTTGACGTTAGGTTCGTCAGATGAATCAGCCGACACCATTTTACCTTTCTTATTAAACCGGATCAGTTCGGCTTATCCGAAGCTGGCACTTGATGTGCGGGTTAAACGTCACTGCGTGATGGCGGATATGCTGAAAAACAGGGAAGTGGATCTGGCACTCACTACCCATCCGCTGGAAGGCTTTGAGTCGACAGTCCTGCGCTCGTCACCTACGCTTTGGTACTGCGCCGCTGAGTTTACGCTGCGCCCTGAAGAGCCGGTACCGCTGGTGCTGCTCGATAATCCTAGTCCGTTCCGCGATACGATTATTAAAACGCTGGATGCGGTGGGGATGCCGTGGCGTCTGGCCTACGTGGCTTCTACGCTTTCAGCCGTTCGTGCGGCAGTAAAAGCGGGTCTTGGGGTCACTGGGCGTCCGGTTGAAATGATGAGCCCCGACCTCCTGGCATTAGGTAAGGCTGACGGTATGCCTGAGCTACCGGAAACGGAGTATATGCTGACCTATAATCCGCAAAGTGAAAACGAAATGGCGCAGTTGATTTTTCAGTCTCAGGTACAGCGCCTCGCGCCGTGGCCACAGACCGGCACATATACCCCTGAAGAGGGGGATAATCCCCTTATACATGAAAGGGATTTCGATTAACATTGTGACCTAAATGTAGTAACAAAATGTAAGTGCAAAAAAGAATCGTAGACGAAGAAAACACAGTTTGCGGTTCTTTTTTTGCGCTTTCGTGTCTAAACTCAAAAAATAAACTCAAAAATGTGATAATAATCATGTAATTATCATTAATGCACAATTCTAATGAGTTATCATCAAACGCAATCTCACATCACCTGCTAATGTTAAAAAAACGGATGGTTTGTTGCCGTTTTTCGGGTCGAATTAACAAAAGCGTGTCTTAGATCAAGAAAATACTCCTCAATGGGGGGAGGAATCATCAGTAAATCCTGTCAAAATAGATGGGTTATTCTTGTTATTGCTACAAAACGGACACGATTCAACAACAGGTAAACCGTAAGGCGAACTGAAGCGAATCGAATCAAAGGGCACGTAATGTTAATGAAATGCTTTTGATGTAAACTAATGTGAGGAAACTTTTGTTAAAGTTGACAAAAGGTTATAGAAAGGAGTAAAAAACCTCAACATTTTGCGGTCTATGTTTTGAATTGGGCTGTTTGTAGGTTTTTTAATCCTCCCCATGAATCATGTAGCGTCCATCTGCCGGTAAGAGCAGTGGTGGTCATGCTACCTATTTGGTTAAGCAATGCGTATGTCAACATCCACTGAAATCATCGCTCATCACTGGGCATTCGCTATTTTTCTGATCATTGCCATTGGCCTTTGCTGCTTGATGTTAATCGGCGGCTGGTACCTTGGTGGTCGCGCGCGCGCCAGAAGCAAAAACACCCCGTTTGAGTCAGGTATCGACTCCGTTGGCACCGCTCGTCTGCGCCTGTCGGCTAAGTTTTATCTGGTCGCCATGTTCTTCGTCATCTTCGACGTGGAAGCGCTTTACCTTTACGCCTGGTCAACCTCGATTCGCGAAAGCGGCTGGGTTGGTTTTATTGAGGCCGCCATTTTCATATTTGTGCTGCTGGCCGGTCTGGTTTACCTCGTTCGCATTGGCGCGCTCGATTGGACGCCTGCGCGTTCTCGCCGCACGATGGTTAACCCAGAATCCGACAGCGTCACTAACCGTAATACGCAGTAAAAGCGAGGCAATAAGATGGATTATACGCTCACCCGCATAGATCCTAACGGTGAGAACGACCGTTACCCCCTGCAAAAACAGGAGATTGTGACCGATCCCCTGGAGCAAGAGGTGAATAAAAGCGTGTATATGGGGAAACTCGAACACGCGCTGCATGACATGGTCAACTGGGGTCGAAAGAACTCAATCTGGCCATACAACTTCGGCCTTTCTTGCTGCTACGTTGAAATGGTGACGTCATTCACTGCGGTGCATGACGTTGCGCGTTTTGGGGCAGAAGTACTGCGTGCCTCTCCGCGTCAGGCCGACCTGATGGTCGTGGCGGGCACCTGCTTCACCAAAATGGCACCGGTTATTCAGCGTCTGTATGACCAGATGCTGGAACCGAAGTGGGTTATCTCCATGGGTGCCTGTGCAAACTCCGGCGGCATGTACGATATCTACTCCGTGGTGCAGGGCGTCGATAAGTTTATTCCGGTCGATGTGTACATTCCTGGCTGCCCACCGCGCCCGGAAGCTTACATGCAGGCGCTGATGCTGCTGCAGGAATCGATTGGTAAAGAACGTCGTCCGCTCTCGTGGGTGGTTGGCGATCAGGGCGTTTATCGCGCCAATATGCAGTCGGAACGCGAGCGTAAACGCGGCGAACGCATTGCTGTGACGAATCTCCGCTCTCCGGACGAGATTTAATTTGCGCCTGCGGGCAGTGGCAGATTTTTACTTCGCAAATCAACATACAACAGCGCGAAGCCACGCCCGGCAGTCACCACGGACCTTTTGCAATGGTGAACAATATGACCGATTTAACTGCGCAAGAAGTAGCCGCCTGGCAAACCCGCGATCACCTTGATGATCCGGTCATCGGCGAACTGCGCAACCGTTTTGGGCCGGATGCATTTACCGTTCAGGCCACCCGCACCGGGGTACCTGTCGTATGGGTTAAGCGCGAACAGCTGCTGGAAATTATCGATTTCCTGAAGAAGCTGCCGAAACCTTACGTCATGATGTTCGACCTGCACGGCATGGACGAACGTCTGCGCACTCACCGCGATGGATTACCTGCCGCGGACTTTTCCGTTTTCTATCACCTGATCTCAATGGACCGCAACCGCGACATTATGCTCAAGGTGGCGTTGTCTGAAAACGATCTGAATGTGCCGACAATCACTAAACTTTTCCCGAACGCCAACTGGTACGAGCGTGAAACCTGGGAGATGTTTGGCATTACCTTCAATGGCCACCCGCACCTGACGCGTCTGCTGATGCCACCGACCTGGGAAGGCCACCCGCTGCGTAAAGACTACCCGGCGCGCGCCACCGAATTCGATCCGTTTGAGCTGACTAAAGCCAAGCAGGATCTGGAAATGGAAGCGCTGACCTTCAAACCAGAAGACTGGGGCATGAAGCGTAGCACCGAGAATGAGGACTTCATGTTCTTGAACCTCGGTCCTAACCACCCGTCTTCCCACGGTGCATTCCGTATCGTCCTGCAGCTGGACGGCGAAGAGATCGTCGACTGCGTACCGGACATCGGCTACCACCACCGTGGCGCTGAGAAAATGGGCGAGCGTCAGTCCTGGCATAGCTACATTCCGTATACCGACCGTATCGAGTACCTCGGCGGCTGCGTGAACGAAATGCCTTACGTGCTGGCGGTTGAAAAACTGGCGGGAATCACCGTTCCTGAGCGCGTTGACGTCATCCGCGTCATGCTCTCCGAACTGTTCCGTATCAACAGCCACCTGCTGTACATCTCGACGTTTATTCAGGACGTCGGCGCGATGACCCCGGTCTTCTTCGCCTTCACCGACCGTCAGAAAATTTATGACGTGGTTGAAGCGATTACCGGTTTCCGTATGCACCCGGCCTGGTTCCGTATCGGCGGTGTGGCACACGATCTGCCGCGCGGCTGGGACAAGCTGCTGCGTGATTTCCTCGACTGGATGCCGAAGCGTCTGGATTCCTATGAGAAAGCCGCGCTGCGTAACACCATTCTGAAAGGCCGTTCGCAGGGCGTTGCCGCCTACGGTAAGAAAGAAGCGCTGGACTGGGGCTGTACCGGTGCCGCGCTGCGTGCGACCGGCGTTGATTTCGACGTGCGTAAAGCGCGTCCATACTCTGGCTACCAAAACTTCGACTTCGAAGTCCCGGTTGGCGGCGGCGTGTCCGACTGCTATACCCGCGTGATGCTGAAGGTGGAAGAGCTGCGTCAGAGTCTGCGTATCCTTGAGCAGTGCCTCAAAAACATGCCGGAAGGCCCGTTCAAAGCGGATCACCCGCTGACCACGCCGCCGCCGAAAGAGCGCACGCTGCAGCATATCGAGACCCTGATCACCCACTTCCTGCAGGTTTCCTGGGGCCCGGTCATGCCGGCGCAGGAGTCTTTCCAGATGGTGGAAGCAACCAAGGGTATTAACAGTTACTACCTGACCAGCGACGGCAGCACCATGAGCTACCGTACTCGTATCCGTACCCCGAGCTATGCGCACCTGCAGCAGATCCCGGTCGCGGTACGCGGCAGCCTGGTGTCCGACCTGATCGTTCACTTGGGTAGTATCGATTTTGTTATGTCAGACGTGGACCGCTAATTATGCACGAAAATCAACAACCACAATCCGAGGCCTTTGAGCTGAGTGCGGTAGAGCGTGAAGCCATTGAGCACGAGAAGCACCACTACGAAGACCCGCGTGCGGCGTCCATTGAAGCGCTGAAGATCGTTCAGAAGCAGCGCGGCTGGGTGCCGGACGGCGCGATCCATGCGATCGCTGGCTTGCTGGACATCCCGGCAAGCGATGTTGAAGGCGTTGCGACCTTCTACAGTCAGATCTTCCGCCAGCCGGTTGGCCGTCACGTGATCCGCTATTGCGACAGCGTGGTGTGCCACATTAATGGCTATCAGGGTATTCAGGCTGCGCTTGAGAAAAAACTCGACATCAAACCGGGGCAGACGACTTTCGACGGTCGTTTTACGCTGCTGCCGACCTGCTGTCTGGGGAACTGCGATAAAGGGCCGAGCATGATGATCGATGAGGATACTCACGCGCATCTGACCCCGGAGGGCATTCCTGACCTACTGGAGCGGTATAAATAATGAAAACCGTGATCCGTACTCCCGAAACGCATCCGCTCACCTGGCGTCTGCGCGATGACAAACAGCCGGTATGGCTGGACGAATACCGTAGCAAAAACGGCTATGAAGGTGCGCGTAAAGCGCTGACCGGGCTGGCACCGGACGAAATCGTCAATCAGGTAAAAGACGCTGGCCTGAAAGGGCGCGGCGGCGCGGGCTTTTCCACCGGTCTGAAGTGGAGCCTGATGCCGAAAGACGAATCCATGAACATCCGTTACCTGCTGTGTAACGCCGATGAAATGGAGCCGGGCACCTATAAAGACCGTTTACTTATGGAGCAGCTGCCGCACCTGCTGGTGGAAGGCATGCTGATTTCCGCGTTCGCGCTGAAAGCGTACCGCGGTTACATCTTCCTGCGCGGTGAATACATTGAAGCGGCCGTGCACCTGCGCCGCGCCATTGCCGAAGCAACCGAAGCCGGTCTGCTTGGCAAAAATATCATGGGCACCGGGTTCGATTTCGAACTGTTCGTGCACACCGGGGCAGGGCGTTACATCTGCGGCGAAGAAACCGCGCTGATTAACTCTCTCGAAGGTCGTCGCGCCAACCCACGCTCGAAGCCGCCGTTCCCGGCAAGCTCCGGCGTATGGGGTAAACCGACCTGCGTCAACAACGTGGAAACCCTGTGCAACGTCCCAGCGATTCTGGCCAACGGCGTTGAGTGGTATCAGAACATCTCTACCAGCAAAGACGCCGGTACCAAGCTGATGGGCTTCTCTGGCCGCGTGAAAAATCCGGGCCTGTGGGAGCTGCCGTTTGGCACTACCGCACGTGAAATCCTGGAAGATTACGCGGGCGGCATGCGCGATGGTCTGAAGTTTAAGGCCTGGCAGCCGGGCGGCGCGGGGACCGACTTCCTGACCGAAGCGCACCTTGACCTGCCGATGGAGTTTGAAAGCATCGGTAAAGCCGGTAGCCGTTTGGGCACCGCGCTGGCGATGGCCGTTGACCATGAAATTGGCATGGTCGGCCTGGTGCGTAACCTGGAAGAGTTCTTCGCCCGCGAATCCTGCGGCTGGTGCACACCGTGCCGTGACGGCCTGCCGTGGAGCGTGAAAATTCTGCGCGCCATTGAGCGGGGCGAAGGTCAGCCTGGCGATATCGAGACACTTGAGCAACTGTGTCGATTCTTAGGCCCGGGGAAAACCTTCTGCGCGCATGCGCCTGGTGCGGTTGAACCGCTGCAGAGCGCAATTAAATATTTCCGCGACGAATTCGAGGCAGGCATTAAGCAGCAGTTCAGCAATACCCACGCTATTCATGGGATTCAGCCGAACCTGCTTAAGACGCGCTGGTAATCTAAAGATTTATTTATTTTGGAAGCACGCTAATGGCTACGATTCATGTAGACGGCAAAGAATACGAGGTTAATGGGGCGGACAACCTGCTGCAGGCATGTCTCTCTCACGGCCTTGATATTCCATACTTTTGCTGGCACCCGGCGCTAGGTAGCGTCGGTGCTTGCCGCCAGTGTGCGGTGAAGCAATATCAAAACGCGGAAGACACGCGTGGTCGCCTGGTGATGTCCTGTATGACTCCGGCATCTGACGGCACCTTTATTTCTATTGATGACGAAGAAGCAAAACAGTTCCGCGAAAGCGTGGTGGAGTGGTTGATGACCAACCACCCACACGACTGCCCGGTCTGTGAAGAGGGTGGCAACTGCCACTTGCAGGATATGACCGTGATGACCGGTCATAGCTTCCGTCGCTATCGCTTTACTAAGCGTACCCACCGTAACCAGGACCTGGGGCCGTTCATCTCTCACGAAATGAACCGCTGCATCGCCTGCTACCGCTGCGTGCGTTATTACAAAGACTACGCAGACGGCACCGATTTGGGTGTGTACGGCGCGCACGACAACGTCTACTTCGGTCGTCCGGAAGACGGTACGCTGGAAAGCGAATTCTCCGGTAACCTGGTTGAAATCTGCCCGACCGGCGTATTTACCGATAAAACGCACTCTGAGCGCTACAACCGTAAGTGGGACATGCAGTTTGCGCCAAGCATCTGCCAGCAGTGCTCTATTGGCTGTAACACCAGCCCGGGCGAGCGCTATGGTGAACTGCGTCGTATCGAAAACCGTTATAACGGTACCGTCAACCACTACTTCCTCTGCGACCGTGGTCGCTTTGGCTATGGCTATGTGAACCTGAAAGACCGTCCGCGTCAGCCGGTTCAGCGTCGTGGCGACGATCTGATAACCCTCAACGCCGAGCAGGCGATGCAGGGCGCGGCGGATATTCTGCGTCAGTCGAAGAAAGTGATTGGTATTGGTTCTCCACGTGCGAGCGTTGAAAGCAACTTCGCGCTGCGTGAACTGGTGGGCGCGGATAACTTCTACACCGGTATCGCCAAAGGCGAGCAGGAACGTCTGCAGCTGGCGCTGAAAGTGCTGCGCGAAGGCGGCATCCATACGCCTGCACTGCGTGATATCGAATCTTACGATGCGGTGCTGGTACTGGGTGAAGACATTACCCAGACCGGCGCCCGCGTTGCGCTGGCGGTTCGCCAGGCGGTGAAAGGTAAAGCGCGCGAAATGGCGGCAGCCCAGAAAGTGGCTGACTGGCAGATTGCAGCAATCCTCAACATCGGCCAGCGTGCCAAACACCCGCTGTTCGTCACCAACGTCGACGACACCCGTCTGGATGATATCGCCGCGTGGACCTACCGCGCACCGGTAGAAGACCAGGCCCGTTTAGGCTTTGCGATTGCCCACGCGCTGGATAACAACGCACCGGCTGTTGACGGTATTGACCGTGACCTGCAGGGCAAAATTGATGTCATCGTCCAGGCGCTGGCCGGGGCGAAGAAACCACTGATTGTTTCCGGTACTAACGCCGGTAGCGCCGATGTCATTCAGGCTGCGGCTAACGTCGCGAAAGCGCTGAAAGCTCGCGGTTCCGATGTTGGCGTGACGATGATTGCTCGTGCGGTGAACAGCGTCGGTCTCGGCTTGATTGGTGGTGGTTCACTCGATGAAGCGTTGAACGAACTGGAAAGCGGCGCTGCCGATGCGGTTATCGTGCTGGAAAACGACCTGCACCGTCACGCTTCTGCCAGCCGCGTCAATGCTGCGTTGGACAAAGCGCCTTTGGTGATGGTCATCGACCATCAGCGCACGGCGATTATGGATCACGCGCATCTGGTGCTGTCGGCGGCAAGCTTTGCGGAAAGCGATGGTACGGTGATTAACAACGAAGGCCGCGCACAGCGCTTCTTCCAGGTTTATGACCCAAGCTACTACGACAGCAAAACCATCATGCTGGAAAGCTGGCGCTGGCTGCATTCGCTGCACAGCACCCTGGAAAACCGTCATGTTGACTGGACTCAGCTGGATCACGTGATTGACGCCGCCGTTGCTGCGCTGCCGCAGTTGGCGGGCATTAAAGATGCGGCTCCTGACGCGTCGTTCCGTATTCGCGGTCAGAAACTGGCGCGTGAACCGCACCGTTACAGCGGTCGTACGGCAATGCGCGCCAATATCAGCGTGCACGAACCGCGTCAGCCGCAGGATAAAGACACCATGTTTGCCTTCTCGATGGAAGGGAACAACCAGCCGGACGCACCGCGTTCGCAGATCCCATTTGCATGGGCTCCAGGCTGGAACTCCCCGCAGGCGTGGAACAAGTTCCAGGCTGAAGTGGGCGGTAAACTGCGTCACGGTGACCCGGGCGTACGTCTGATTGAAGCGTCGGAAAACGGTCTGGATTACTTCACCACCGTACCGGCAAGCTTCCAGGCGGAAGCGGGCAAATGGCGCGTAGCACCGTACTATCACCTGTTCGGCAGCGATGAAATGTCGCAGCGCGCACCGGTATTCCAGACGCGCATGCCGCAGCCTTACCTCAAGCTCAACCCGGCAGATGCCGCGGCGCTTGGCGTGAATGCGGGTGCGAAGATGGCGTTCAGCTACGACGGTCAGACGGTCACGCTGCCGCTGGTGATTTCCAGCGGGCTGGTGGCAGGGCAGGTTGGTTTGCCGATGGGCATGCCGGGCATTGCTCCTGTACTGGCGGGCGCGCGTCTTGAAAATCTGCAGGAGGCACAGCAATGAGTTGGTTAACGCCGGATCTGATTGAGATCCTGATTAGCATCATCAAAGCCGTGGTCATCCTGCTGGTGGTCGTCACCTGCGGCGCGTTCATGAGCTTCGGCGAACGTCGTCTGCTGGGTCTCTTCCAGAATCGCTACGGGCCAAACCGTGTCGGCTGGGGCGGTTCGCTCCAGCTGGTTGCCGACATGATCAAAATGTTCTTTAAAGAGGACTGGGTTCCGAAATTCTCGGACCGTATGATCTTTACTCTGGCGCCGGTAATCGCATTCACCTCGCTGCTGCTGGCCTTCGCCATTGTGCCGGTCAGCCCAAGCTGGGTGGTCGCCGACCTCAACATCGGGATCCTGTTCTTCCTGATGATGGCGGGTCTGGCGGTGTACGCGGTGCTGTTCGCCGGCTGGTCGAGCAACAACAAATACTCCCTGCTGGGGGCGATGCGTGCTTCTGCGCAAACGCTGAGCTACGAAGTGTTCCTTGGTCTCTCCCTGATGGGCGTGGTGGCGCAGGCCGGTTCATTCAACATGACCGACATCGTCAATAACCAGGAACACCTGTGGAACGTTATCCCGCAGTTCTTCGGCTTTGTGACCTTTGCGATTGCGGGCGTTGCGGTCTGTCACCGTCACCCGTTTGACCAACCGGAAGCCGAGCAGGAACTGGCTGATGGCTACCACATTGAATATTCCGGCATGAAGTTCGGTCTGTTCTTCGTCGGTGAATACATCGGTATTGTTACCGTATCGGCGCTGATCGTGACGCTGTTCTTCGGCGGCTGGCAAGGCCCGTTCTTACCACCATTCATCTGGTTCGCCATTAAAACGGCATTCTTCATGATGATGTTCATTTTGATTCGCGCCTCATTACCGCGTCCGCGTTATGACCAGGTAATGTCCTTCGGCTGGAAAGTGTGCCTGCCGCTGACGCTAATCAACTTGCTGGTAACGGCGGCTGTCATTCTCTGGCAGCAGCCATAAGGGGCGATGAGACCATGACCTTAAAAGATATTATCGTAGGTTTCGGTACCCAGGTACGCAGTATCTGGATGATCGGCCTGCATGCGTTCGCTAAACGCGAAACGCAAATGTACCCGGAAGAGCCGGTCTACCTGCCGCCGCGCTATCGTGGCCGTATCGTGCTGACGCGCGACCCGGACGGCGATGAGCGCTGCGTAGCCTGTAACCTGTGCGCGGTAGCCTGCCCGGTGGGCTGTATCTCTTTGCAAAAAGCAGAGACCAAAGACGGCCGCTGGTATCCGGAGTTTTTCCGCATTAACTTCTCACGCTGCATTTTCTGCGGCCTGTGTGAAGAAGCGTGCCCAACCACGGCGATTCAGTTGACCCCGGACTTCGAACTGGGTGAATACAAGCGTCAGGACCTGGTGTACGAAAAAGAGGATCTGCTGATTTCCGGTCCGGGCAAATACCCGGAATATAACTTCTACCGGATGGCGGGTATGGCAATCGACGGCAAAGATAAGGGCGAAGCAGAGAACGAAGCCAAGCCTATCGACGTCAAGAGCCTGTTACCGTAAGGAGAGGGGCAATGGAATTCGCTTTTTATATCTGTGGCCTTGTTGCTGTCCTCGCGACGCTGCGAGTGATTACGCACACTAACCCGGTACACGCACTGCTGTACTTGATTATCTCGCTGCTGGCAATTGCCGGGGTGTTCTTCTCGCTGGGCGCTTACTTCGCCGGTGCGCTGGAGATCATCGTTTACGCGGGTGCCATCATGGTGCTGTTCGTCTTCGTGGTGATGATGCTGAACCTGGGCGGGGCTGAAATCGCCCAGGAACGTCAGTGGCTGAAGCCGCAAATCTGGATTGGCCCGGCGATTCTTTCCGCCGTGCTGCTGGCGGTGATGGTGTATGCCATCCTCGGCATTAACGACCAGGGTATCGACGGAAACGCAATCAGCGCGAAAGAAGTTGGTATCGCACTGTTCGGGCCATACGTGCTGGCGGTTGAACTGGCTTCGATGCTGCTGCTGGCAGGCCTGGTTGTCGCCTTCCACCTCGGCCGTGAAGACCGCGCGGGCGAAGTGCTGAGCAATCGCGCAGGCGATAGCGCGAAAAGAAAAACGGAGGAGCACGCATGATCCCCTTAACCCATGGACTGATCCTCGCCGCGATACTCTTCGTTCTCGGGCTGACCGGTCTGGTTATCCGTCGCAATCTGCTGTTTATGCTGATTGGGCTGGAAATCATGATTAACGCCGCCGCGCTGGCCTTCGTGGTCGCCGGTAGCTACTGGGGCCAGACCGATGGTCAGGTGATGTATATCCTCGCCATTACTCTTGCGGCTGCGGAAGCGAGTATTGGCCTGGCGCTGCTGCTGCAGCTCCATCGTCGCCGCCAGAACCTGAACATCGATTCAGTAAGTGAGTTGCGCGGATGAACATGCTTGCCTTAACCATTATTTTTCCATTAATCGGCTTTGTCCTGCTGGCCTTCTCCCGCGGACGCTGGTCGGAAAACCTGTCCGCCACCATTGGTATGGGGTCGATTGGTCTGTCCGCACTGGTCACCGCGTTTGTCGGCATGGACTTCTTCGCCAACGGCAAACAGGCATTTAGCCTGCCGCTGTGGACCTGGATGTCGGTCGGTGATTTCAACATCGGCTTCAACCTGGTGCTGGACGGCCTGTCTCTGACCATGCTGTCCGTTGTTACCGGCGTAGGCTTCCTGATCCACATGTTCGCCTCCTGGTACATGCGCGGTGAAGAGGGTTACTCCCGCTTCTTCGCCTACACCAACCTGTTCATCGCGAGCATGGTGGTGTTGGTACTGGCGGATAACCTGCTGCTGATGTACCTCGGCTGGGAAGGCGTGGGCCTGTGCTCCTATCTGCTGATCGGTTTCTACTACACCGATCCGAAGAATGGCGCGGCGGCAATGAAAGCCTTCGTGGTGACTCGTGTCGGTGACGTCTTCCTGGCGTTCGCGCTGTTCATTCTCTACAACGAGCTGGGCACGCTGAACTTCCGCGAAATGGTTGAACTGGCTCCGGCACACTTCGCTGCGGGTAACGACATGCTGATGTGGGCAACCCTGATGCTGTTGGGCGGTGCGGTCGGTAAATCGGCACAGCTGCCGTTGCAGACCTGGCTTGCAGACGCAATGGCTGGCCCAACGCCGGTTTCTGCGCTGATCCACGCCGCGACGATGGTAACTGCCGGTGTCTACCTGATTGCTCGTACTCATGGCCTGTTCCTGCTGACGCCAGAAGTACTGCATCTGGTTGGGATTATCGGGGCGATTACGCTGGTGCTGGCAGGCTTTGCCGCGCTGGTGCAGACCGATATCAAACGCGTTCTCGCATACTCCACCATGAGCCAGATTGGTTATATGTTCCTGGCACTGGGCGTTCAGGCGTGGGATGCGGCGATTTTCCACCTGATGACTCACGCATTCTTCAAAGCGCTGCTGTTCCTGGCGTCCGGCTCGGTCATCCTTGCCTGCCACCACGAACAGAACATCTTCAAGATGGGCGGCCTGCGTAAGTCGATTCCGCTGGTGTATGCCTGCTTCCTGGTCGGTGGTGCCGCGCTGTCCGCGCTGCCGCTGATTACCGCGGGCTTCTTCAGTAAAGATGAGATCCTTGCCGGGGCGATGGCCAACGGTCATATCAATCTGATGGTTGCCGGTCTGGTCGGTGCATTCATGACCTCCCTGTATACCTTCCGTATGATCTTCATCGTCTTCCACGGGAAAGAGCAGATTCACGCCCACGCAGGGAAGGGGATTACCCACCACCTGCCGCTGATTGTGCTGATGGTGCTGTCGACCTTTATCGGCGCGATGATTGTGCCACCGCTGCATGGCGTACTGCCAGCGACCACCGAGCTTGAGCACGGTCGCGTGCTGACGCTGGAAATCACTTCCGGTGTGGTGGCGATTGCCGGCATCCTGATTGCAGCATGGCTGTGGCTGGGCAAACGTACGCTGGTGACCTCTATCGCTAATAGCGCGCCGGGCCGTCTGCTAGGCACATGGTGGTATAACGCCTGGGGCTTCGACTGGCTGTACGACAAAGTGTTCGTTAAGCCGTTCCTGGGCATTGCCTGGCTGCTGAAGAGCGACCCGCTCAATGCGCTGATGAACATTCCAGCAATTCTCTCCCGCTTTGCAGGCAAAGGCCTGGTGATGAGCGAGAACGGATATCTGCGCTGGTATGTTGCGTCGATGAGCATTGGTGCCGTGGTTGTTCTGGCGCTGTTGATGGTGTTGCGTTAATTCGTTGGGGAGGGATTTCCTCCCCATGAAAATGTCGTGCTGTTTTCCTGTTCCGGCTGGCGTCGTTGCCACCGGATAGATGAATAAGGAAATGAATTGCCATGTTATTACCCTGGCTAATACTGATTCCCTTTATCGGCGGTTTCCTCTGCTGGCAGACTGAACGCTTTGGCGTGAAGATGCCGCGCTGGATTGCGCTGATAACCATGGGACTGACGCTGGCGCTGTCTCTGCAACTGTGGTTGCAGGGGGGCTATTCGCTGACTCAATCCGCAGGCCTGCCGCAGTGGCAGTCTGAGTTTATCCTGCCGTGGATCCCGCGCTTTGGTATCACCGTGCACCTGGCGCTCGACGGTCTGTCGCTGCTGATGGTGGTGCTGACCGGGCTGTTGGGCGTGCTGGCGGTACTCTGCTCCTGGCGTGAAATCCAGAAATATCAGGGCTTCTTCCACCTCAACCTGATGTGGATCCTGGGCGGCGTTATCGGCGTGTTCCTGGCCATCGACATGTTCCTGTTCTTCTTCTTCTGGGAGATGATGCTGGTACCGATGTACTTCCTGATTGCGCTGTGGGGCCACAAAGCCTCTGACGGTAAAACGCGTATCACGGCGGCGACTAAGTTCTTCATCTACACCCAGGCGAGTGGTCTGGTGATGCTGATTGCCATTCTGGGCCTGGTGTTTGTTCACCACGGCGCAACCGGCGTATGGACCTTCAACTACGAAGAGCTGCTGAAAACGCCAATGTCGCACGGCGTGGAATATCTGCTGATGCTGGGCTTCTTCATCGCCTTCGCGGTGAAAATGCCGGTGGTTCCACTGCACGGCTGGCTGCCAGACGCGCACTCCCAGGCACCAACCGCGGGTTCCGTCGACCTCGCCGGTATCTTGCTGAAAACCGCGGCCTACGGTCTGCTGCGTTTCGCACTGCCGCTGTTCCCGAATGCTTCCGCCGAATTCGCACCTATCGCGATGTGGCTGGGCGTTATCGGTATCTTCTACGGCGCGTGGATGGCGTTCACTCAGTACGATATTAAACGTCTGATTGCTTACACCTCCGTTTCGCACATGGGCTTCGTGCTGATTGCTATCTACACCGGCAGCCAGCTGGCGTACCAGGGCGCAGTGATTCAGATGATTGCTCACGGCCTGTCGGCTGCGGGTCTGTTCATCCTGTGCGGTCAGCTGTACGAACGTCTGCATACCCGCGACATGCGTCAGATGGGCGGTCTGTGGAGCAAAATTAAATGGTTGCCTGCTCTGTCCATGTTCTTCGCCGTTGCAACGCTTGGGATGCCGGGGACCGGTAACTTTGTCGGCGAATTTATGATCCTCTTCGGCAGCTATAAAGTGGTGCCGGTGATTACGGTGATTTCAACCTTCGGTCTGGTCTTTGCCTCCGTTTACTCGCTGGCGATGCTGCACCGTGCTTACTTCGGTAAAGCGAAGACTGAAATTGCGGCACAAGAACTGCCAGGGATGTCGCTGCGTGAGCTGTTTATCGTGCTGTTGCTGGTCGTGCTTCTGGTACTGCTGGGCTTCTACCCGCAGCCAATCCTGGACACGTCACATTCTGCGATGAGCAATATCCAGCAGTGGTTTGTTAATTCTGTTCCAACTACAAGGCCGTAATTCGCCATGACAATAACTCCACAACAACTGATCGCGCTGTTACCGCTGCTGATCGTCGGCTTGACGGTGGTGGTTGTGATGCTCTCCATTGCGTGGCGACGCAATCACTTCCTCAATGCCACGCTGTCGGTCATTGGGCTTAACGCCGCGCTGGTTTCGCTCTGGTTTGTTGGCCAGGCAGGCGCAATGGACGTCACGCCGCTGATGCGTGTTGACGCGTATGCCATGTTCTACACCGGGCTGGTCCTGCTGGCGAGCCTTGCCACCTGTACCTTTGCTTACCCGTGGCTTGAGGGTTATACCGATAACCGGGAAGAGTTCTACCTGCTGGTGCTGATTGCTGCCATGGGCGGTATTCTGCTGGCGAACGCCAACCACCTGGCGGCGCTGTTCCTCGGGATTGAACTGATTTCCCTGCCGCTGTTTGGCCTCGTGGGCTATGCGTTCCGCCAGAAACGTTCACTGGAAGCGAGCATCAAGTACACCATTCTGTCCGCAGCTGCATCGTCCTTCCTGCTGTTTGGTATGGCGCTGCTGTACGCGCAGTCCGGCAACCTGTTTTTCGTCGCGCTCGGTAAGAGCCTCGGCGATAACATGCTGCACGAACCGCTGCTGCTGGCTGGCCTCGGTATGATGATTGTCGGTCTGGGCTTCAAGCTCTCGCTGGTGCCTTTCCACCTGTGGACGCCGGATGTTTACCAGGGTGCGCCTGCGCCGGTTTCAACCTTCCTGGCAACCGCCAGCAAGATTGCGATTTTCGCCGTGGTGATGCGCCTGTTCCTGTACGCTCCGGTGGGCGACAGCGAAGCGGTGCGCGTGGTGCTTGGCCTTATCGCCTTCGCCTCTATCATCTTCGGTAACCTGATGGCGCTCAGCCAGACCAATATCAAACGTCTGCTTGGTTATTCGTCTATCTCCCACCTCGGCTATCTGCTGGTGGCGATGATTGCGCTGCAAAGCGGCGAAATGTCGATGGAGACCGTCGGGGTCTATCTGGCCGGTTACCTGTTCAGCAGCCTCGGCGCCTTTGGCGTGGTGAGCTTGATGTCCAGCCCATACCGTGGCCCGGATGCAGAATCGCTGTTTGCTTACCGTGGCTTGTTCTG
This sequence comes from Kluyvera huaxiensis, assembly GCF_040149365.1. Classification (NCBI taxonomy): domain Bacteria; kingdom Pseudomonadati; phylum Pseudomonadota; class Gammaproteobacteria; order Enterobacterales; family Enterobacteriaceae; genus Kluyvera; species Kluyvera huaxiensis. The sequence goes on from NZ_JBEFLV010000002.1 coordinate 271,311, forward strand.
GCACCGTCCGATTCTGGCCGCAGTGATGACCGTGATGATGCTGTCTCTGGCCGGTATCCCGATGACGCTGGGCTTTATCGGTAAATTCTACGTGCTGGCGGTCGGTGTTCAGGCACATCTGTGGTGGCTGGTCGGTGCCGTGGTTGTGGGCTCCGCGATTGGTTTGTACTACTACCTGCGTGTGGCTGTGAGCCTGTACCTGTCTGCTCCGGAAAAGCCGAACCGCGATGCCCCGTCGAACTGGCAGTACAGCGCCGGCGGTATTGTGGTGCTGATTTCCGCGCTGCTGGTGCTGGTGCTGGGTATCTATCCGCAACCGCTGATTAGCATTGTGCAAAAAGCGATGCCGCTGATGTAAGCGATGTGGCTCTAAGAAAAAACCGCCGATTGAACGGCGGTTTTTTTATGGGCGAAGGGGCGGTTGACGAGAATAGACGGGTTTGTATTATGAATCAGTCATTAGAAAAACATCCTGACGGCACAGTAAATCAGTAACAGGGCCAGCACCCGATTAACCAGCCGACCATATTGGCGAAAAATCGACTGGAACAGATGGCCGGCTAATGCCCACACCAGATTTCCCAGACAGCCAATAACGGCGAGCAGAACACTGACTGCGGTCACGGAGAGAATATTCTGCGTATACGGCAGCACGAAGGCGGATAGCGCCGTAATGCCGTACAGAATAATTTTCACGTTGGCAAATTGAAGCCAGAAGCTCAACCAAAAACTCAGGGGCCTTTCGCTGCTGTCATCAGCGGCCGGTGAGCTATTGGCTATCTTCCACGCTAGCCACAAAATATAGGCCGCGCCAATCCATACTAGCCAGTTGGTGAGTGACGGAAGTACGCTGATAAGCGTATAGGTGAAAATGCCACAGACGAGCATGAGCACCAAAAAGCCAGCGCTCATTCCTGCCAGCACGCGCAAACTGCGGCGAAAACCATGTTGGTTCACTGAACTTAGCGCCAGAATATTGTTAGGGCCGGGGGTCAGCGCAGTGATTAATGTATAGGTGAGAAAGCCACTGATTATTGTTGGTGTCACTTGCATTCTCCTTGTTGTCAGCGCATATTAGCCAGCGATATATATTCAAAAAAGCGAATGTTTTTGATATCTGACTTTCAATTTTTCGATGGGTTTGATGCGGAGTGGCTTTATGGATTTGCGGCGTTTCATCACCTTTAAAACGATTGTGGAAGAGGGGTCTTTTGCGCAGGCTGCCCGCAAGCTGTGCTGTACGCAATCCACCGTCACCTTCCAGATCCAACAGCTGGAACAAGAACTCTCATACCCGGTATTCGAAAAAGTCGGCCGTCGTATGGTGCTGACGCCGGCGGGAAAACTACTGCTGCCAAAAGTGAGGGAGTTAACGCGCGTGCTGGAAGGGATCCGTGAGATCTCTGCCAGTGAGGAAGAGATCGCGGGAGAATTACGGATAATGGTCGGGGAGACGCTACTGGCTTATAAAATGCCGGAAGTACTGAGATTGTTTCGTATTAAAGCGCCAAAAGTTCGGTTGTCTCTACAGTCAGTAAACTGTTATTCCATCCGGGATTCCCTGCTTGCCGATAACACTGATTTGGGCGTTTTTTATCGGGTAGGGCATGACGATGCGCTTCACATGGAATATTTTGGCCAGCAGGAGTTAGTGCTGGTTGCCTCTCCGCAGCTCGAAGATGTTGATTTTACCAGGGCAGAGCAGCATATTCCGGTCAGCTTTATTATCAATGAGCCACAGTGCATCTTCCGGCAAATATTCGAATCCTCGCTGCGTGAGCGAAAAATAACCTTAGAGAACACCATTGAGCTTTGGAGCATTGAGAGCATTAAGCGATGCGTGGCCAGTAATCTCGGGGTTTCCTTCCTGCCTTATTTCAGCGTAATGCGGGAACTTGAATCCGGTGAACTTAAAGCGCTGCCTTTTTCTTCCAATCCGCCGACCATTACCGCGCTTTGCGCCTACCATGCCGACAGAACCGTCAGCCCGGCAATGAAAATCTTTATCGACTGTATGCGCGAGTGCCTGGGAGAAAGCGCAACCTGAATGCTGGGCCGCAGACTTCCCCTTATTCCACTGATCTTTGCGGCATACCGCCGCTAAACAGCATGCGAATGCCCAGCCCAATCATCACCACGCCGGTGAATCGCTCCTGCCATTTTAAAAAGCCCGGATGCTGACTAAGCCAGTTGCCGAAGGTGCCTGAGGCGAGGGCGACTGATCCTAGTGAAAGGATGCCGGCCAGTTTTTGAATGCTGCCAAGAATAAGCAGCTGTAGCCAGATAGGGCCGACGGCCGGGTCTACAAACTGTGGGAGAAAGGCGAACATGAACAGCAGTGATTTGGGGTTAGTCAGGCTGTTAATCGCCCCTTCCTTAACCGCTCTTCGGCCTGATATTTTGACGGTTTTGCCAATCCGGGTGTTGGCCCCTGAGGTCGCGAGCATCTTGACGCCGAGCCATATCAGGTAGGCGGCACCCACCCAGCGGAGGACATCCAGCGCCAGCGGCCAGGCATGGACGGCGGCGACCAGGCCGAAGACCAGAAACGAAACCTGAATCGTGCCTGCAATAAAGACGTTGCCTAGCACGGTCAGCAGTGCGATCCGTCGCCCCTGACCAATGCCACGCGCGATGGTGAGCATCATGTCGGGGCCTGGCGAGATTTCCAGCAGGGCTAAGGCGACGAGGAAGGTCAGGAATGTTTCAGTCGTGGGCATACGGGTGAGCCAAAATGGAAGCGGTGAGCTACGTTACCGCAATTTCTGCCGGGCAGGAATAATCAGATTTAGCGTTGACTCATTTGAATCGTGCGGAATGTGTCATCTATTCTTGATAGACGTCAACGTATCAACGATGCCGCATCCTCCATATTACAGGGCCTGAAATGACGCTCAGTTCAGGCAAGGTCAACCGTCAGGGATAATGCGGTGGCAATAAACGCTACGTGGGGGAGTTATGCTTGATGCTTCTCCCCGCGTCAAACGAGATGAAGACAGGGTTCCACAATGAAAAAACGATCGCGATGACCATCCTTGCGGCCGCCGCGTTGGCGGGGTTTACCGCACTTCCGGCGCACGCTATCAGCGAAGCCTATCGTGCCCAGCTTGAACGTTCGGGCTGTACGCAGCTAACCGACGGCAATGGCTGCGATATCCATAAGTCAAAAGCGCAGAATCAGGCTGCCGCACAACCACAAGCGAGTCAGCGCCACGGGAAAGCGGACCCGGAGGCCGCACGAGCGGTGCAGGCGAAAATATTGCCGCAGGTTCGCGATAAGGATCTCGCTCAAGCAATTAAGGTGATGACCAAACAGGGATGGACGCGAGTGGGTAAAGACGGTGTGACGTGGCAGAAGGCCGGATTTAATGCCTTTCTCAACCAGGATGTGGATAGCCGCAAAGTGGTTGGTGTGACCATCGACTAACAGAAAATGATGTTTTGCCGATCTCAGGCGATGAGTGTGATCGCCTGAGATCGAAAGCGTAGCCTCAGAATATCCGGCCGATGCGCCGCGTTATTTCGCCAGAATTTCCCGACGAATAATCTCAGCGCCTGCGCTTAAGGCATTCAGTTTGCCGCGCGCAACCTGACGCGCCAGCGGAGCCATGCCGCAGTTGGTTGACGGATAGAGCTTATCGGCATCGACAAACTGCAGCGCTTTACGCAGCGTATCGGCCACTTCTTCCGCCGTCTCAACGGTGTTGCTGGCAACGTCGATGGCACCCACCATCACTTTTTTACCGCGGATAAGCTCCAGCAGATCCATCGGCACGCGGGAGTTATGGCATTCCAGCGAGATAATATCGATGTTCGATTGCTGCAGCTTCGGGAAGGCCTCTTCATACTGACGCCACTCCGAACCCAGCGTTTTCTTCCAGTCGGTATTGGCTTTAATGCCGTAGCCGTAGCAAATATGTACTGCGGTTTCACACTTCAGCCCTTCAATGGCGCGCTCTAACGTGGCGATACCCCAGTCATTGACCTCATCAAAGAAAACGTTAAAGGCCGGTTCGTCGAACTGGATAATATCGACACCCGCAGCCTCTAATTCTCTCGCTTCCTGGTTAAGAATTTTGGCGAATTCCCAGGCCAGCTTTTCGCGGCTTTTGTAGTGGTTATCATACAGCGTGTCGATCATGGTCATCGGCCCCGGCAGCGCCCATTTAATCGGCTGCTGGGTGAGCTGACGCAGGAATTTCGCATCTTCAACAAACACCGGTTTTTGACGCTCGACGGCACCGACAACCGTTGGGACGCTGGCATCGTAACGGTTACGAATGCGCACGGTCTCGCGCTTTTCAAAGTCTACGCCGTTTAAGTGTTCAATAAAGGTGGTGACGAAGTGCTGGCGAGTTTGCTCGCCGTCGCTAACGATATCAATACCGGCCAGCTGTTGCTCTGCCAGAGATAAACGCAGCGCATCCTGTTTGCCTTCGATTAATTCCTCGTTCTGCAATTTCCACGGGGACCACAGCGTCTCCGGCTGCGCGAGCCAGGATGGTTTCGGCAGGCTGCCAGCAGTAGACGTCGGAAGCAATGTTTTCATAATAGATGACCTTATCTGGCGAATTAATTAAAAAGCGTAGTTAGCAGACCATTGCTCAAGAATGTTCTTGTATGGTTTGATGAAGTTCTCTTCTGTAAACTTCCCTTGCTCAATCGCTAACCGGCTACGCTCATCGCGATCGTAAACAATCTTGGTTAAAGAGTGATCCTGGTTATTCAGGTTCGGTTGGTAACACAGCCCGGCGGCCGAGTTGGCATTATAAATTTCAGGACGATAAATCTTCTGGAACGTCTCCATCGTGCTGATGGTCGCAATCAGCTCAAGGCTGGTGTAATCGCTGAGCAAATCACCGGTGAAGAAGAATGCCAGCGGCGCGACGCTGTTCTGCGGCATGAAATAGCGCACCTTTAGCCCCATCTTGCCGAAATAGGTTTCCGTCAAAGAGGTGCCATTTTGCTGGTATTCAAAACCTAAAACCGGGTGCTGGTTGCCGGTGCGCTGATAGGTGTTTTTATTCGACACGCTCAGGCAGATGACCGGTGCTTTACTAAAGCTTTGCTGGTATTCAGCAGAGTTGACGAAATGCTTGAAGATATTGCCGTGCAAATCGCCAAAGTTCTCAGGGATGCTAAATTGCGCCTGCTGCTTATTATGATCCAACAGCAATACGCTGAAATCATAATCGCGGACGTAAGACGAGAAATTATTGCCGACAATCCCTTCGAAACGCTCGTGAGTCTTGTTATCGATAATATTGGTTTTCAGAATTTCAATGGCCGGGAAGGTATCAGCCTGGTCATCAATATTCATCTCCACTGAAATAATTTCAAGTTCGACGGAATAACGATCGCTTTTTGGGTTATCCCAATGCGCCAGCGTATTAAAGCGGTTATCAATCATCGCCAGCGTATTGCGTAAGTTTTCCTGACGGTTTTCTCCCCGAGCCAGGTTGGCGAAGTTGGTGGTAATACGCGTATTTTCCGAAGGGTTATAATTCTCGTCGAAAATACTGCTGGAAATAGTGAAGGTAAATTCTTTATTCATCGCTCTTGGCATCCTGAGTTCTGACATGAAGATTGTGCCTGTTTCTGGTCTCACCAGAAAACTCTGGGTTGCCATCTAGCAGCGTTCATGTTGCTGATAAGTTAAGATGAGTTAATTTATGCCAGAGCCGCCGGATGAGGGAAAGCGACTTAATTTCATAACAACATGAGTGATCTTCATGATCGCTTTTGGTGGGGCGCTAAATCTCCGGGCCCGAGGAATGGGCGCCGGAGTGGGGGAGACAAACGGACGTAGGATTACACGGCGTGCGGTTTACTCTGCGCGGCGTTATCGAGGCGCCTGATGGCGGGAACCAGACCCACGCCGGCGGTGGCGACAACGACAGCCAACGCGGCAACCAGCAGCACATCGCTGGTGCCAAAACGCGCGGCCAGCGGTCCGGCAACCAGTTCACCAAAGGGGATCGCCACAAACGAGCCGACCGCATCATAGGCATAAACGCGGGCCAGTTTTTCGGGCGGGATATGGGTTTGCAGCGAGTGAGCCCACGAGACACCAAAAAGGCCAAAGGCGACGCCAGCCGTGAAAAAGGCGGCAACCAGCCACGGCGCTGATGCCGGTTGGCTTAGCAGGAAGATAGGGACAGCGCACAGTGCAACCAACATAGCGCCGATAAACAGATCGCGCCGAGGGCGCCAGCGCAGGGCAAGGAACGAGCCCACAATCAGGCCAACGCTTTGTGCCGCAATGATTATGCCCCAGCTGGCGCGGCCAAAAGAGGCGTCGGCAATCACCGGCCCCAGCACCATCACAATACCGCTGAACGCCGCATTGATAATGGTGAACTGGACGACAATCGACCATACCCACGCCCGGCTGGCGAACTCTTTCCAGCCCTCTTTTAAATCCAGCAGGATATTGCTTTGTGATTCATCCACTTTGATGGCTGCCACGCGAATCAACCGATACAGCGGTGCGGCGAATGCAAAGCCGAGAGCATCAATCGCCAGACCCCAGCCGGGGCCAACGGCAGCTATCAGGATCCCGCCAAGCGACGCGCCGATGACCGTACCGCTATAAATACCCAGTTGGATAAGCGCATTGGCTTGACGCAGATTCTGCGCGGGAACCGTTTGAGGAACCAGCGCCGAGGAGGCCGGTAACGCAATACCCGCAGCGGCGCCGTTCAGCGTACCCAGCAGGGCCAGGCTCATGACCGTTGCGGAACCCTCAAGAACTAACCACGCCACGATGGCCTGTGAGATTGCGGCAACCAGCGAAGAGGAAACCAGCACGCGGCTGCGCGAGTAGCGGTCGGCCAATACGCCGCCTATGAGCAAAAAGGCCACGTTGAACAGAGAGCGGGAGGCGACGACAATCCCGAGGTCGGAGACCGACCCGCCGATATCCAGTACCGCAAACGCCAGCGCGATGGGGGCAATACCGTTGCCGAGTACGGTCAGCAGGCGCGCAAAAAAGAGGTGGCGGAAAGCACTAAAGTGAAAAGCGTGCCCTTTTTTATTATTCGTTTTCATGGTGATAAGGGGTCTTTGTTAGAGATAATGTCTGAATGAAACTATGTTTCATAATACTGTATCATGCGAATGCGTCTACGCAATCGCGTTTTTACTCATCAAATATTGATACGGCATATGAATGCTTGGTAAATCATTGCTGACAACTATAAATGTGACGTAGATCAACATACGATAGTCGAAAATGTTTAATTTATGCTGCGTTAATTGCTCGGTAAAATATCTCATTGCTCTCTTTTAATCGCGATGTTATCGCTGTTAATAGTTTTCATTTAAGCCTTTACCTTTAAGGTTTGGGGGCATTTTGACGTAAAGTAGCCAGCAAAATTATTATAATGAGGACTCTATGCGATATTTGACGCTATTGTTATTACCATTGTTATTAGCAGGATGCGCGACTGTTTCAACAACGAAAACGATTGAGGTTATTCCACAACCTGGGGTTGATCATATTGTTGTAGATACCAACGCGTCTGCACGATGTAAGGATATTTTCTTTATCATTACCTGCCGTCTTAACGTTGAGATGACACCTGTCGGTGGCGTTGACTCCACGATAGCAACTGCTCCATTAGCAAAGGCGACATCAACCGCCACTACAGCTAAAGACAGTGCTTCATCGCGACTGACTGAACTGGATGGGTTAAAAAAGAAACAGCTTATCAGCGCTGATGAATATAAAGTTAAGCGAAATGAGATATTAAGAGGTTTATAATGAAAAAAATAGGTTATGTACTCTTGGTTCTCACGACATTATTACAGGGTTGCGTGAATATTGGCGCGTCAAAACAGGTAAGAATTCCCGTGCAGCCATCGACAAAAAATGTGCTGGTGACCAGCACTGCGACGGTACACTGTCGGGACTTTATTATATTCTTTAAATGTAAGCTTGATATCGATACGAAACAAATATAATCACTGAGAACATTAACTCGTTGTCGGTATAAAGAATATTTGATTAATAAAATAGCCTGATGTTTTTCATCAGGCTATTTATTTTTTGCAGGGAGATGACCGGGAGCGGCGTTCAGTCCGCGTACGTTATGCGCTGCGCGCTTGTTCAGCGGTCATAAACGAGATAAAACAGTTGATCACCGGGCTTATCTCACGGTTCTTGCGCCAGACGACCATCGTATTCACGTTACCAATCTGCGGAGAAATCGCATGGCTGCGTATGCTGAAATTGCCCTCATATTGCCGGACGACGCTTTCGGGCAGCAGCGCAATCCCCATGCCTGCGCTTACGCAGCCAAGAATCGCCTGAAATGAACCAAATTCAAGTGGCGTTGAATGTTCCACTCCCAGCGATTCAAGCCATTGCTCCAGGCGGGAACGATAATTACAGCCTTTCACAAACACCAACGGTTTTGTCACCTGAAGGTCGGTACCCTGAGTGACCGCCGGATGCTCGGCCGCCGTCACCAACACCAGCGTCTCCTGGCATAAGATCTGTGATTGTAGTGAGGAATTTTCATCATGCAGCTTTTGGTGGTCGGCAACAAAAGCGACATCCAGTTCGTTATTGCTCACCTGTTGCATCAGCAGTTCCGTCGGCGAGGTCTTTAAATTCAGCTCGACGGCGGGCATTTCGCGGTGAAAACTGGCCAGCAATGGCGGCAAGCGAATCGCTGCCGTCGTCTCCATGGCGCCAATTCGCAGTGGACCCGCGGCCTTTGTTCCCTGCATCGAGAGCTGGGCTTCTTCCAGTAGCGCCATGATTTTGTTGGCATAACGCAGCAGAAGTTGGCCCTCTGGCGTGATGTGCAGACGGTTTTTCTCGCGAATGAACAGCGAGACGTCGAGACTGGTCTCCAGCTGTTTAAGACGGGTCGTGACGTTGGATGATACGCAGTGAAGCTGCCGGGCTGCTGCGGATATCGAGCCCGTTTCTGCTACCGTTTTGAATAAGTTAAGCGCGGTACTGTTCATTGTGACGGTTACTCAAAGTGAACGATCTGGTCTGTTTTATTAACTTTTTATAATCATTTGCTCATGTAAGATAACAATCAAGTTAATTGCCGGATTGAGTGCTAAAAATGGAGCCTGATCACAAAGACGCGCGGTGTCACCAAATCCGTACTGCGGTATTTGGCATGGTCGTATTGACGCTGGGGATGGGGATTGGACGTTTTCTCTATACGCCGATGCTGCCCGTTATGTTGCATGAAGGGCTTTTTACCTTTTCGCAACTGTCGCTGATTGCGAGCGCCAACTATGCGGGATATCTTTTCGGCAGCCTGCTGTTTTCGTTTGGCGTTTTTAATCGTCTGGCCCATCTCAAGAGCATGCTGTTGGCGGTTGCGCTCATCACCGGGCTGCTGATTTTATTGATGGCGGTCGTCACGATACCTGAAGTGGTCATCCTCATTCGATTCCTCGCCGGCGTGGCGAGTGCGGGAATGATGATATTTGGCGCCATGCTGGTTCTCCAGCACAGCCATCATCCTGCGGTGGTTGCCTCGTTATTTTCCGGGGTTGGCGTCGGGATTTTTATCGGTAATGAATATGTCATCGCCGGCGTCGCGCATCTGCTGAGTGCAAAAATGCTTTGGCTAGGGGCTTCCTTTATTTCAGGCGTATTGCTGACGGTCATGTGGATTTTATTACCCCGCGATGCCCATATTCCCAAGGCGATGGCCCAGTCAGTAAAAGCTGACAACAGTATTCAATGGTGGCTACTGGCCCTGTTATATGGCCTGGCTGGGTTTGGCTATATTATTGTCGCCACCTATTTGCCGGTGATGGCAAAAGGATTGGGGGAGACCTTTATCGCCGAACATATTTGGTCGGTTGTGGGTCTGGCGGTGATTCCCGGCTGCTACGGCTGGCTATGGGCTGCCGGTAAATGGAAGCTCCTGCCGTGCCTGAGTATTAATCTGATTGTCCAGGCCTGCTGCGTGGTGCTGGCGGCGATGACCCATTCTTCTATTCTGCTCACGCTAGGCTGTATCGGCTTTGGCGCGACATTTATGGGCACCAGCTCACTGGTGATGCCGCTGGCGAAAAAACTCAACGCACCGCAAAAAGTGAATCTGCTCGGCCTTGTGACCTTAACCTATGGCGTGGGGCAAATTGCCGGGCCGCTGATGGTTAGCGTATTTGACAGCCGCGGGCAGAGTCTTACCGGGCCGACGCTACTCGGCGCGGGGGCATTATTTATCGCGGCGGGTATTAGCCATTTACAATACCGAAAAACAAAATCATAACCGCATCTGCGCATTTTAATATTGAGCAAAACAACGACCACCTCTACCCTACAGGAGAAATGAACATGCCTTATGTCAATATAAAAATTACCAAAGAAGGCGCAACGGATGAGCAGAAAAAACGGCTCATGGCCGGCGTCACCCAATTATTGGTTGATGTTCTGAATAAAAATCCTAATACCACGATTGTGGTGATTGATGAGGTTGAAACCGATAACTGGGGGATCGGCGGTGTACCCGTCACTGAATTACGTAAAATAAGCCAATAACGCCAGCGGATGAATAACCGGGCGATAAATACATAGCCCGTTTTATTCTATCAGCACTACGCTAATCTGTATTAACTGTGCAGCGAGCTGAAATCGTGATCGGTCGAATTCATCGGGGTCTCATATGAAATGGCTGTTAAGCTTCATCTTATGCATCCTGGTTGGTCAGGTTTTTGTCCTGTGCCATATTCCACTTGGCATGATGTTTGGTTCGCTGATGACGGTTTTTCTGCTCACGCGCTTCGTTGGCACAGTGCCAACGCTATCCGGTAGCATTACCTTGATACAGCTCTCGCTGGGAACATCGATTGGGCTGTTAATGCGCCATTTTTCCTTTAGCGAAGGGCTGGAGATTGGACTGTTTTTCGGCCTCTTGCTGCTCTGTTTATCGTTACAATTCACGCTCTGTTATTTCTGGTGTCAGCGAAAATTAGGCTGGAGTAAAGACGAGGCCCTGCTGGGCGCCGTTCCGGGGGCGATGGCCGCGGTGCTGGCCCTGGCCTCGCATATCAAAACGCCGCCGCAAAAAATTGTGATTTCACATTCATTGCGGCTGATTGTGCTGACTCTACTGGCTGGCTTTATTTCACGTGGTGGCGCGGAAGGTAGTTTAGAACCGGCTCCAGCCGCTTTTTACTCCGTGAATAATTTGCTGTGGCTGACCGCGATTGTTGCCGCAGGCTATGCGTTGGGAAAGCTGCTTGAGCGCTATCATTTCCCCGCGCCGTTTATGCTGACCTCGCTGTTTTGCGCCGCCGCGCTGCATCCGTTGGCCGCAGAAACGCTCTATTTCCCGGATGTCCTCAATCAGCTGAGCATGGTGCTGATGGGGATGCTGCTAGGCCATCATTTCACCCTTTTTTCATTACATGAATTTGGCCGCCACCTGTGGTCTTCGCTCCAGCTTACTGCGATAGGGCTGGGTATCACCGTGCTGATGGCCTGGATGGCCTCTTTGCTGGTGGATTATCCCTTCTATTTATTGCTGCTCTCCTGGGCTCCCGGCAGCGTCGAAACCATGTCCTTTGCCGCTCTGATGCTAAAGGCCGATGCGGGATTTGTCATGGCCAATCATCTGGTCCGTATGCTACTTATCCATACGCTGCCCGCACTGGCTATTTATCGGCAAAGTCGGCAAAGCCAGAAATTATCGTAGCGGCATGGGGGATATTCCCGGGAATTGATGGCGAGGGTGAAATATCCGGAAAAATGGTCATTTGGGTTTAAAGTCAGTGTCCTGGTTGGTAAATCCGGCTAAACGCCTCTATAGTCGAGACAGTTTCCACGCTACAGGATCCACCAATGCGCTTTAACGGACTGGCCAAAGGCTTTTTCATTTTTATTCTTGCCCTCGTCACCTGGGCATTCTTTGATGTTCTCTCTCCTTATTTCTCCGCTATTTTGTGGGCTGCGGTATTAACCGTGGTCTTTAACCCGGTTAAAAATAAGCTGCGCAGCGCGCTGGGCGACCGTAATGGGCTGGCATCATTGCTCACCATCGGCATTATCTGCCTGATTGTTTTTATTCCTTTAATGGTGATTTTGTCCTCGCTGGCGCTTGAGTTGAGCGTGGTCGATACCAAACTGCAGCAGAACAACACCCAGTTTCCTGAAGTGGTCGCCAGTATTTTTTCTCATCTTCCGGGATGGGCCAAAGGATTTCTGGTGGAGCACAATCTGGATAATGCCGCGCAGATCCAGAAAAAACTCTCGGAATTTGCCTTACAGGGTGGACAGTACCTGGCGGGCAGCGCCTTTCTTATCGGCAAGGGGACCTTCGGCTTTGCGATAAGCTTCGGCATCATGCTGTATCTGCTGTTCTTCCTGCTCAAAGACGGGCCGTTTCTGGTGCGCCAGATTCTGGATTCACTGCCGCTTTCTGATTTTGCCAAACAGCATCTGTTCGCCAAATTTGTCGGCGTGACGCGTGCGACGGTAAAAGGTACGGCGGTGGTTGCGGTCGTTCAAGGCACGCTCGGCGGCATCGCCTTCGCGATTGTCGGTATCGACGGCAGCGTTTTGTGGGGTGCGTTGATGGCGTTTCTCTCACTGGTGCCTGCTGTCGGCTCGGCGATTATCTGGGTACCTGCGGCCATTTTCCTTTTTGCCACGCAGCAGGTGTGGCAAGGGCTGTTTATTGTCGGCTTCTTCGTGATTATCGTCGGGCTGGTGGACAATATTTTGCGTCCGCTGCTGGTGGGGAAAGACACCAAAATGCCGGACTATCTCATTCTGATTACGACCCTCGGCGGCATGGAAATATATGGTATCAACGGCTTCGTGATAGGCCCACTGATTGCGGCGCTATTTCTTGCTTGCTGGAATCTGTTTTCCGGACGCGACCACGCTGGGAACGTGGAAGGGCTGGACGAAGAGTTTATTGAGGAAGGGAAAAACCCTCCAGATTTATAGTAAGAAGACGATAACAGAAGGCGGCCTTGGGGCCGCCTTTTTATTTTTACGCGAAATCATGCATTTCCTATAATTTCAGTAATGCTTATTTATTATCTGTCGCAGAAGGAATCAACAGGTGCGAATAGCCACAATCACGAACTGGGCCTATAGCGCGACGGTATGCCTGACGATTATCTCCGGCATCGTCATGGTGATGGCGTCCAACGCAGATAATACCGAACGCCAGGCGGTAGAGCAGCGGCAGGTTTTCGATCAGCTTACCAGTGAAGTAGAAACGGATGCCTGGGAGCTATCTGACCTGGCTCGCCTGTACGTTTTGGCGAAAGATCCCGATGTGTTGAATGATTATCAGCAGAAAGCTGCGTCCCAGAAAAAAGTAGAATATCGGTTATCGAAACTGAAAGATTCTGGTGCCACCCAGGAGGAGCTGACGCTGCTGCATGAAGGGCTGCAGATTGCCGATGAATTGCTGGATGAGCAGAAAACAGCGTTCGAAAGCGTCGCGCGGGGAGAAGATAAAGAGGCGGTAGCGCTGCTCTATGGAAAAGTCTATGAACAGGAGCTGGAGCGTGTACAGGAACGGATAGACCATTTCCGCCAGATGCTGGACAACCGTGCGCGTGACGCCATTATCGATGCAACCAACGCTTCTCGTACGTTACGCACCCTGTCTGAAGTGATGGTCGGGTTGACCGCGCTGCTCTTTTTGTTCGTCATGGGTTTTATTTTAAAGCGCCGCGTACTGCGCCCGGTGGTCCGCCTGAGCGATGTGGTTCATCGCCTGGCTTCGCAGGATTACGCTGTTGAAACGCCTAATTTTAACCAGATTGATGAAATCGGCGATATGGCGCAGGCCATCCGTATTTTCCGTGAGAATGGTTTAGCGCGACAGCAGCTGGAGAGAGAGCGCGACGCCAACTGGGCGATACGTGAACTGTTGGCGCGTATGACCCAGCGTTTGCAGGGATGCGAAAACTTTGCCGATGTTATTAATGTGGCAGAGCTTTTCGCGCCGAATATCGCTCCAGGCGTTGCCGGGCGGCTCTATATTCTTGATAGAGAACCCTGGCAGATGCGCTGCGTTGCCCAGTGGCTTTCACCGCAAGGCAGTGATGAGCCATTCCATCCGGACGAATGCTGGGCGGTGCGGCGTGGACAGGGCCATCCCCCGGAGCACGGTGAGCCGGATATCATCTGTTATCACCTGCCAGAGTCGTGTCAGAAAGATACCCTGTGTGTACCGCTCATTGCTCAGGGCGAGGCCATCGGTCTACTGTCATTCCAGAATATCAACGAAGAAACTGCTTCTTTTCGCGGCTATCTGGAGTTGATGGCCGAGGCGCTTGGGCTGGCGTTAGCCAACCAGCGTCTGCGTGATGCCCTGCTGGAAAAAGCGCTTTACGATCCGCTGACCGGTCTGCGTAACCGTCATCACCTGGAAGACATTATGGGTACTCAGATGAGCGAGGCAATCCGTAATAAACAACCAATAAGCTGCTTGATGATCGACATTGATCACTTCAAAAACATCAACGACCGTTTCGGCCATGAAGTGGGCGATGGGGTTATCAAAAGCGTCGCCGCCATTATTCAACGCGTGGTCCGTGAAGGCGGCATCGCCTTCCGCTACGGGGGCGAAGAGTTTCTGGTTCTGCTGGCCAATATGGATGAAGAGGCCGCTAATCGCTGTGCGTCGGTTATCTTCAACGGCGTGCGCGAGATGCCGCTACGCTTTGGCGGGGTGGATGTGGGGCACGTTGATGTCTCTATCGGCGTGGCCAGCTATCCGCAGCATGTGCAGAGCGATAACCTGCTGCGCGCTGCCGACGTAGCGCTCTATCGCGCGAAAGAGCTGGGGCGCTCGCGGATAGTCAGCTTCGGCATGCTGGAGGCCGGGTGACAGGGTGATGAACTTAGTCCCCCATCGGCAAAGGGGCGCTAACTTAACCATTGAGGCGAACAGATTTTTGCGTGGATGCGATGATAATTGCTTATGCGTTTTCATCGCAGCATAATGCAAAAATAGACTGGCGTACGGCAGACAGATGAATATGACTGAAGAATTGAATGGCTATGTATATATACTGGAAGTCTCAGATATTGACTTGCCTGTTTGTAAAATTGGCATGACCTCCAGAAACCCTATCGCCCGATGTCAGGAAATAAATAAAAGTTCAACCGGGGATTTTATTTGGGCCGTCGCTTACAGTATGGCCGTTAATGACTGTAAGAAATTTGAAAAACTGCTTCATCATAAATTGAGTCCATTACGCCAAAAAAGGCGCGAGTTTTTTAATCTCAACGCCGATGATGCTTATAAAGCAGCGATGTCCATTCTTGATGTGCAAGATGATATAACACTGATAAGTGACTATGACTCTGCGGTCGTTTCTGAGAGTAAACCCAAATCTAAAATGAAGAACAGTCATTCCGCTCATTCCAGACATCACTCGGTTGAGTACGCCGATTTGCTGCAGTCATTCTGCGAAACGCTAGGGGTAAAGGGCAGGGCTTTTGGTCAGCTCAATAAACCCTTCTTTGGTATGAGCGATGGGCATGAAGGCGTGCAGTGGAATATTTCTGTCAATACCCAAACGGGTAATATTCGTGTTGGCGTGAATCTTGAAGGGATGATGTATAAGGATTGGCCGATAGCCCGATTGATCGAGGCTGAATTATCCAACCCTGAATTACTGAATGTCATTCCGCAATTAGATAATCCTGAAGCCATTTTTATGACGTTTTCTCGAGATGCATGGCAAGTTGCATCCAGACCTGAAATCAAAGAGAAATATATTGGCGGGAAAATATTTCCTCTCGGCGAGTTGACGCCAGAGTGTTGGTGTTCAATTTTAGTTGAGGCTCGGGGATGCCTGGATGAAAAACATGATTATCAAAAACGAAATACACAGGCTGTGACATTGGTTAAAAAAGATGGTCGCCATGTTGTCCGCGCGATGCCGGTCTCCCCGCACTTAACCATCTGGTCACCACTGCTTATCAATGGCAGCGTAGAACAGTCAATTAAAAATAAGATAGCGCAATTGAATCTGATTTATTTATGGATGATGCAGACGGTTGATAACAAGCGAATTGGCTAACTGGAGAACAACCGACATCTCGTTGCCTTTATTTAATGGCTACATTACCAATTTACCGCCAGGTCAATCGCAGCATGTATCCTGGCGGCTTTCTCTTTGCTAATTACCGCACCGCGTGCAGCGGGCCGGCTCCTTTGGTGCTGGCCTTATTTAGCACCTGCTCGATAACCGACGCCAGTTCGTTAATCTCGAATTTGGCAACATAGCCGTCGGCATTCACTTTACGGATATGATCTTCATTGGCGTTCCCCGACAAAGATGAGTGGATCACCACCGGAATATTCTTCAGCCGCGGATCGGTTTTGATCTTGCGGGTGAGGGTGAAGCCATCCATCTCCGGCATTTCGAGATCGGTCAGCACCAGCGCGATTTTATCGCTCACCGGAATACCTTCCTTCGCGGCTTCCTCGGCCAGCAGTTCGATTTTCTCCCACGCCTCTTTACCGGTCACATGCAGCTGCGCCGGGATATCCATTGCTTTCAGCCCTTTTTCCAGCATGGCGCGCGCCACTTTGGAGTCTTCGGCAACGATGGCCGTCGCGCCCGGTTTGATATTGAATTTGCGCGGGCTCAGCTCTTTGGCGTGCAGGTCATGGTTGGCTGGCGTGATGTCGTAGAGAATCTGTTCCACATCGATAACCATCGCCAGATTGTTGCTCTCCACGTGCTCGTCGAGGCAGGCGATGCTGGTGATGTATTTACCGTTCACCGCTTTTTCAGCGGTATGGATTTGCGTCCAGTCCAGACGGGTAATGTTCTCAACGGACTCGACGGCAAACGCCTGCACGCTCCGGGCATACTCGGTGATAAGTAAAATATTCAGCCCGTTTTTAGGCGTACAGCCCGCCACGGCGGCGAGATCGATAACCGGGATTATCTGGTCACGAATGTTCACCATCCCCATCAGCGGCGGTTTAATTCCGGCAGGGCGGGTGAAGCTCGGCATCGGGACAATTTCCCGCAGCTTAAAGACGTTAATGCCGTAAAGCTCGGAGGCGTCACTCTGTGACGCTGCGCCCAGCCGGAAGAGCAACAGCTCAAAACGGTTGGACAGCGTCAGGTTAGCCCGGTCGTCGATCTCTTTCTGGAAGTTATCCATGGTGCCCTCAGCGTGGTAAAGCGTAATCTCGATAGCAGAGTTATCGGCACCAAAGGGCAAAACGTTATGCCAGCGTGAAGGTGGCAAAATCCTCCGCCAGTTCGCATTCCGGGAAATAGTTGCGGCATTCGGCCAGCAGTCGGCGACAGCCTTCAGCATCGTAGCGTGAGCTGACGTGGGTGACGATAAGTCGTTTAGCGTTGGCGGCCCGCGCCAGCAGGGCGGTCTGCTCGGTTGATGAGTGGCCGCGACCGTTGGCTTTTTCTGCCATCGCCGCTTCGAGGGTGACTTCATGCACCATCAAATCGACATCGCGGGCCAATTCCAGCGCGGACTCGCAGGGGGCGGTATCACCAAAAATGGCGATCTTTTTGCCGGGCGTTGCCGGGGCGATAAAGTCTTTACCATCAATCGTACGCCCATCGGCCAGCGTGACGGACTCACCGGCTTTGAGCCGCTGAAATAGCGGGCCGAACGGGACGCCGGCGGCAATCAGTCGTTTGCCATCGAGCGCGCCGGGTTTGTCGTGCTCTTCGACACGATAACCGTAGCACTCCACCGGATGATTTAGCGGATAAGCCGTGACCGTACGCAGGCCGTCATCAAGGATAGCGCCGCGACTAATTTCAACGATCTCCAGCGGGAAGTCGGTCCATGAACCGCTTAGCCGCAGGCTGGTTTCGACATATTCTTTGATCCCTTTTGGGCCGTAAATCGTCAGCGGCTGGACGTTGCCCGCCATGGAACGGCTACAGATTAAACCCGGCAGGCCAAACAAATGGTCGCCGTGTAAATGGCTAATAAAAATACGCTCGATTTTTCCCGGATGAAACGCGGTGTTCAGCAACTGGTGCTGGGTACCTTCGCCACAGTCAAAAAGCCACAGCCCCGGCTGCGTCGGATGTTGCAGATGCAGCAGCATTGCTGTTACGTTGCGGGTTCGGGTTGGCACGCCCGCGGATGTGCCTAAAAACGTCAATTGCATAGTGCCGCGCCCCTGGCGGTAAAAAAGGTCTAAGGAGCCTACCATGATTCGCTGGCAAGATTTGCACCATTCTGAACTCACCGTCCCGGAACTGTACGCCCTGCTGAAGCTGCGTAGCGAAGTCTTCGTGGTCGAACAGACCTGTATCTATCTCGATATCGATGGCGACGATCTGCTCGGTGAGAATCGCCATATTCTCGGCTGGCAGGGCGATACGCTGGTGGCCTACGCCCGTATTCTGGTCAGTGAAGAAGAGGTTGAACCGGTGACAATTGGTCGGGTGATCGTCAGCCCCGCGGTGCGCGGTGAACGGCTGGGCTATCAGTTGATGGAACGCGCACTTGCTACCTGCCAGCAGCGTTGGCCAAACCGCGCCGTTTATCTCGGTGCGCAGGCGCATCTTAGCGGTTTCTATGCCCATTTCGGTTTTGTTACCGTGACCGACGTTTATGACGAAGACGGCATAGCGCATGTTGGGATGGCGCGCGAGGCTCAGCAAGCCTAAGCGCGTAGCCCCCTAATAATTATCCTTGCCGCCATCCGGCAACCCGAATTATTAGCGTCTATAGTAAAGGCAAAGAGCGTTGTTTTTCAGTGCGATATTGCCTTATTAGTCCTTCGCTCCCTCATCGTGGGTACTGCTTTTTATCCTTAGTACCCCGTATACTATGTGGTTTTTATGATAGGGAGGTTCGCGTGCGATCGATATTAGCGGCGTTGCAGAGCCTGTCAGGGCATCTGACAGACGATTTTCCAGCATTGCCCGGTACGCGAATTTTTGAAGTCTCATTCCCTTTAAGCGATGCTTTCGACCCGCTGGCCTGGCTGACCGCCCAGTCGTTGTGGCCGCAGTTTTACTGGCAGCAGCGCAGCGGCTCCGAAGAAATAGCCGCCATTGGCGCGGTGAAAACCTTCTCGTCGCTGGCGCAGGCCAACGATTTTCTGGCGACGCAGGAACGCGACGATATTCGACTGTGCGGCGTCAATGCCTTTGACCCGCAGCACGGCATGCTGTTTTTGCCGCGACTGACCTGGCGACGGGAAGCAGGGCGCGCGGTACTTAGGCTGAATTTGTGGAGCGCCACGTCGCTACAACAAGATGCTGAACACGCCCGTCAATGCCTGGTCGCACTCTCTGCACAGCACTCCTCGACCGAACTCACCTTGCAGCAGGAAGGCGAAATTAATCGTCCTGACAAAGCGGGCTGGTGCCGACTGATTACTCAGGCCACGCAGGCGATTCGCAGCGGCGAATTCAGTAAAGTGGTGCTGGCACGGGCAACGGATCTTATTTTCGCCAGTGCGCCTAACGCCGGTGCACTCATGGCTGCAAGCCGCCGGGTCAATTTCTCTTGCTATCATTTCTATATGGCCTTTGATGCCCAGCGGACATTTCTCGGCTCCTCGCCGGAGCGTTTATGGCGTCGGCGCGGACTTCAGCTTGATACCGAAGCGCTGGCTGGCACCGTGGCCGGGCATGATGATGACGCCACCGCGCAGCGTTTAGGCAACTGGTTGATGGCAGATGATAAAAATCAGCGTGAAAACGGCCTGGTGGTGGACGATATTTGTCAGCGCCTGCAGGGCATGACGCAAACGCTGGATGTGTTACCGGCTGAAATTGTGCGCCTACGCAAGGTCCAGCATCTGCGTCGCCGTATTCAGGCCGAACTGGATACGGCGGATGACACGCGCTGTTTGCTGCAATTGCAGCCTACCGCGGCGGTGGCGGGGCTGCCCAGAGCGGCGGCGCTGGACTTTATCGAACGCGAAGAACCCTTTACCCGGCAATGGTATGCCGGGTCGGCTGGAATTCTCTCCCGTCGTCAGAGCGAGTTTTGCGTCACGCTGCGCTCGGCGATGGTCGAAGGTAATACGCTACGGCTGTATGCCGGCGCCGGTATCGTGGAAGGCTCCGATCCCGAACAGGAATGGCAGGAAATCGAAAACAAAGCGGCGGGACTCCGTTCATTACTGTTCTCTGAATAAAACATTATCGACTCATATCAAGATCCTACTCTTTCGTAGAACTTATACTGAGCCGCAATATTTGATACCGGACAATTTCATGTCAGTAAGCGCATTTAACCGACGCTGGGCGGCGGTGATCCTTGAAGCATTAACCCGTCACGGCGTGCGGCATATCTGCATTGCGCCGGGATCACGTTCGACGCCACTTACCCTGGCGGCGGCGGAGAATCGCACTTTTATTCACCACACCCATTTCGACGAGCGCGGTCTGGGGCACCTGGCATTAGGGTTGGCCAAAGTCAGCCAGCAGCCGGTGGCGGTGATTGTCACGTCCGGTACGGCTGTCGCCAATCTTTATCCCGCGCTGATTGAAGCGGGTTTAACCGGTGAAAAAATTATTCTACTGACTGCGGATCGCCCGCCGGAGCTGATTGACTGCGGGGCGAACCAGGCCATTCGCCAGCCGGGCATGTTTGCTTCTCATCCCTCACAAACCGTATCGCTGCCGCGCCCAAGCCATGACATTCCGGCTCGCTGGCTGGTCTCGGTGGTGGATGGCGCATTAGGTTCCCTTCACAGCGGCGGTGTACACATCAACTGCCCGTTTGCTGAACCGCTGTACGGCGATATGGATGAGACCGGTTTAAGCTGGCAGCAGGCGCTGGGCGACTGGTGGCAGAGCGATAAACCCTGGCTGCGCGAAGCGCTGCATCAGGAGAGCGCCGCACAGCGTGACTGGTTCTTCTGGCGACAGAAGCGCGGCGTGGTGGTTGCCGGGCGCATGAGTGCGGAAGAGGGCAAACAGGTTGCCGACTGGGCGAAAACGCTAGGCTGGCCGCTGATTGGCGATGTGCTTTCGCAAACCGGGCAGCCGCTGCCGTGCGCTGATTTGTGGTTAGGGAATCCCGCCGCGATAAGCGAACTGGAGCAGGCGCAGATTGTGGTGCAGCTCGGCAGCAGCTTAACCGGCAAACGGGTGCTGCAATGGCAGTCGTCATGTGAGCCCGATGAATACTGGCTGGTGGATAATCTCCCCGGTCGCCTTGACCCGGCGCATCATCGCGGACGCCGACTGGTGTGCCATATTGACCGCTGGTTGGAGCAACACCCGGCGGAGAAACGCACCCCGTGGGCCAAAATCATTCCCACTCTTGCCGAGCAGGCCTGGCAAACGGTGGCCGAGCAGAGCGACCACTTTGGTGAAGCGCAGCTGGCGCACCGTATTCGCCGCTACCTGCCGGATCAGGGGCAGCTTTTCGTTGGCAACAGCCTGGTGGTCCGCCTGATTGACGCGCTGGGTCAACTTCCTGCGGGTTATCCGGTATACAGCAACCGCGGTGCCAGCGGTATTGACGGGCTGATCTCGACCGCGGCGGGCGTGCAGCGTGCCAGCGCCCGGCCGACTCTGGCTATCGTCGGCGATCTCTCTGCGTTGTACGATCTCAACGCGCTGGCGCTGCTGCGTCAGGTCTCGGCGCCGATGGTGCTGATTATCGTCAACAACAACGGCGGGCAGATTTTCTCCCTGCTGCCAACCCCGGTATCTGAGCGTGAACGCTTTTACGCCATGCCGCAGAACGTGCATTTTGAACATGCGGCAAAGATGTTTGGCTTACGCTACCAGCAGCCGCAGGATTGGGACGCGCTGGAGTCAGCGCTGAGCACCGCGTGGTGCACACCGGCGACCACGGTGATTGAACTGGTGGTGAACGACACCGACGGCGCGCAAACCTTGCAGCATCTTCTGGCGCAGGTCAGCCAGCTATGATTTTGCACGCCGTCGCCGAACGCGGAGAGCCGACGCAGCCATGGTTGGTTTTCCTGCACGGTTTTTCTGGCGATCATCGCGAATGGCAGCCGGTCGGCGAGGCATTTCCCCGCGCCAACCGGCTGTATGTCGACCTGCCCGGACACGGCGGATCTTCCTCTCTGCGGGTTGACGGCTTTGACGGCGTGGCAGAAATGCTCAAAGCAACGCTGCTTAGTTACAACATACTCAATTACTGGCTGGTGGGATACTCGCTGGGCGGACGGATTGCAATGTATTACGCCTGCTGCTCGCGGCCAGAAGGCCTGGCAGGGGTAATTGTCGAAGGGGCTCACCCTGGGTTGACGGATGCCAGCGCACGTCAGCAACGTCTGCACAGCGACCAACTTTGGGCGCAGCGCTTTGCCACTCAGCCGCTGGCGGACGTGTTCCATGACTGGTATCAACAGCCGGTATTTTCCAGCCTGACGGCGGCTCAGCGTGATGCGCTGGTAATGCTGCGTCAGGCTAACGACGGCGGCTCTCTGGCCACGATGCTGCTGGCGACGTCGCTGGCGGTGCAGGACGATCTGCGTCCGGCGCTGCGTCGTTGCCATACACCTTTCTGGTATCTCTGCGGTGAGCGTGACGCTAAGTTTCGCGCCATCGCGGAGGAACTCTCGCTCCCTTGCCGCATTATTCGTGATGCCGGGCACAACGCGCACCGGGAAAATCCCGCTGGCGTGGTCGCGTGCCTGGCGCAGATTTTGCCTCTCTGATAATAGGACACGTTATGATTTATCCTGATGAAGCTATGCTGTACGCCCCTGCCGAGTGGCACGACTGTTCTGAAGGTTTTACCGATATCCTTTATGAAAAATCCGCCGACGGCATTGCCAAAATCACTATTAACCGCCCGCAGGTACGCAACGCGTTTCGCCCGCTAACGGTGAAAGAGATGATTCAGGCGATGTCCGATGCGCGCTATGACGATAACATCGGGGTGATTATCTTAACCGGTGCTGGCGATAAAGCCTTCTGCGCAGGCGGCGACCAGAAAGTTCGCGGCGACTACGGCGGATACCAGGACGACAGCGGCGTGCATCACCTGAACGTGCTCGACTTCCAGCGTCAGATTCGTACCTGTCCAAAACCAGTTGTTGCTATGGTGGCTGGCTTCTCCATCGGCGGTGGCCACGTGCTGCATATGATGTGTGACCTGACGATTGCGGCGGAAAATGCTGTCTTCGGTCAGACCGGCCCGAAAGTCGGCTCTTTCGACGGCGGCTGGGGTGCTTCCTACATGGCGCGTATCGTCGGCCAGAAAAAAGCCCGTGAGATTTGGTTCCTGTGTCGTCAGTACGACGCGAAAGCCGCGCTGGACATGGGCCTGGTGAACACCGTAGTTCCATTGGCAGATCTGGAAAAAGAGACCGTGCGCTGGTGTCGCGAAATGCTGCAAAACAGCCCGATGGCGCTGCGCTGTCTGAAAGCGGCGCTCAACGCCGACTGCGATGGTCAGGCGGGTCTTCAGGAGCTGGCCGGTAACGCGACCATGCTGTTCTACATGACCGAAGAAGGCCAGGAAGGGCGTAATGCGTTCAACGAAAAACGCCAGCCGGACTTCAGCAAATACAAACGGAATCCGTAATGCGTAGCGCGCAGGTTTACCGCTGGCAGATCCCGATGGACGCGGGTGTGGTTCTGCGTGAACGGCGGCTGAAAACCCGCGACGGGCTATTCGTCTACCTGCGTGATGGCGAACGTGATGGGTGGGGAGAAATCTCCCCCTTGCCGGGATTTAGCCACGAGACGTTGGACGATGCGCAGTCGGTGCTGCTCGCCTGGGTTCATCGTTGGCGTCAGGGCGAAGACCTCGAATTCCCCGCGCAACCTTCTGTGGCCTTCGGTATCAGCTGTGCGCTGGCGGAGCTCAACGATGAGCTACCGCAGGCGGCAGACTATCGCGCCGCGCCGCTGTGTACGGGCGATCCGGATGAGCTGGTGATTAGGCTGGCGGAAATGTCCGGTGAAAAGGTGGCCAAGGTTAAAGTTGGGCTTTATGAAGCGGTGCGTGACGGCATGGTGGTGAACCTGCTGCTGGAAGCGATTCCCGATCTGACGTTGCGTCTTGACGCTAATCGCGCCTGGACGCCTCTGAAGGCCCAGCAGTTCGCCAAATACGTCAACCCGGATTACCGCGCACGTATTGCCTTCCTCGAAGAACCGTGCAAAACCCGCGACGATTCCCGCGCGTTTGCCCGTGAAACGGGTATCGCTATCGCCTGGGATGAAAGCCTGCGTGAAGCGGATTTCCGCTTTGAGGCCGAACCGGGCCTTCGGGCGGTGGTGATAAAACCCACGCTCACCGGTAGCCTTGCGCGCGTAAAAGTACAGGTGGCGGCCGCGCATGCGCTTGGGCTGACGGCGGTTATCAGCTCTTCCCTTGAATCGAGCCTTGGCTTAACCCAACTGGCGCGTATTGCCGCCTGGTTAACTCCGCAGACCATGCCCGGCCTGGATACGCTGAATCTGATGCAGACGCAGCTGATTCGCTGCTGGCCGGAAAGCGCGCTGCCGTGCGGGGCGATTGAGGATATGGAGCCGTTACTGTGATGTTTGCGACCTGGCCGTGGCGGCACTGGCGAGCCCTACGCGGCGATGCGCCAGCGCTACGTCTGGATGATGAAACCCTAAGCTGGTCGACTCTATGCCAGCACATCGACCAGCTGGCTGCGGGTTTTCAGGCGCAAGGCGTTAACGTTGGCGATGGCGTTGCGCTGTGCGCGCGAAACCGTCCTGAAGCGGTGCTGGCCTGGCTCGCGCTGTTGCAGTGTGGGGCGCGTATCCTACCGCTGAATCCACGTTTACCGTCGGCGTTGGTCAGTGAGCTGCTGCCGGGTTTAACGCTGCATCATTTTCTGAACCTTGAAGCAGACGAGCACTACGGTTTGGCTCCGTTACGCCTGCATTTGGCATCCGGATATGTCGATGTTGACTGGCAGGCGCAGCGTTATGTTTCTATGACGCTCACCTCCGGCTCGACGGGGCTACCCAAGGCCGCCGTGCACAGCGCTGCGGCGCATCTTGCCAGCGCGGATGGGGTGTTAAGCCTGATGCCGTTTGGTCCAGGCGACTGCTGGCTGCTGTCGCTGCCGCTGTTCCACGTTTCCGGGCAGGGTATTTTCTGGCGCTGGCTGCTGGCGGGCGGGCAGATGGCGATAAGCGAACATCCGCTGGCGCAGGCGCTGGCCGGTTGTTCTCATGCCTCTTTGGTACCCACGCAGCTGTGGCGGTTGCTCAACGATAACCAGCCGTTAAGCCTGAAAGCCGTACTGCTTGGCGGGGCCGCCATTCCTGCTGAGCTAACCACACGGGCAGCACAGCAGGGGATTCGCACCTTTTGCGGCTATGGCCTGACCGAGTTTGCCTCTACCGTATGCGCGCGGGAAGCCAACGGCGGCGACGATGTGGGTACGCCGCTTCCGGGGCGCGAACTGCGACTGGTTAACGGCGAAATCTGGCTGCGGGCGACGAGCATGGCGGCAGGCTACTGGCGTGGCGGTGAGTTAGTCTCGCTGCTGAATGAACAAGGCTGGTTCGCCACTCGCGATCGCGGTGAGATGTCCGAGGGTAAGCTGCGGGTGATAGGGCGGCTGGATAACCTCTTTTTCAGCGGCGGCGAAGGCATTCAGCCCGAAGCGGTGGAGAAGGTGATTGCTCAGCATCCGGCGGTATCGCAGGTCTTTGTGGTGCCGGTTGACAGCCCTGAATTCGGGCAGCGCCCGGTTGCCATCGTCGATGCTGAATCTACGCTGGATTTGCCCGAAATGGCCATATGGGTGAAGGACAAGCTGGCAGGGTTTCAGCAACCTTACCGCTGGCTGGTGTTACCCGACGCGATGAAGGGAACGGGAATCAAGGTCTCTCGCCATCAGCTTAAGCTGTGGGTTAGTCAGCAAATCCCGTAGCGTATAATAGTTCTGCATTATTGAATAAATATCAATTATCATTGTCCCGTATATGGGGTTGTACTTGGTTACAATCCCATCGTTTATTGCCCGTTCAGGACATTGAATCCTGACTGTATCCCAGTACAATTCAGCTGTTTATGGGCATTTATTTTTGCGTTTGCGTGAAAGGATTAAGATGAAAAAGAGCGTGTTATTTGGCCTCGCAGGTTTGATGTTTGTCTCAGCGTCGGCGAGTGCTATCAGTTTTAATGGCCAGGCCGGTAAAGATTATACCAACCTCGGCTTTGGCGTTGGCACCGAAACATCGGGCCTGGCGTTAACCGGTAACTGGACGCACAGCGACGATGACGGCGACGTTGCCGGCCTGGGGCTGGGCCTGAATATCCCTCTGGGGCCGTTGATGGCAACGGTTGGTGGTAAGGCGCTTTACACCGATCCGAACGACAGCGATTCCGGCTATGCGGCCGCGGTCGGCGGCGGCCTGCAGTGGAAAATCGGCGACAGCCTGCGTCTGTTTGGTGAGTACTACTACTCTCCAGACTCACTCTCCAGCGGCATCGAAAGCTACACCGAAGCGAATGCTGGCGCACGCTACACCATCATGCGTCCAATCAGCATTGAAGCCGGTTACCGTTACCTGAATCTCGCCGGTAAAGACGGCAATCGTGACAACGCAGTGGCCGATGGCCCTTATGTTGGCGTGAGCGCGTCGTTCTAATCTCACCCGGCGCAGCGCACTGCTGCGCCAGTTTTCCCTTTTTAAATCCCTACCTTGCGCTATAGTAAACCGTTCTCTTTTTACTGGAGTAAGTAATGATAACGGTTGAGATGCTGTCAACGGGCGACGAAGTTTTATCGGGACAGATTGTCGATACAAACGCTGCCTGGCTTGCCGATTTTTGTTTTCAGCAGGGCATTCCATTGTCACGGCGTAACACCGTAGGCGATAACCTGGATGATCTGGTGGCTATCCTGCGGGAGCGTAGCACGCAGGCTGATGTCTTAATTGTCAATGGCGGTCTGGGTCCAACCAGCGATGACTTAAGCGCGCTGGCCGCCGCGACGGCGAAGGGCGAATCGCTGATTCTGCATGAAGAATGGCTGGCCAGCATGGAACGCTTTTTTACCGAGCGTGGCCGTGTGATGGCGCCAAGCAACCGCAAGCAGGCGGAAATTCCTGCCAGCGCCGAATTTATCGATAACCCTGTTGGTACTGCCTGCGGTTTTGCCGTACGGCTCAATCGCTGCCTGATGTTCTTCACTCCTGGCGTACCGTCCGAATTTAAAGTGATGGTCGAAAAAGAGATCCTGCCGCGTATTCGCCAGCGTTATCCCGTAGGGGAACCGCCGGTCTGCCTGCGTCTGACCACCTTTGGGCGTTCCGAAAGCGACCTCGCCCAGAGTCTGCAACATCTGGACCTGCCGCCGGGTGTTACCATGGGCTACCGCTCGTCAATGCCGATCATCGAATTGAAGCTTACCGGGCCTGCCGAACATCGTGAAGCGATGCTGGCGCTATGGCCTGAAGTACAGAAGGTCGCTGGCGAAAGTCTGATTTTTGAAGGTATTGAAGGCTTGCCCGCGCAGATTGCCCGCGTGCTAAAAGAAAAACAGCTGAGCCTGACGTTGAGCGAGCAGTTCACCAGCGGGTTACTGGCGCTTCAACTTTCCCGTGCCGGTGCGCCGCTGTTGGCCAGTGAAGTGGTTCCCGCGCAGGATGAAACCCTGGCACAAACCGCGCGTTGGGCGGAAGAGCGGCGCACCAACCACTTCGCCGGACTGGCGCTGGCGGTCAGTGGCCTGGAGTCAGAGCACATCAACGTGGCGCTCTCCACTCCTGACAAAACGTACGCGCTCCAGCTGAAGTTCAGCAACACGCGCCACGGTTTAGTGGTGCGTCAGGAAGTGTGCGCCATGATGGCGTTAAACATGCTGCGCCGCTGGCTGAACGGTCGCCCGGTCGCCAGCGAACACGGCTGGATTAACGTGGTTGATTCGCTCAGTTTGTAGCTCCTGGTGGGAAGGTTTTCCGGCCTTCCCCTGTTTCAGTACAACTCAATCGGGGTTTATCGCCACAATCATGAACTTATTTTTCTGGTAGCCCACATAACGACGAAATGCCACACCTTTTATAATTTATCCCTCATTTACCGAATGTACTGATTCCAGTAAGTCATCATGTCTTAAAATTTATATTAAGACGATAATTGAAGATGTTGTCTTTAGTTTATCCACACCCAATATAATGCCTTAGCCCCCTAATTAAGGGAGTGGTCAAGTGGCGAGAGCGAAAAGTATAATTTTAAACTTTCAATATCATGGATGTGTTATATGCAAGTGCCTTCAATTTCTACTGCTCTTATGGCCGTTATTCCCACTTTTCTTTTGGCAGGATGTGCAGCATCTTTTCAGCCCACGTTACCGGATTATAATGGGTCAAATGCGGCCTATTTACGCTTTGATAACAGCCCTGTTTATACCAGCCTTCGACAAGCATCGGGCCAACTGCTACAGCCGGTCCCTTATATTGTGAAATGGTCAGGTGAACCTGGTAAAGAGTACAGCGTCAATGCTCGATTCTCGATCATGGGGATTAAGTCTAGCTATGGGAAAAAAGTCGAAGGTAGCGCGCCTGTCTCCTCAAAATTTGCGGATAGAAGTTTTATGGAATACAGGGTGAAAGCAGGTGAGACATACTCTGTAAAATGGGTCTTTACAGAAAAGGGAATGTACAACAGCTTCGATCGCACATGGACGGCGTCGGTGACGCCGGAAGCCGGGCATACATATGAAGTGACTATTGGTGGCGGTTCAGATGAAAATGATGTTGTGATTACTGACGTTACCAAGCGCTAGCTGACGTTATTTCTTAGGTATCGGGTCTCGTGACCAATATTAATTTACGTTAAGTTAGTTGTGATATAACGTACCAAAAAAAAGGCTCTACGTAAGAGCCTTTTTAGCATTTAATGAAAACTGCGATTAATACACTGCGTAATGCTAACGGAAACGTTTAAATTAATGCCTGCGCCAACAACGAAATGGGATGTTCACAGCGCTTGCTGGTGGACATCTCAATCTGCCATTTACAGGTTTCGCAATCCGTTATCACAAGGTCCGCACCGCTGTCTTCAATCTGCGCAAACAGCGGAGCGCCTATCGCCTGCGATGTTGGGTAGTTTTCGGATTTAAAGCCGTAGGTCCCGGCAATACCGCAGCAGTTCGACTCCAGCACCTGCAGTTCCAGCCCCGGAATGCGCCGTAGTAATTCCAGCGTATACAGCGACCAGCCCATCTTCTCCATATGACACGGCGTGTGATAGACCACTTTGAGCGGCAACGGCTTTAACGGCAGCTCTGCACCCGCATCCAGCTTGCGCCAAATCCAGCGGGTAGCGAGCTCGATGCTGTCGCGCAGATCGTGGTTATCGACCTCCAGCAGGTGCGGATACTCATCCCGCAGCGTGAAGGTACAGGTGGAAGAAGTCGCCAGCACCGGAATGTGCTTTTCAACAATCGCTTCCCGCAGCGATGTCACATTACTTTGCGCCTGACGCCGCGCCTTTTCGAAGAAACCATTGGCAATTAACGGCACGCCGCAGCACTTCTCTTTACTCAATAGCTGGACGCCAATGCCTAGCGCATTGAGCACGCGGATCATATCCAGCCCCAGCTGCGGGTGGTTGTAATTCACATAGCAGCCGTGGAAGAAGGCGACCTGCTCGGCATACTGCGCCTGGCTTTTGGCGATGCGCTGATAGCGGCGACGGAAAGTGCCGAAGGAATATTTGGGCAGGCTGCGGCGATGGTCGATTTTCAGCGCCGTATCCAACAGCTGGCGTACCGGTTTCAAGCCGGTGGCGGCGTTAACGATGGGGGCAAACGGCGTGGACAGCGTACCCATCAGGTCGGTGTGGCTGAGGATGGCATCGCGCAGTCCCGGTTTCGCGTGGCCATAATCGGCGCGGGCGCGCTGTATAATGTCGCCAATTTTGACATCGGATGGGCACGCCACTTCACAGCGCTTACAGTTAATGCAGTATTTCAGCGCATCATCGTACAGTCCGCTGTCTTTACGCCGCAGACGTTCACCGTCCGGCCCGGCCTGTTTCGGCCCCGGATAGCGTGGATTGACGCGGCTCACCGGACAAACGGTGGTGCAGACGGTGCATTTAATGCAGTTTTCGAAACTTTGCTGGCTCATGCCTGACCTCCCGCTAATTCAATAATGTGCTGCGCGGCATGCATGGCGCTGATAGCGCAGACCCCACCGCCACAGCCCAGCGCG
Organism: Kluyvera huaxiensis; assembly: GCF_040149365.1. NCBI lineage: Bacteria > Pseudomonadati > Pseudomonadota > Gammaproteobacteria > Enterobacterales > Enterobacteriaceae > Kluyvera > Kluyvera huaxiensis. The sequence goes on from NZ_JBEFLV010000002.1 coordinate 301,416, forward strand.
ATAGGATCGAACCCACCCAGCACTGAACCGATGGCAAACAGGTTGGAGAGCGTAACCCCGTGCAGTGAAGGATGCAGGGCATCATCGACAACGACGCCGGATTGTTGCCACGGCTGTGAGGCAAAAAAGTCCTGGTGATACCACTGTGCGCGCGGCGAAGGCGCGAGAATATCCAGCCCCAGAATCGTTTCGCGAATGCGTTCGCGCTCGGCGGTCAGGCCGTTACTGAAGAAGCTGCCGCTGGCGAGTACGGCAAAGCGCGGGCGCAGCGGAATATCCCCGTGGTTGCGGGTCCAGATTTCACTAATGTCACCGTCGCAATGGCTTATGCGAACCACTTCATCACCCGCCATCCAGGTGCCGCCCTGGGCGATAAACTGCCTTTGTAGCGCCGAGTGCAGACGCATTCCCGGTACTGAAGGTGGCAGAGTGGGGAGCAGAGACAATGAGCAGGGAAGATGAGCGTTAAGCCAGTCAAACAGCGAACTATCGCGCAGGCCAAAACAGGCCGGCATCAGCAGCGTATCGCAGCTTTCGCACAGCGGCAGCAGCGCTTCATATAGCGGCTGCCACAGCGATTTCTCATCCAGCACGCGGGCTATATTCACCGCCCGAAATTCGGTCGGGTTCTCACGCAGGGCATCCAACTCCGGTAAATCTATTTCGGCAATATCGACGCTTAGCCCCTGCTGTTGCAGTGAACCGGCGACAAGATGGGGCTGAAAGTCGAGAAAACCACTGATACCGACCACCCGGATATGCCCCTGAGACAGCGGTGAGACGGGGACCTCTAGCGGGCTTAGCCAGGCGGCGCGCTGTAGACCTAGCGGCGTGATGCGCTGATGAACCTGTTGGACATCGCCGTGCATGTTGACTCCGCATTCCCTCAGCAGCGTCTGCGTCTGACGAGCATAGTGCCGCACATTGTCGGTACCCACGCGGACGTAAGGATGATTGGGGGATTGTTGCGACAATGCCGTCAGCCCTTGGGCGATATCGGTGACTGGTTTCCCGTCGGGCAGGGCGCTCAGAAGATCCAGAGAACCTGAAGAGAAGTGCAGCGCGCTCTGGCCCCGGCTGACGATGGCGCAGCGTAGGCCGGATTTTTGCAACTGGAGTCCGCACAGCAGCCCGGCAAGGCCACCGCCGACAATAACGCTATCAAATTTCATCTTCAGGCTCCTTTTGTAACCCGCACAACCCTTGATAAACCCAGCGGGTCAGTTCGCTTTCGCGTAGCGCATCGCCCCAGGCAATCGGCTGCACGCCTTTCCAGCGCTCATTGAGGAAGTTTGAAAGCTGCGCCAGAGATTGCGTCGAGGTGGTGACATTAAAGCGCTGCAGCAAACCGCTGGCCCGACAGGCGCACAGCTCTCCCTGGCAAGTGCCCATGCCGACGCGGGTGCGGCGACGCAGATCCAGCAGATTGTTCACCGCCAGATTTTCGACCGCATACTCAACTTCTCCCGCTGTGACGGCTTCACATTCGCAGACCACGCTGCGATGCAGACGGCTGTTGCCCAGCCATGTTGGGGTGCGGTCACCGTGACGATAGACAGCGGAGCCGCGCAGCGGTGCGGGCAGGGAAATCATCCGTTGCAGCGTTTTCTCGACCGGTTCCTGCGAGCCGGGCAGCGGCGTGTCGGCGGTGGTGCAAGGGCGGTTGTAATTGAGCTTGCGGCAGATGGCGTCGGTGGCCCATTCGGCCATTAACCGATAGGTCATCAGCTTGCCGCCGGTAATGGTGATAAAGCCTTCCAGACCGTCACGCTCGGCGTGATCGAGCAACACGATGCCGCGGCTGACGTTGCGTCCGCTTGGGTCGTCATCGCTGGCAACCAGCGGACGGACGCCGCAGTAGGCACGCAAAATACGTGTATTGGCCATGACAGGTGCCAGCTTTTCACCTTCGCGCAGCAGAATATCGACCTCATCGGCAGTGACGCGGCAGCGGTCAATGTCCTGGTAGTCAATGTGCGTGGAAGTGGTACCGATAAGCGAAATGGTATCGCCGGGCACCAGAATGTCGGCGTCGGCCGGAGGGCGACAGCGGTTGATAACGTGCTGGTTAATGCGGCTTTCGAAAATCAGCAGCGAGCCTTTGGCCGGGAACATACGGATTTTCAGATCCGCATATTCGGCAATGCGTTGCCCCCAGATCCCGGCGGCGTTGACTACCACCGGTGCATACAGATCGCGCGTTTGCCCATTGGCGTGATGATACAGCGTGACGCCACGTACCCGATCGCCCTGGCGGATAAGGCCGGTGACTTCATGCCCGGTGAAAATCGTGGCCCCGTGTTCGCGGGCGTCGAGCATATTGGCGGCGGTCAGGCGGAAAGGATCGACGGTGCCATCCGGCACGCGAACGGCGCCGACCAACGCGGGATTGACCGCCGGTTCAATACGCCGAGCCAACGCCGGATCAATCGCTTCGGCCTGAATGCCCGCGCTGGTGCAGGCATTGATAAAGGTTTGCTGATAGCCGAAGTCATCGTCCGGCAGAGTGATAAACAGGCCGCTGGTGGGTTCAATGCAGTGGCGGGCGATGCGGCGTAAGATCTGATTTTCACTGATGCATTCGCGGGCGGATTCACCGTCGGTCACTGCGTACCGCGCGCCGCTGTGCAGTAAGCCGTGATTGCGGCCGGTTGCGCCGGTGGCGATATCAAAGCGCTCAACGAGAGCAATCTTCAGGCCACGCAGCGCGCAGTCGCGGGCGATCCCGGCACCGGTAGCACCGCCACCGATGATAATCGCGTCATATTCATGTGCAGAGGCGCTGTCCATTTTGTGTCCTCAATGTTCGTTTTGAGATCATTAAGTCACATGAATGCGTATTTTTGTTTGATATCGAACATATTCGCGCGTTAATCGAAAATATGATGCCGGGTTTTGTGGCGTATATCGCCTTTTGCCGGCGGTTATTGCGGTGATTTTTCGTTGGGGGATGAGTTGAAGGAAGGATTGAAGTGGAAGTGAGCGCACGCATGGCGCGCTCACCGTTACATCTCTATTTCGATGTCACCTTTTGCCCGGCAGCAGCAGGGCAAAATTTCGTCCGGCTGAATAAAGGCCAGCGGCTCGGTCAGCCAGTCAACCTGGCCGGACACCAGCCGGGTACGGCAGGAGCCGCAGTAGCCTTCGCGACACTGGTATTCGACCTCAACGTTGTGAGATTCCAGCGCTGCCAGCAGTGATGGATGTTCATCCTGGCACAGCAGGCGCGTGCCAGAGATGCGCAGAATAACGCGGCTCATTAGAGCTGGAAGTTGCTGAGATCGTCAGTATCGACTTCCGCGTCAATCTGCCCAACCAGATACGAGCTGACTTCCACTTCCTGCGGCGCTACCTGCACGTTATCGGACACCAGCCAGGTGTTGATCCACGGGATAGGGTTAGAGCGGGTCTGGAATGGCAGATCCAGCCCAACGGCCTGCATACGGATGTTGGTGATGTACTCAACGTACTGACACAGAATGTCTTTGTTGAGGCCAATCATCGAACCGTCGCGGAACAGATAGTCGGCCCACTCTTTTTCCTGCACCGCCGCCTGCACGAACAGGTCATAACACTCTTGTTTGCACTCTTCGGCAATTTCCGCCATTTCCGGATCATCCACGCCGCTGCGCAGCAGGTTCAGCATATGCTGGGTGCCGGTCAGGTGCAGAGCTTCATCGCGAGCGATGAGACGAATGATTTTGGCGTTGCCTTCCATCAGTTCGCGCTCGGCGAAGGCGAAAGAACAGGCGAAGCTGACGTAGAAGCGAATCGCTTCCAGCGCATTGACGCTCATCAGGCAGACATACAGTTTCTTTTTCAGCTCGCGCAGGTTCACGGTGACGGTTTTACCGTTCACGGTGTGCGTACCTTCGCCCAGCAGATGCCAGTAGCTGGTCATCTCAATCAGCTCATCGTAATAGCTGGAGATACCTTCCGCGCGCTTTTGGATCTGTTCGTTGGTGACGATATCGTCAAACACAATCGCCGGATCGTTGACGATGTTACGGATGATATGCGTATAAGAGCGTGAGTGGATGGTTTCAGAAAACGCCCACGTTTCCACCCAGGTTTCCAGCTCTGGAATGGATATCAGCGGCAGCAGCGCCACGTTCGGGCTGCGGCCCTGAATGGAGTCCAGCAGGGTCTGATATTTCAGGTTACTGATGAAGATATGCTTTTCGTGTTCCGGCAGCGCCTGGTAATCGATACGGTCGCGGGAAACGTCCACTTCTTCCGGACGCCAGAAGAAGGAGAGTTGCTTTTCAATCAGCTTTTCGAAAATGTCATATTTCTGCTGGTCGTAGCGTGCCACGTTGACCGGCTGGCCAAAGAACATCGGCTCTTTGAGCTGATCGTTTTTCGTCTGTGAAAAAGTGGTGTATGCCATTGATGTCAATCCTGTCTGGAGAGTAATGCCGGATGGCGTTTACTTACCTGCTTACAATATCGTTGCAAATATACACGTCATCTTGTCTGCGGCATTTTAATGCAACCCGCATGATTGAGTGTATAAATCCGCGTTCCGGATAAGGTTTTTACAGCGCTACCCGGTGATAACGGAAATCAAAGGCCGGGTCAGCGTAGCGCTGCCCGGCAATCGTTGTCAGATTTTACATGCGCCGCTTTCGCAGCCGTCGTCCTGAATGGACGGCACCATGTCATCCTGCGCATCTTCCGCACCGTCACGGGTGTTTTGATAGTACAGGGTCTTCACGCCAAATTTATAGGCGGTGAGCAAATCTTTGAGCAGCTGCTGCATCGGCACTTTGCCAGACGGGAAGCGCGTCGGGTCATAGTTGGTGTTCGCCGAAATAGACTGGTCGATAAACTTCTGCATGACGCCAACCAGCTGCAGGTAGCCGTCGTTGTTCGGCATTTCCCACAGCAGTTCGTAGGCGTTTTTCAGATGTTCGTAGTCTGGAACAACCTGACGCAGAATACCGTCTTTCGATGCTTTGATGCTGACGTAGCCGCGCGGCGGCTCGATGCCGTTGGTGGCGTTGGAGATCTGCGAAGAGGTCTCGGACGGCATCAGGGCAGAGAGCGTGGAGTTACGCAGGCCGTGGGTCTTAATCGACTCACGCAGCGCTTCCCAATCCATGTGCAGCGGTTCGCTGGTAATCGCATCCAGGTCTTTCTTGTAGGTATCGATCGGCAGGATACCCTGGGAATAGGTGGTTTCGTTGAACCACGGGCACGCGCCTTGTTCTTTCGCCAGCTCGTTAGAGGCTTTCAGCAGGTAGTACTGAATCGCTTCGAAAGTCTGGTGAGTCAGGTTGTTGGCGCTGCCATCGGAGTAGCGCTTGCCGTTTTTCGCCAGCCAGTAGGCGTAGTTGATGACGCCAATACCGAGGGTACGACGGCCCATAGCGCCGCGTTCTGCCGCTTTGATTGGGTAGTCCTGGTAGTCGAGCAGGGCATCCAGCGCACGTACTGCCAGCACCGCCAGCTCTTCGAGTTCATCGAGGCTCTTAATCGCGCCAAGGTTGAACGCTGAAAGCGTACACAGGGCGATTTCACCGTTTTCGTCGTTTACATCGTCCAGCGGTTTGGTCGGCAGGGCGATTTCCAGGCACAGGTTAGACTGGCGTACCGGTGCGATGGTTGGATCAAACGGGCTGTGGGTGTTGCAGTGGTCCACGTTCTGAATGTAGATACGGCCAGTTGAGGCACGTTCCTGCATCATCAGCGAGAACAGCTCAACCGCTTTCACGCGCTGCTTACGGATGCTGTCGTCGTTTTCATACTGGGTGTACAGACGTTCGAATTCGTCCTGATTGGCGAAGAACGCGTCGTACAGGCCTGGGACGTCGGACGGGCTGAACAGCGTGATGTCGCCGCCTTTCAGCAAACGGGTGTACATCAGTTTGTTGATCTGTACGCCATAGTCCATGTGACGCACGCGGTTGCCTTCAACGCCGCGGTTGTTTTTCAGTACCAGCAGGCTTTCGACTTCCAGGTGCCACATTGGGTAAAACAGGGTGGCCGCACCGCCGCGCACGCCGCCCTGAGAGCAGGATTTCACCGCGGTCTGGAAGTGCTTATAGAACGGGATACAGCCGGTATGGAAGGCTTCACCGCCGCGAATTGGGCTACCTAGCGCACGAATGCGACCGGCGTTGATACCGATACCGGCGCGCTGGGAAACGTATTTCACAATTGCGCTGGAGGTGGCATTGATGGAGTCGAGGCTGTCGCCACACTCGATCAGAACGCAGGAGCTGAACTGGCGAGTTGGGGTTCGCACGCCGGACATAATTGGCGTTGGCAGCGAGATTTTGAACGTGGAGACCGCGTCATAGAAGCGTTTGACATAGCTCAGGCGCGTTTCACGTGGATAGTTAGAGAACAGGCACGCGGCCACCAGAATATAGAGGAACTGAGCGCTCTCGTAAATTTCGCCAGTCACACGGTTCTGTACCAGGTATTTACCTTCCAGCTGTTTCACGGCAGCGTAGGAGAAGGTCATGTCACGGTCGTGAACGATAAACGAGTCCATCTGCTTGAACTCTTCTTCCGTATAGTCTTCCAGCAGATGATTGTCGTATTTACCCAGTTCTACCATGTGTTTGACATGGGTGAACAGCGCCGGTGGTTCGAACTGGCCGTAGGCTTTTTTGCGCAGGTGGAATACCGCCAGGCGTGCTGCCAGATACTGGTAGTCCGGTGCATCGTGAGAGATCAGGTCTGCGGCGGCCTTGATAATGGTTTCATGAATATCGGACGTCTTCATCCCGTCGTAGAACTGGATGTGGGAACGCAGCTCAACCTGGGAGATGGAAACGTTATGCAACCCTTCCGCAGCCCAATCCAGCACGCGATGAATTTTGTCGAGGTTAATGCGCTCTGTGCGGCCGTCACGCTTAGTCACCAGCAGACTCTGATTCATGTGATTTATACCTGTCCGTGAAAAGAAAAATGTCCCCTGCTTATCCACAATTACCAGTGGTGTGAAAACCTGTGGATAAATACTATATGTAGGGGGTCGTTGATTAATTGAACGCTATATGGTGAGTTATTCTAGTAGGGATTCTTTTGAGTACAAGAGTTGATTTTGATGTTGAATTGAGGTTGTGAAAGGGTAAAAAACGCTAAGTCCACGGCACGTAAGGGCTGGCGAGGATGTCAATAATTTGCAAAAAAAAATGAAAATTTGATCGAGTGCTGATTTCTTCGTCGAAGGGCGCTGTTGCGCAATATGATGTAGCGCAATTTTGTTGTGGCAATATCCCGATCATTAGTAGGTGACGCGTAGGCCCGATAAGCGAAGCGCCATCGGGCATAGTGGCCGGATGGCGACGCCAGCGCGTTTTATCCGGCCTACACCCCCTGCGGGCTATTCGCTTTTGGCGGTGGTGTGCAGCATATAGTTAACGTCAACGCCCGGTGCGAGCTTGAAGCTGTTGGTCAGCGGGTTGTAGTGCAGGCCGGTCATGTGACGCTCTTTCAGCACGGTCTGGTCAACCCAGCTCAGTAGCTCAGCAGGCTTGATGAATTTTTTCACGTCGTGCGTGCCTTTTGGCACCATGCGCAGAATGTATTCCGCGCCAACGACCGCCATCAGCCAGGACTTGCCGTTGCGGTTCAGGGTTGAAAAGAAGACCTGCCCACCGGGTTTGACCAACTGGGCGCAGGCTTTCACCACCGACTGCGGGTCGGGAACGTGCTCAAGCATTTCCATGCAGGTGACGACGTCATACTGCTGGGCGTGCTTCGCCGCATGTTGCTCTACCGTTTCCTGAATGTAATCAACCGGAATACCGGTTTCCAGAGAGTGCAGTTTGGCGACCTGTAACGGCTCAAAGCCCATATCCAGCCCGGTGACCGTTGCGCCTTCACGGGCCATACTTTCCGCCAGAATGCCGCCACCGCAGCCGACATCGAGCACTTTTTTGCCGAACAGACCGTTGGAGCGCTCGGCGATATAGCCCAGGCGTAGCGGGTTAATACGGTGCAAAGGTTTGAATTCACCTTCCAGATCCCACCAACGTGACGCGACGGCCTCAAATTTGGCAATCTCTTCGTGGTCAACGTTGTGCGCTACCGCAGCTTTTTCGGCATTCATGGGTGTTCCTGCTCCTTATTTCATTATTGTCTGCGAGTATATCAGCACCGACGAGCGAATAAAGCGTCAGGCGGGTGCTATTGGGTTTACCTGTCTTTACGCGGATGTGTTATAATTTGCGACCTTTGAATCCGGGACACAGTAGAGGGATAGCGGTTAGATGAGCGACCTTGCGAGAGAAATTACACCGGTCAACATCGAGGAAGAGTTAAAGAACTCTTATCTGGATTATGCGATGTCGGTCATTGTTGGCCGTGCGCTGCCAGATGTCCGAGATGGCCTGAAGCCGGTACACCGTCGCGTACTTTACGCCATGAACGTATTGGGCAATGACTGGAACAAAGCCTATAAAAAATCAGCCCGTGTCGTGGGTGACGTAATCGGTAAATATCACCCTCATGGTGATACCGCGGTTTATGACACTATCGTCCGTATGGCACAGCCATTCTCGCTGCGTTACATGCTGGTAGATGGCCAGGGCAACTTTGGTTCTGTCGATGGCGACTCCGCCGCAGCGATGCGTTATACGGAAATCCGTATGTCGAAAATCGCCCACGAGCTGATGGCTGACCTGGAAAAAGAAACGGTAGATTTCGTCGATAACTACGACGGCACCGAGCGTATTCCAGATGTGATGCCAACCAAAATTCCTAACCTGCTGGTTAACGGTGCCTCCGGTATCGCGGTAGGTATGGCAACCAACATCCCGCCGCACAACCTGACGGAAGTGATCAACGGCTGCCTGGCCTATGTTGATGATGAAGACATCACCATCGAAGGTCTGATGGAACACATTCCGGGTCCGGACTTCCCAACGGCTGCGATCATCAATGGTCGTCGCGGCATTGAAGAAGCCTACCGTACCGGTCGTGGCAAAGTGTACATTCGCGCTCGCGCGGAAGTCGAAGCTGACGCGAAAACCGGTCGTGAAACCATCATCGTTCACGAAATTCCTTATCAGGTGAACAAAGCGCGCCTGATCGAGAAAATCGCCGAGCTGGTAAAAGACAAACGCGTTGAAGGCATCAGCGCGCTGCGCGACGAGTCTGATAAAGACGGTATGCGCATCGTGATTGAAGTGAAACGCGACGCGGTCGGGGAAGTGGTTCTGAACAACCTTTATTCCCAGACTCAGCTGCAGGTTTCCTTCGGTATCAACATGGTGGCATTGCACCATGGTCAGCCGAAGATCATGAACCTGAAAGATATTATCGCCGCCTTCGTACGTCACCGTCGCGAAGTGGTGACACGCCGTACTATCTTTGAACTGCGTAAAGCTCGCGATCGTGCGCACATCCTTGAAGCACTGGCGATTGCGCTGGCAAACATCGATCCGATCATTGAACTGATCCGTCATGCACCAACTCCGGCTGAAGCGAAAGCAGGCCTGGTTGCGCGTTCATGGGATCTGGGCAACGTTTCTGCGATGCTGGAACGTGCGGGCGATGATGCAGCGCGTCCGGAATGGCTGGAACCTGAATTCGGCGTGCGCGATGGTCAGTACTATCTGACTGAGCAGCAGGCCCAGGCTATCCTGGATCTGCGTCTGCAGAAACTGACCGGCCTTGAGCATGAAAAACTGCTCGACGAGTACAAAGAGCTGCTGGAGCAGATCGCTGAACTGCTGCGTATCCTCGGTAGCGCAGAGCGCCTGATGGAAGTGATCCGTGAAGAACTGGAACTGGTACGTGAACAGTTCGGTGACGCGCGTCGCACTGAAATCACCGCCAACAGCGCCGATATTAATATCGAAGACCTGATTAGCCAGGAAGATGTTGTTGTGACCTTGTCTCACCAGGGTTACGTCAAATATCAACCGCTTACCGATTACGAAGCACAGCGTCGTGGCGGTAAAGGCAAGTCAGCGGCACGTATTAAAGAAGAAGATTTTATCGACCGCCTGCTGGTGGCCAACACCCACGATACGATCCTGTGCTTCTCCAGCCGCGGTCGCCTGTACTGGATGAAGGTTTATCAGTTGCCGGAAGCTAGCCGTGGTGCGCGTGGACGTCCTATCGTCAACCTGCTGCCGCTGGAAGCTAACGAACGTATCACCGCGATTCTGCCGGTACGCGAGTATGAAGAGGGCGTGAACGTCTTCATGGCAACCGCCAGCGGTACCGTGAAGAAAACCGCGCTGACTGAGTTCAGCCGTCCGCGTTCAGCCGGGATTATTGCGGTTAACCTCAACGAAGGCGATGAGCTGATTGGCGTTGATTTGACCTCCGGTTCTGACGAAGCGATGCTGTTCTCTGCCGCAGGCAAAGTGGTTCGCTTTAAAGAAGATGCCGTTCGTGCCATGGGTCGTACTGCGACCGGCGTACGCGGTATCAAACTGGCGGGCGAAGACAAAGTGGTGTCTCTGATTATTCCACGTGGTGAAGGTGCAATCCTGACCGTGACGCAGAATGGTTACGGTAAACGTACCGCTGCGGCAGAGTATCCAACTAAGTCGCGTGCAACTCAGGGCGTTATCTCCATCAAAGTGACCGAGCGTAACGGCTCCGTTGTTGGTGCGGTACAGGTTGATGACAGCGACCAGATAATGATGATCACCGATGCCGGTACTCTGGTGCGTACCCGCGTGTCGGAAGTCAGCGTGGTTGGACGTAACACCCAGGGCGTTATCCTCATCCGTACTGCGGAAGATGAGAACGTAGTGGGTCTGCAACGTGTTGCTGAGCCAGTGGATGACGAAGAGCTGGACGCTATCGACGGTAGCGTGGCGGAAGGCGATGACGATATCGCGCCGGAAACCGAAAGCGATGATGATGTTGCGGAAGACGCAGACGAGTAATTCGTCGTCTTATGTCGCATGAAAGGGCCGGTGAATACCGGCTCTTTTTTTATCTGCGGTTTGGCTGTTTTCGGCATTGCAGCGTGCGTCCGGGCGGCTGTTCTGTATGTATTAACATTGCGGTAAAGGGCTTTTCCCGCTACCTTAACCACATCCTGTTAGCCTTTGACGGCGGAGTTTCGCCACTTTGAAATATCTTGTCTCCTTTCGCACCACGCTGAAAGTTTCACGCTACCTGTTCCGCGCGTTGGCATTGCTGCTTTGGCTGCTTATCGCCTTGATTTCGGTATTCTATATTGTGAATGCCCTGCATCAGAAAGAGTCGGAAATCCGCCAGGAATTTAATCTTAACTCCGATCAGGCCCAGCGCTATTTCCAGCGAACCTCCGATGTGATTAAGGAGCTGAAGTATATTGCCGAAAACCGGCTGACCTCGGACAATGGTACGCTGCCGACCGGTGCTATCAAAGATAGCGCCGACATCCCTGACTTTGAGCCGCTGTTCCCGGATTCAGACTGCGGCAGCCTCGATACCACCTGGCGTGGCCCGCTGGAGTCGCTGTCGTGGTATCTGCGTTACTGGCGGGAGAATTTCTCCGCTGCCTACGATCTTAACCACGTCTATTTAATCGGCAGCGATAACCTTTGCATGGCCAACTTTGGCCTGCGTGAAATGCCGGTTGAACGGAGTGAAGCCCTTAACTCGCTGCACGAACGCATTATGGCCTATCGCGATGCGCCGCAGGATGAGCGTGGCGGCAACTTGTTCTGGGTTGGGCAGGGGCCGCGTCACAGCGTCGGTTATTTCTATGCTTTGACTCCTGTGTATTTGGCGAACCGCCTGCAGGCGCTGCTCGGCGTTGAACAGACCATTCGCATGGAGAACTTCTTCACCCCAGGCAGCATGCCAATGGGGGTATCGATTCTTGATGACAATGGCAATACGCTGATTTCGCTCTCAGGGCCGGACAACAAACTGCATATCAGTTCGCGGGCGCTACAGGAACGCCTGTGGTTTGGTTATACCGCTGGCTATCGCGAGCTGGTGCTGAAGAAGACCCTTTCACCTTCATCGTTGAGTATTGTCTACTCGGTACCGCTGGATGCGGTGCTGGAACGTATTCGTATTCTGGTTCTCAATGCCCTGCTGCTGAACCTGTTAACCGGGATTGCGCTGTTTACCATGGCGCGGATGTATGAGCGCCGTATCTTCCTGCCCGCAGAGTCGGACGCGCTACGTCTGGAAGAGCATGAGCAGTTTAACCGTAAAATCGTCGCCTCGGCGCCGGTTGGGATCTGTATCCTGAGGACTCAGGATGGCACCAATATTCTGAGTAATGAACTGGCGCATAATTACCTGAATATGCTGACTCACGAAGACCGGCAGCGGCTTACGCAGATTATCTGCGGCCAGCAGGTGAATTTCGTTGATGTGCTGACCAGTAACAATACCAACCTGCAGATAAGCTTTGTTCATTCGCGCTATCGCAACGAGAACGTGGCAATTTGCGTGCTGGTTGACGTGAGTTCGCGCGTCAAAATGGAGGAGTCGTTGCAGGAGATGGCGCAGGCGGCGGAGCAGGCCAGCCAGTCAAAATCCATGTTCCTGGCAACGGTGAGCCATGAGCTGCGCACGCCGCTGTACGGGATTATCGGTAATCTCGATTTACTGCAAACCAAAGAGCTGCCGAAGGGCGTTGACCGCCTGGTGACGGCCATGAACAACTCGTCGGCGCTGCTGCTGAAGATTATCAGCGACATTCTCGACTTCTCAAAAATTGAGTCTGAACAGCTCAAAATTGAGCCAAGCGAATTTTCACCGAAAGAGGTGATGAACCATATCACCGCCAACTATTTGCCGCTGGTGGTGAGAAAACAGTTGGGGATGTACTGCTTTATCGAGCCGGACGTGCCGCTGAAAATGATGGGCGACCCGATGCGTCTTCAGCAGGTTATCTCCAACCTGCTAAGTAATGCCATCAAGTTTACCGACATTGGCTGCATCGTTTTGCATCTCAAGCGGGAAGGGTATTACCTCAGTATCAGCATTCGCGATACCGGCGTTGGTATTCCAGCGAAAGAGGTGGTGCGTCTGTTTGACCCGTTCTTCCAGGTGGGTACCGGCGTGCAGCGCAACTTCCAGGGCACCGGCCTGGGGCTGGCGATTTGCGAAAAGCTGGTCAATATGATGGATGGTGATATCGCGGTGGATACCGAGCCGGGTATGGGGAGCCAGTTTTCCCTGCGTATCCCGCTGTATGGCGAACAGAATCAAACGCCATTGATGATAGGCGGGTTGGCGGCCGTTCGCTGCTGGCTGGCGGTACGCAATGTAGCGTTGTCCAATTTTATTCAGACCTTGCTGACCTATCACGGAATGGACGTTCGTCTGTATGACGGTGAAGCGCCTGAGCCGGACGATCTGCTGATAACCGATGATGAAATCACCCAGCAATGGGCTGGTCGCGCTACGGTGGTCTTCTGTCGCCGCCATATCGGTATTCCGCAGGAGTATGCGCCGGGTCAATGGATACACAGCATCGTTTCCCCACATGAATTAATGACGCTGTTGGGCCGTATTTACCGCGTGAAGATAGGGACCGGTGACGCCATCGAGTCGCTCGCCGCGCACGAGGTGGCGGAAAACAGTAACGATGACATGATGATCCTCGTCGTTGACGATCATCCTATCAACCGTCGCCTGCTGGCGGATCAGCTGGGATCGCTGGGCTATCAGTGTAAAACGGCGAACGATGGCGTTGATGCGCTGAACGTGTTGAGCAAAAATCATATCGATATTGTTCTGAGTGACGTCAACATGCCGAATATGGATGGGTATCGTCTGACCCAGCGTATTCGTCAACTGGGGCTGACGCTGCCGGTTGTCGGCGTAACGGCCAACGCGCTGGCGGAAGAGAAGCAGCGCTGTCTGGAGTCGGGGATGGATAGCTGTCTGTCGAAACCGGTCACGCTGGACGTACTTAAACAGACCTTGACGGTCTATGCGGCAAGAGTACGCAAGTCGCGGGAATAAACATCAGCAGAAGGCGTTTAGAGAGTTGGCCCAGCTTCGGTTGGGCGATAACTCTGAAGGCGGAAGATAGTGTGTAACCTGGATATGCGCCGGAGCTGACGTGCTGTCAGCCCCGGCCTGCACAGACGTTAGTCTTTGTCTGACGGGGAAAGCGTTACCGAAGAGAGGTAGTTCAGCAGGGCGATATCGTTTTCGACGCCCAGTTTCATCATCGCCGATTTCTTTTGGCTACTGATGGTTTTAATACTGCGGTTGAGCTTTCTGGCAATCTCTGTCACCAGGAAACCTTCTGCGAACAGACGCAATACTTCGCTCTCTTTCGGGGACAGACGTTTGTCGCCGTAGCCGCCAGCGCTGATTTTCTCCAGCAGGCGAGAGACGCTTTCCGGGGTAAATTTCTTACCTTTCTGCAGCGCAGCCAGCGCTTTCGGCAGGTCGGTTGGTGCACCCTGTTTCAGCACAATCCCTTCGATGTCGAGATCCAGCACGGCGCTAAGAATCGCCGGGTTGTTGTTCATGGTCAACACGATAATCGACAGATCGGGGAAGTGGCGCTTGATGTATTTAATCAACGTAATACCGTCACCGTATTTGTCTCCTGGCATGGAGAGATCGGTTATCAGTACGTGGGCATCAAGTTTAGGTAAATTGTTAATTAGCGCGGTGGAGTCTTCAAATTCGCCAACAACATTCACCCATTCAATTTGTTCCAGAGATTTACGAATCCCGAACAGTACAATCGGATGGTCATCAGCAATAATTACGTTCATATTGTTCATGTAAAGGCTACCTTGCTACAGCAAGCTCTTGACGTAGACGTCAATGTCGCTGATGTATTTTTCTATGCCGGAAGCATCTTTCTCACGAATAAGATGTTCGAGCGTTTCACATAACTGCTTGCCAGGTACCAGATTTAGCATGGCAAACACCCCTTTAAGGCGGTGAGCTGTCTGTGCCAGAGCGGCAAAATCCTTCGCCGCGGATTCAGTATACAGTCTGCTAACATCTTCCGGTACCGTATCCACAAACAGAGCATAATAGCCACTAGCCTGAAGTTCGGCATTTTCATCGCTGCCGGGCTGCGATTCCGTAACTTCTTCCTGTGCCAGTTGCTCTTCAATCAGTTGGAGTACGGCGTCCTGCATTGCGTTACTTATGTTAAAGTTCACACGCAGCTGGCCTGGGCCAATTTTGCGTATTCCAGCTTCATCATCGCTTAAAAGCAAGCCCGAAGCAGTAAGATTAGACGGATTATCTGTTAAAAACAGATCATATTCTTGACTCGTTGCCCGTTCATCCGGATTGATACAGGTGGCTCCCCAGCTTTCGAGCTGACGGGTGACAATATTGCGGATTTCATTGGAGGTGATGTCGATCATTGCCACCACATCATCCAGCAGTTGCTCTTCCGGCTCGGCGTTTTCCTCTCTCACCGCCATTTTGACGTGCAGCGTATAGCGCGTCCCCAGCGATTCCCGCGCTTTAATGCTCAGGTGTCCGCCCAGCTTACGGGCGAGCTGATCGCACAGCCAGAAGGTGAGGGCGTTCGCTTTGCCATAGCGGTCTGACTGAGTATCGTTGAGATACGGGAAGTGCAGGTTATCAATCTCACCATGCGAGACGCCGTTGCCGGTATCGAGGATGCGGAAGGTCAAGCGATCTTCCGCCGACTCGTCGGCACTCACCTCAATGGTCACTTTACCCATCTGCGTAGTGGTGACGGCATACTGGATCAGCAACAGCAAAATACGCCGCAGGGCATCACGATCGCCAAAACGCTGCTCTTTTGCCGGCAACGCATTGTTGATAAGCAGCTGTAACCCTTTACGTTTGATTGATGGCAACACTTCCGGCACCACTTCATCGATCAGCTCCTGAAGCGAGAACTGCGTTGACGTGCCTTTCCAGCTGTCATTTTCCAGCATATTGGCGAGCTGGATTTCATCCACCAGACGCACCAGAAGATCGGCATGGTTAGCCAGTTTCTGACCCTCGGGGGTATCGAGGGTTGTCGCTTCAGCCGCCAGCGCTTTGATTGGCTGTTTCAGCGTGTCGCTAATGTTTTGCATAAAGGCCGCGCGACCCTGCTGATTTTTCTCATAGAGCCGCTGAGCCTGTTTAAGCTTTTTATTGACCAGCACTTCACGGTCCTGATCGCGGATGATGAAGATCTGCGTACGCGGCGAAACCTGGCTGCGGAACTGACGTATTTCATACAGTTCATTATTGATGGTGGCCTGAATCACCCCTTGATGCTGGTCCGCCATGCTGGTGATATTTTGTAGGTTCAGATGTGGCAACAGGTGATCGGCAATCTTATTGCTAATAATGGTGCGATTCGACTCCTGGTCGTGAACCAATAGCCCAAGCGGCAATAAAGAGACGATCTCTTCGTTGATGACCCGCAGCATCCGCAGTTCGTTATTGGTTCCAGAGGCCGGTGCCGTGTGTGCGCTGCTGCGCGTAGGCAGGTTACGGAAAGTAGAGTAACCAAATAGCGCCAGCGCCAACAGGCCGATATTCAACAGCAGCGGTAGCATGATGTTCTGGAAGGTATCAAGCAACAGGGTACCAAATGGCACTTGCCATACTAAACGCATACCGGTGGTATTGAGCGCGGAAGTGATTTCAATGCGCGAGCTATTAAAATTAATCGCTACGCTGTCGCCAGGATCTTTTTCCTGGCCACGCGGGGAGGCTTGTGCAGGATCAGGTTCAAGGCGGAAGCTATCCAGCGACATTGTTGGCGGCACCAGATCGTTTATTGGTAAATCGAAGGCGACGACGGTCGCCAGATGCCCCGGCTGATTAAAGGTGGTACGTAGGGTAAAGTAGCGGCCATTTTGCCAGGCTAAACGACGCAATGAAGAGAAAGTTTCACGCTCATCCAGCGTATTCGCCTGCTGCAGCATCTCAGCGCGGCGTGAGTCGACAATACTGCCGACGGTCGATTCTTTGAACCCTGACGAGAGATCTTTGAGCGGCAGCGTAGAGATAAGGATCAGGCTGTTATCCTGACCGTTAAGATAGTACATCGACCACGGCACGTTTTCTGCGCCCCACAGGGTATCCAGATAGGTCGACATTCGCTGAGTGATATCCAGCGTTGCGCTATCGTGCGAACCAAAAATCAGCGCTTCGGTTTTACGCCGCGGCTTCTCAAGGTAATAAACATCCTGCTTTAAGCGAGTTTCCTGCAGACCATCAATCGGCGTCGCATTGCTGCTTGAGGCGGCAATGTTGTCGTAAATTTGCCAGGTGGTGTAGCGCCAGGTATCGATACGCTTATGTACCGCGTGCGTCAAATCGACAATCTGATAGCTCTTATCTTTTAGCCACGCGTTAACCGCGCTTTGAATCATCACGCCCATGGTCACCAGAAGCACGATTATCATAAGGAGGAAAAAACGTGTGATGCTCCCAGGAAGGAGGGAGAATTTCGTCGGGTTCATCTTGTCGGACTGACTCATTGGCGTGTGTAACCCATCATAACGGCATCTGAATGAGGATATGCTCAAGCGTAAAATGCATTGAGGCGTAAAACCTTGTTTTACTCTGCTGGCAGTATATACAAAAAATCCAACAAGATGCAGTCACGCGGCAAATTCGTCCCACCTAAGGTCGGTGCCGCCAAAAAATGAAACGGACTTTCATTGTTATCTTCGGCGGGGAATTGAGATTGCGGGCAATGTGTACAATGAAACATATATTGTACAAAAATTGGCTGGATATATTGAAAAAATAGCACGAAATAACAAGACATTATAATTAATAAGTGAGCAGTGAATTTATTTTGTATGCAAGCTGATTAATTAATAATCGTTATAATTTACAGTGGGTAGCACAAATTGATTGAGTTTACGTAAAGAAAGGTAAAAAAAACCGGATGCGAAGCATCCGGTTGAAATATGGGTAAACAGACATTCAGAACTGAATGACGGTAATAAATAAAGTTAATGATGATAGCAGTCACTATTTTAGTTGTGGGTGAAGGTTTTGTTTTACCATTCAGTGCTATACCTGGCATGTTTTTTAACTTATTGATTTAATGAATTTATCTGTTTGGTTTTTGATTATTAGTGCTATTTTTCCTGGCTTTTTGTGCTAATAAAAGTTCCCTTAAATTTACATTTAGAAACATATTTGCGTATAAATGAAACATTCCAAGGGTTTTCGTATCATATTCCTATTGGATTATTCTAATTTTTACAGCACAATGGGTCTGCCGACTGATTAATGAGGGTTAATCAGTAAGCAGTGGCATATATAAAGGCATATATATAACAACAGAGGGTTAATAACATGAAAGTTAAAGTACTGTCCCTCCTGGTACCAGCACTGCTGGTAGCGGGCGCAGCAAATGCGGCTGAAATTTATAACAAAGATGGCAACAAATTAGATCTGTACGGTAAAGTCGACGGCCTGCACTATTTCTCTAGTGACAACGGCAACGACGGCGACCAGTCCTACGTTCGTCTGGGCTTCAAAGGCGAAACTCAGGTTAACGATCAACTGACCGGTTACGGCCAGTGGGAATACAACGTTCAGGCGAACAACACCGAAGGTTCTTCTGACCAGGCGTGGACTCGTGTGGGCTTCGCAGGTATCCGTGTTGCTGACGCAGGTTCTTTCGACTACGGTCGTAACTACGGCGTTGTCTACGACGTAACTTCCTGGACCGACGTTCTGCCAGAATTCGGCGGCGACACCTACGGTTCTGACAACTTCATGCAATCCCGTGCTAACGGCGTTGCTACCTACCGTAACACCGACTTCTTCGGTCTGGTTGATGGCCTGAACTTTGCTCTGCAGTATCAGGGTAAAAACGGCAGCGTTTCTGGTGAAGGCTCAACGGCTAACGGTCGTCAGGCTCTGAAACAGAACGGTGACGGCTTCGGCGGTTCCATCACTTATGATATCGGTGCAGGCTTCAGCGTTGGTGGTGCAATCTCCTCCTCCAAACGCACTACCGATCAGAACAACAGCTCCTTTGCTATCAAAGATGATGCTGGCGTTCAGACTGGCACCAGCGAAATTTACGGTAGCGGCGATCGTGCTGAAACCTATTCCGGTGGTCTGAAATACGACGCAAACAACATCTACCTGGCGACTCAGTACACCCAGACCTACAACGCAACTCGTTTCGGTGGTTCCCCGAACGCTGGCGTTTACGGCTATGCTGACAAAGCTCAGAACTTCGAAGTGGTTGCACAGTACCAGTTCGACTTCGGTCTGCGTCCATCCATCGCTTACCTGCAGTCCAAAGGCAAAAACATCAACAACGGTGTTCGTGACTTCGGCGACCAGGATCTGCTGAAATATGTTGATGTAGGCGCGACTTACTACTTCAACAAAAACATGTCTACCTACGTTGATTACAAAATCAACCTGCTGGACAAAAACGACTTCACCACTGCAGCCGGTATCTCTACCGACAACATCGTTGCACTGGGTATGGTTTACCAGTTCTAATACTGTTAACACCGCGAAAAGGGGCCATATGGCCCCTTTTTTTGTGCCGAAATTAAATCAATTAGTGTACTCTTGCGCCGATTGCAGGAGGGTAATAACGGATGGAAATGACATTTTTACGTATGGCGCTGGTGAGCGTCGTTTTACTGCTGGCTGGCTGCGATAACGCCAGCACTCCCGTCGCGCCAAAAGCGGCGGCGACGGTACTTGAAGGCAAAACCATGGGGACCTTCTGGCGGGTAAGCGTTGTTGGTATTGATAATGCGCGGGCCGATCAGCTGCGTCAAAAAGTGCAACAACAGCTCGACGCTGACGATCAGCTGCTATCAACGTGGAAAAATGATTCGGCGTTGATGCGTTTTAACCATTCAAGCAGCCTGACGCCATGGCCTGTTAATGAAGCGATGGCGGATATCGTCACCGAGTCGCTGCGCATCGGCTACAAAACCCAGGGCGCCATGGACATTACCGTGGGCCCGCTGGTCAATTTATGGGGTTTTGGCCCGGATAAACAGCCGGTCAAAACGCCAACTCAGGCGCAAATTGACGTCGCCAAAGCCCGTACCGGGCTGGCTTTTCTCTCCGTTATCAACCGCTCGGGCAGACAGTATCTGCAAAAATCGATCCCCGACCTGTTCGTTGATCTTTCCACCGTCGGCGAGGGCTATGCTGCCGATCATCTGGCGCGCTTAATGACCGAAGAGGGGATCTCTCGCTACCTGGTTTCGGTGGGCGGCGCATTGGTGAGCCGCGGTATGAATGCCGATGGTCAGCCGTGGCGAGTAGCAATTCAAAAACCGACGGACCGGGAAAATGCGGTACAGGCCATTGTCGATATTAATGGTCACGGTATCAGTACATCCGGCAGCTATCGTAACTACTATGAACTGGACGGCCAGCGGATCTCTCACGTTATCGATCCGCAAACCGGGAGGCCAATCACCCATAAACTGGTCTCAGTCACCGTGATTGCGCCTACCGCGCTGGAAGCCGATGGTTGGGATACCGGCCTGATGGTATTAGGCCCGCAAAAAGCCCAGCAGGTTGTTCGTGAGCAGGGGCTGGCGGTGTACATGATTATGAAAGAAGGCGACGGCTTCACCACCTGGATGTCGCCGCAGTTCGAGGCCTTCCTGGTTAGCTGGAAAAATTAAAAAGCAAGATTGCGGGTTTTTTAATTCCTCCCTTTGGGCACAGTGATGGTTACACTCAAGGGAGGAGCCCGTTATGACATCTCAGACATTACATACCGATGAGGATCGCTGGCAAGCGGTGCTCAATCGCGATGCCGAGGCCGACGGCCAGTTTGTTTTTGCCGTACAGACTACCGGTATTTTTTGCCGTCCATCCTGTCGCGCCCGCCACGCGCTGCGGCACAATGTCCGTTTTTATCCGGATGCTGATGCGGCGCAGGCAGCGGGATTTCGCCCGTGCAAACGCTGTCAGCCCAACGCGCTGGCACCTGAGCAGCAGAAAATCGACAAAGTCGCCTATGCCTGTCGATTGCTGGAACAGGAATCGCCCATCACGCTGGATGCGCTCGCGCAGGCAGTGGCGGTCAGCCCGTATCATTTTCATCGGATGTTCAAATCGGTCACTGGCATGACGCCGAAAGCCTGGCAGCAGGCCTGGCGAGCGCGGCGGTTACGTGAATCATTAAGTGAAGGTGAAACAGTTACCCAGGCGGTACTGGCGGCCGGATTTCCAACCAGCAGCAGCTATTATCGGCACGCGGATGAGATGCTTGGTATGAGCGCGAAAACCTATCGGCAGGGTGGAAAGGCGACAGAGATACACTATGCGACAGGTGAGTGCTCACTGGGGCGCTGCCTGGTGGCGATAAGCGAGCGCGGAATTTGTGCGGTGCTGTTGGGCGATGATGAGTCTGCCCTGATAGATGAATTACAGCGCAGCTTCCCGGCAGCGCGTTTTCTGCCGGCTGATGCCGCCTTTAGCCAGCAAATTGCCGCTGTTGTCGCCAGTCTCAATCAACCGACGACAGCGTTATCTTTACCTTTAGATATTCGCGGCACCGCGTTTCAACAGCAGGTATGGCAGGCGCTGCGCGCTATACCCGTGGGTGAAACACGCAGCTACCAGCAGGTGGCGCAGAGTATTGGTAATCCGCAAGCGGTGCGCGCGGTCGCCAGCGCCTGCGCGGCAAACCGGCTGGCTATCCTGGTGCCGTGCCACCGGGTTGTGCGCGGCGATGGTTCACTTTCTGGCTACCGCTGGGGCGTGGCGCGGAAAGCGGCACTCTTGCAACGTGAAAAGGAGCGCTGATGCTGGATCTGTTTGCTGATGAATCGCCGTGGTCTGAGCCGCTGGCACCCGGCGCGGTGATTCTTCGCCGCCAGGCGCGTGAACAAAGCGCGGTGCTGTTGGCTGCAATCGAACAGGTGGCGGCTATTTCTCCTTTTCGCCAGATGGTGACCCCGGGCGGTTACACGATGTCCGTGGCGATGACCAACTGCGGTCCATATGGCTGGAGCACAGACCGTCACGGCTACTGTTATGCCGCTATTGATCCGCTGACAGGCAAGCCGTGGCCTGCGATGCCGGAGTGTTTTCGCAGGCTGGCACAGAGCGCTGCCGCCCGCGCGGGCTACCCAACGTTTAGCCCAGATGCCTGCCTGATCAACCGCTATCAGCCTGGGGCTAAACTGTCGCTGCATCAGGATAAAGATGAAGCATTACTGGATGCGCCGATTGTCTCCGTCTCACTCGGTTTGCCCGCCACCTTCCAGTTTGGTGGTTTGAAACGTACAGATCCGCTACAGCGCGTGTGGCTTGAGCACGGTGATGTGGTGGTGTGGGGCGGCGAATCTCGACTATTTTATCACGCAGTTCTACCGCTTAAGGCGGGAAACCATCCACAGGTTGGCCCCTGGCGCTATAATCTGACCTTTCGTTGTGCCACCTGATAACGAATAAAAATAAGAATTATTCTTGATGTAACCTCTGAGCAGTTTACACTGCGGGCTGTTTTTTCTTGCCTGGTTGCTGCTATGGAACTTCTGTTACTCGTCTGGCGTCAATACCGCTGGCCTTTTATTGGCGTGATGGCCCTGAGTCTGCTCAGCGCGGCGCTGGGTATCGGGCTTATCGCCTTTATCAACGTCCGTCTGATTGAGACGGCAGATACCACTTTCACCGTACTGCCGGAATTTCTTGGTCTGTTGCTACTGCTGATGGCGGTCACGCTCGGCTCTCAGCTGGCATTGACGACGCTGGGACATCACTTTGTTTATCGGCTGCGTCGCGAATTTATCAAACGTATCCTCGATACGCAGATTGAGCGGGTAGAAAAGCTTGGCAGCGCTTCTTTGCTGGCGGGGCTGACCAGCGACATTCGGGCTATCACCATCGCCTTTGTGCGCCTGCCTGAACTGGTGCAGGGGATTATTCTGACTTTCGGTTCTGCCGCCTATCTGGCAGTGCTGTCGACCAAAATGCTGCTGATCACCGCGCTGTGGGTGGCACTGACCATTTGGGGCGGTTTTCTGCTGGTGGCACGTGTGTATAAACATATGGCGACGCTGCGTGAAACCGAAGACCGGCTGTACAACGACTATCAGACGGTGCTGGAAGGGCGCAAAGAGCTGACGCTCAACCGCGAGCGCGCGGAGTACGTGTTTGAACAACAGTTCACACCGGATGCGAAAGCCTATCGTCACCATATTGTGCGGGCGGATACCTTCCACCTGAGCGCGGTCAACTGGTCGAATATTATGATGCTTGGCGCTATTGGCCTGGTGTTCTGGATGGCCAACGGCCTGGGCTGGGCTGATACCAACGTTGCCGCCACCTATTCATTGACGCTGTTGTTCCTGCGTACACCGCTGCTGTCGGCGGTGGGCGCACTGCCGACGCTGTTAAGCGCGCAGGTGGCATTCAACAAGCTGAATAAATTCTCGTTGGCGCCGTATCAGGAAGATTTCCCGCAGCCCGTGGCACATCCGAACTGGCAGACCCTTGAGCTGCGCGATGTGAGCTTCCACTATGAAGACAATACCTTTGCCGTTGGCCCGCTGAATTTGACGCTAAAACGCGGTGAACTGGTGTTCCTGATTGGCGGCAACGGTAGCGGTAAATCCACTCTGGCAATGCTGCTTACCGGGCTTTATCAGCCGGTTTCGGGGCAAATCCTTCTCGACGGCCAACCGCTGGCGGCGGAGAAACCGGAGGACTATCGCAAGCTCTTTTCGGCGGTGTTTACCGATGTCTGGCTGTTTGAGCATTTACTGGGACCGGATGGTCAACAGGCGAATCCTCAACTGGTCGATAAATGGCTGACTCAGCTGCAGATGACCCATAAGGTCAAACTCGATAATGGCCGCATTCTGGACCTGAAATTATCCAAGGGCCAGAAGAAGCGTGTGGCGTTGCTGCTGGCGTTGGCGGAAGAGCGAGATATCATCATGCTGGATGAATGGGCCGCCGATCAGGATCCGCACTTCCGCCGCGAGTTTTATCAGGTGTTGCTGCCGCTGATGCAGCAAATGGGCAAAACCATTTTCGCCATCAGCCATGACGACCACTACTTTGTGCATGCGGACCGCCTGCTGGAGATGCGCAACGGCCAGCTCAGTGAGCTGGTGGGTGAAGAGCGTGAACGCGCCTCGCGAGATGCTGTGGCCCGTACTGCGTGATTTTTTGGCCGCTCTGCTGTTTTTTTCAACGCTTGAGCGGCCGGTTTAACCTTTTTTACATCACCCCGCGCTATGCTTAGAGCGCCCAGTCATTCGATTGGGCGAACCTTCACGAATAAGGATTATTCATGTCTCTGTTGAAGAAGAACAGCGCCCGGCTGCGCGATGAAGAGCGTATGCGCCTTATCTGGTTGCTCACCACCGATAAGGCCATTACCTCAGCGCTACTGGGCAAACTGACGCTAGCCGAGCAGTATGATGAAAGCGCGCTGGCTGACGATCTTGCGGAGGTCGGCATGCTGGTGGCCCACCTTCAGCCGCCGGATCTCGCCGATACCCTGGAAGCGTTGCCGTCAGAAGAGCGTCATGCTCTGTGGAACATGATCGAAGACGATCGTCGCGGGAAGGTGTTGCTGGAAGCATCGGAGAACGTCTGGGATGACCTCATCGAAGATATGAGCGACCGGGCGTTGCTCGATGCACTGCAAACGCTGGATATTGACGAACAGATCTACCTCGTTCAGCACCTGCCGCGCGACCTGACCGGACGCCTGCTGGCCTCAATGACCCCTGAAGAACGCGCGCGCGTACGTCAGGTGATGAACTATGCCCACGACCGCGTTGGTTCGATCATGGAGTTTGAGGTGATCACCATTCGGCCTGACGTCACGCTGGCTTCGGTGCAGCGTTTCCTGCGTCGGCTGGGCAAAATGCCGGAGAACACCGATAAGCTGTTTGTTATCAAACGCGACCAAACGCTGATTGGTGAACTGGAGCTGAAAACGATTCTGCTTAATCCGGCCGATCGCCTCGTGCATGAGGTGATGGAAGCGGATCCGGTAGCTTTCCATCCGGAGGAGAAGTCGGAGAGCGTTGCGCGTACCTTCGAACGTGACAACCTGATCAGCGCCGCGGTCATTGATACTCAGGGTAAGCTGATGGGACGTTTGACCATCGATGAGATCGTTGATGTGGTTTATGAAGAGACCGACAGCGATTTACGTCGAATGGGGGGCTTGAGCAGCGATGAAGATGTCTATGCTCCGGTGATGAAAGCGGTGAAAACTCGTTGGGCGTGGCTGGCTATTAACCTCTGCACCGCGTTTATCGCTTCGCGAGTGATCGATGGTTTTGAACACACTATTTCGCAACTGGTGGCGCTGGCTTCGCTGATGCCTATCGTCGCGGGGATTGGCGGTAACACCGGCAACCAGACCATCACCATGATTGTACGTGCGCTGGCGTTGCAGCACATTCAGCCGGGTAACTTCTCGTTCTTGATCCTGCGAGAAATGGGCGTAGCGCTGATTAACGGCGTCGTCTGGGGCGGGATTATGGGCGGCGTGACCTGGTTCTTGTATGACGACATGCATCTGGGCGCGGTGATGTCGCTGGCGATGATCTTAAACCTGCTGGTGGCTTCGGTCATGGGGGTGCTGATCCCGATGATCATGGTCAAGTTTGGCCGCGACCCGGCGGTCGGCTCAAGCGTGATGATCACCGCGATCACCGACACCGGGGGCTTCTTTATTTTTCTCGGACTGGCGACGGTGTTTCTGCTTTAAGCTTTGCCCGCTGCTTCAAACGGGCGGGTACCAACAGCATCATTACGATCCCTGCCAGTACGCCGATGGCCAGATTACCGGTGCTGACCGTCGCGGCGACGGTGACTATCATCACCAGCGTTTCCGGCCACGGCGTGCGTTTAAGCGTCGCGGGCTGGAGACTCTGCCAGCTAAAGGTCTTAAACGCCACAATCACCATAATCCCCGCCAGTACCGACATTGGGATCATCGCCATCACTTCGCTTAAGGCGGTTACCAACAGCAGCAGCACCAGCGCGGCAGCGAGGGTGGAAACACGGCTGCGGCCTTTGCCCATCTCAACGTTAACGATGGTTTGACCAATCATCGCACAGCCCGCGATACCGCCGTAGCAGCCCGCCAGGATATTGGCGATGCCCAGGCCGGCGCTTTCGCGGGTTTTGTTTGACGGCGTGTGGGTCAAATCATCCACCAGTTTGGCGGTGAGTAGCGACTCCATCAGCCCGACAAAAGCAATGCTCAGCGCGCATGGCCAGATAATCTGCAGCGTATCGAGGTTAAACGGCACCAACCACTGGGTGAAGCCCGGTAAACCGCCTGTCATGGAGCCTTCGTCGCCAACGGTCGGGAGAATTTGCCCACTCGTCGCGGTATATAGCGTTAATAAAACCACCGCAACCAGCGGCGAAGGGATGCTTTTCACGACTTTTGGTAGCCACAGCACAATCAAGATAGTGGCGGCAAAGAGCGCGACGATAAGCGGGCTGCGGCTCCAGAAGTGGGGCACCTGGGCGAAGAAGATGAGGATACCCAGCGCGTTAACAAAACCGCTCATTACCGATGCGGGGATAAAGCGCATCAGTTTTGCCATGCCGCACAGCGCAAATAGAATTTGAATCAACCCCGCCATGACCACAGCTGGCAAAATGTATGCCACCCCGTGCTGGTGTACCATTGGTCCGATAACCAATGCCACCGAACCGGCTGCCGCAGTGACCATCGCCGGGCGACCGCCGAGAAACGACATCGACAGGCATAACACCACGGAAGCAATCAGGCTGACTTTGGGGTCGACGCCAGCAATCACTGAAAACGAGATAACTTCTGGGATCAGCGCAAGGGCGGTGATGACGCCAGCCAGTACTTCACGGGTCAAAAGCGTAGGCGATTGTAAAATTGTAACGAAGGAACTGCCAGGAGAGGTGTTTGACATAGGTTATTCGCAGGTTATCGATGGCCGGTTTTCCATAAGCCACTGCTTCCGTGCGTACCATCACAAAGGGGAGAATAATACCGCTTCCCGTCACACTCTACCAGTACCAAATCTCATTTTCTGTACACATTTATTAAACATTTTAATAACAGATCTCAAAACTCAACTTAAATTTTAAACAATATTTAAATTCAACCCGCCTGGTGGTAACGTAACCGTACGGATGTTTTTACCTGCATGTAACAAATCGCAAGTCAAGTAAGGCCCCCTACGATGAAAAAAAACAAAGCTGTACCCAACGCACAGAACTCGGGTACCGAGACGGTTTCTGTGGCGACTAAGGCGAAGACTCGTGAGGTGCACGAGACAGATGTATTGCTGATCGGTGGCGGAATTATGAGCGCCACGCTGGGTACATGGCTGCAGGAGCTTGAGCCAGACTGGTCGATTACCATGGTTGAGCAGATGGAGAGCGTGGCGGAAGAGAGCTCTAACGGCTGGAACAACGCTGGCACTGGCCACTCGGCGTTGATGGAACTCAACTATACCCCGCAAAAAGCCGATGGCTCGGTCAGCATTGAAAAAGCCATTGATATTAACGAAGCCTTCCAGATTTCCCGTCAGTTCTGGGCGCACCAGGTGACCCGCGGCGTGCTGACGCAGCCGAAAAGCTTTATCAACACCGTGCCACACATGAGTTTTGTGTGGGGCGATGACAACGTTAACTTCCTACGCGCGCGTTATCGTGCGTTGCAAAAGAGCCCGCTGTTTAACGGCATGCGCTACTCTGAAGACCACGAACAGATTAAACAGTGGGCGCCGCTGGTGATGGAAGGGCGCGATCCGCAGCAGAAAATTGCCGCCACCCGTACTGAAGCAGGCACCGACGTTAACTATGGCGAGATCACCCGCCAGATGATTAACGCGCTCAAAACACACGACCGTTTCACGTTACAGCTCAACACCGTGGTCCGCCGTTTCCGTCGCAATGCGGATAACAGCTGGAACGTCACGGTTTCTGATGCCAACAACAGCCACGAAAAACGCACCATCAAAGCGAAATTCATCTTTATTGGCGCCGGTGGTGCAGCGCTGAAGCTGATGCAGCAGACCAAAATCCCGCAGGCCAAAGAGTATGCGGGCTTCCCGGTTGGCGGCCAGTTCCTGGTGTGCGACAACCCTGAGGTGGTAAATCACCACCTGGCGAAAGTCTACGGCCAGGCTTCGGTTGGTGCACCGCCGATGTCGGTGCCGCATATCGATACCCGTATCATTGACGGGAAGCGTGTGGTGCTGTTTGGGCCGTTTGCCACCTTCTCAACCCGTTTCCTGAAAAATGGGTCGCTGTGGGATCTACTGGCATCCACCAACAAATCAAATATTCTGCCGATGCTCAACGTGGGGCTGGATAACTTTGACCTGGTCAAATATCTGGTCGGCCAGGTGCTGCAGAAGGATAAAGATCGCCATGCAGCGCTGCGTGCTTACTATCCAATGGCGAAAAAACAGGACTGGCGCCTATGGCAGGCGGGCCAGCGCGTGCAGATTATCAAACGTGATGCGCGTATTGGCGGCGTCCTGCGTCTGGGCACCGAAGTAGTGAGTGATGATGAAGGCACCGTTGCCGCGCTGCTAGGGGCATCTCCAGGCGCATCAACGGCGGCGCCGATCATGCTGGATCTGCTGGAAAAAGTGTTTAAAGACAAAATGCAGACCGCCGAATGGCAGGAGAAGATCCGCGCCGTAGTGCCTACTTATGGCTCGACGCTCACCGAGAATCCGCATTTGATCGACAAAACGCTGGCTTACACCAGTGAAGTACTGGGGCTGCGTCATGAAGTTGCGCGTGAGGCCGATCCGGTCCCGGCGGTGCAGGTCCCAGCGAAGCCGCTCGAAGTGAAAGAAGTCGCGGATATTGCGCTGTAAGTTTATGGCATAAAAAAACCGGCCTGCGGGCCGGTTTTTTGTTTCTAAATTCCAGGGGAAGGGCTCTGGATTTTGCGATTAACGCACAACGGCATCCTGCACGGTTTCCTGTGCTTGCCACACGCGATATTTCACGTCGACGTTATCCGGGGTATAGACCACGATTGGCAGTTTGCTGTTGTAACGCAGCATGCCATCATCACCCAGCGTTGCGCTAACAAATTGCTTGGTTTTCTTCTGGTTAGGACAAGCCATCATGGTGGACATTGGCCCACTGACTTTCTCAACGACGTAGTAGTCGTAACCCCAGCCTTCCAGCGTCTTGCTTTCCAGCTTAGCGCCCAGGCGATGGTGGTTGCAGTCGACGTCCAGCGTCTGACCAATCAATAACTCTACCTTATAGGTAGATTCATCTTTCTGTACCGGCAACTGAATGACCTGACGCTTCATGCCTTTCTGCGCCTGCGGATAAGGGGCGACCTTTTCCAGCGGCTGTTCTGCAGCCCAGGCGGTGCTGGAGGCACAGGCAATGGCGAGTAATGAAGCGGCAAGTTTATGTGTGTTTTTCACTGTTCATCCTTTATATCAGTATGCAACAAGAGGAGAATATCATTCCTGACATCAATGGTAATCGTATTTTACTGAATTTTGCATTAGGAATAGTTCTATATATTGAGTTAGTTAATAATTGTAGCGATTATCACTTCGTTCTATTAACGATGCTGTCCGGACATTCCGCGGAGTGATTCATGATCAAACGATTGGTAATTATAGCCACAATGTTGGTTTCTATCTCTGCGGCGAACGCTTCGGTACAGGTGGGCTTTTCCCCAGAAGGCTCTGCTCGCGCACTGGTGCTTGCGTCAATCAATCAGGCCCAGCGGTCGATTGATATGATGGCCTACTCCTTCCAGGCGCAGGATATTGTCGAAGCTTTAGTTCGTGCCGAAAAACGCGGCGTAAAGGTGAGGGCGGTGATTGATAAACGGCGCAATAAAGGTCGCGTGAGTCAGAAGGCCATCGCGCTGGCTCAGGCAAATGGCGTTGAGCTTCGCCTTGACGATCACTACCACCTTCAGCATGACAAGCTAATGATTATTGATGACAATACGCTGGAAACGGGTTCGTTTAACTTTGCTAAATCTGCCGAGGTGGCTAACTCCGAGAATGTTCTGCTTATCCGTGATGAACCCGCCGTTATTGGCCAGTATCAGGCGCATTTTGATAGCCGCTGGCGGATAGCAAAATAATGGCGCAATACTGAGATTTTTACCGGGATTCACTTTATGAAACGTCTTCTTTTTTTGTTATGCCTATTTATTTGTAGTGCAACCGCCTATGCCAACGGCTATGAAGGCACTTACAAAGCAGTGGAGACAAAGTACAGCTTCAAGACGCTGGTGGTTGGTCCTGACACCTTCCAAAACCGCATCCGCTATTGGTTTGTCGACGACAAGGGTAGCCGCAGCATTTATGACGTTGCTGAGAAAGTGAAGCCCGGCCGCTATAAAATCATCAGTAATGATCGCAACTATTTGTTATTTAAAGGTGACGTGGTTGAGGTACATCACGTTGGTTCAACCGGTTGGGTCGATGTTTTCCAAAAGGTGAAGGAATAAAGGGCAGCAGGGCAGCCAGGATATGCCCTGCAGTTTACCGCCTTAAGATAAGTCTCTGCTGGAGAAACCTCTGCGCCTCTTTCTACAGCGTACTTGCATACTGTTCATAAAGTATACGTTACGTATCAACTGTTATTAAAAAACAATAGTGATACATATTATTAAAAATTAAATCTAAAATAATCATTTTGAATTTATAACAAGGAGTAAGTGGTATTACCTCAACATAAAAACAGAGTGAATTTTGTTTTAACTATTGTAATTCTTTATAAGTAGTAATAGATTCCTTTCCCCTGCTGATAGCTCTCTAATTTATTTTATATTTATACAAATATTTAACTCTGGGTGATGGTATTTCATATGAAACTTTCAATCGTTTCTTTAATTATTTTAACAGCGTCTTCTTTTACTGCTAGTGCTGTTGATTTGTCTCAGGCTCAAGAACATGCGGCCCATATGGATCGTTACGGCGATGCTGTTAATAATGGTTATGAAGATGCTAAAAATTCTCAAGGCCGTGATGCTGATTCAATGGTCGATACGGTTAATGGTATCGATTCAGAACGTGCTCAAGCTAGTGCTGATTTAAACAGTGCAGAACAAGCGGCTGCTAATGCTGCTGCTCAGTCAGTTGCTAACTACGGCACTAAGGGAAACCCTAGCCTGACTTCACAAGTGAATAATTACGGAACCAAAAATAACCCCGGTTTAGTTTCACAGGTGAACCCAACTAACAATACTCAGACACCTATCTATTCCGGTACTTCGACACGTCCTGCGACTGGTGTTAATGTTCCAGGCTATGTTGTTACTAAGCATCCTCCTTTTGCTGGTGATGCATGGAGTAACCATAACAACCATAATAATGGAACTCATGAACACGCTGGCACAGGTAACGGCGAAAATAATGCGGCTAACTCTAACAGTGCGCATGGTTTAGGTGGCGGCGACCATATCGGCGGTGGTCGTAGCGGTGGTGGATATCACTATTAATTGAGAACTATTTCAAATATTAAGGGGCTTTGATAGCTCCTTTTTTATTTTTGTTTTCATGCCGGATATATCTATTCTGTAAAACAATAAAGGCAATAATTATTATTGATTGCTTCATGTCTGTTAAGTTAACGTAAAAATAATCAAACGACTCAAATCGCATGAAAGTCATTCTCAACGAATCTGGATTGATATTTGACTGTATGAGTGAACGTATCAATAGTTATTGTGAAAACTTCAGGTTGACCGCCTCTCTACCTTTAAGAGTAAAATACCCCTTCATGACGACAAACTAACCTCAATTCATCGAGTTACGAAAAAAAATGAATGATAAACACTGGACAGAAGTTGAGTATTTGCACCTAACAGTCACCAATCCAAACATTATTATTAAAGGGACTCGCAGCTACTACAGCGACTGTTGGGATCACGGCTTTGAACGCTCAGTCGTGCGTTACCTGCACGGCAGCGCGTTGAGTCAGCAGTGGCCGCCATTAGGGCCCGTGGACCAATTGATAATCGGTAATTTTGTCTGTATTGCGGCCGAGGCAGTTATCCTGATGGGAGGAAATCATACTCATCGGATGGACTGGATTAGCCTTTACCCTTTTGCGGAGTCCATTGAAGCGTGTTATCAGGAGCGCGGTAATACCGTGCTAAAAGATGGATGTTGGATTGGTATGCGCGCCATGATCATGCCTGGCGTCACGATAGGTGAGGGCGCGGTTGTTGCCGCAGGGGCGGTGGTCACTAAAGACGTCCCGCCGTATGCGGTATATGGCGGAAATCCGGCAAGGTTTATTAAATATCGTTTCGCGGAACCGGACGTTGCACGTATACGGGCATTAAATCTCTATGAACTGAACGAAGATGAAATCCTTTCCCTTCAGCCACTGCTCTCCAGTACCGATATTAACGGGCTTGAAAAAGCAGTACAGCAGCTACGAAAATATCCTGACTAAAATTTCAGCGAATCAATGCGCCATATCGGTCTTGATGCACAGATCAGCAAACATAAAAAAACCAGCCCCGAAAAGGCTGGTTTCTGTTAACTTTTGGTCGGCACGGAGAGATTTGAACTCTCGACCCTCGCCACCCCATGACGATGCGCTACCAGGCTGCGCTACGTGCCGACATATGACAGAAATACTACTGCTTTTATCGCTGATTGCAAGCGGGCAACTGTCGACTGATTCACAATTAATCAATCAGTTAGCGATGAAGCGTTTTTCTTCAGTCAGTACCTGTAGCAGCAAGCTGAGCTGCGGTTTTGGATCGTGTTCCTTCTCACCCGCGGCGGTCCACGTTTTATAGTGGCCGTTGTGGTCTAGCACCACAGTAATGGTCGGCGTCGTAATCGCCAGCGTGCTGTTATCCGCCGCTGTGACCCAATTGTGCCGACGGGTGGCGCTGAACAGATCCTGACCCTGAGAGTACTCATTCGCCGGGGTGCTGACATGCAGCAGGCGTTGCATCAGGGTGGTCATAATATCTTTATGGTCGGTCAGCATATCGATACGCTGCGCCGGTGTACCCGGCCAATGGATGACCAGCGGAACCTGCAGTCGCGCGCGCGACCAGTCGGAATTGCTCTTCTGGTTGTTCAGCGCAACGCCGTGGCCTGCGGTAATAATGACCACCGTATCGTTAAGCTTGCCGGACTCACGCAGCGTATCCAACACGCGACCAATCTGCGTGTCGACGTCAGCTGCTGCACGGGAGTACTGGCGATCGCTGAGCTCAGTATTGTTGACCGTGGTGCCGTTAAACGAAACCCATGAGAACCAGCGGTTTTCATCCTGAGCATTATTATTCAGCCAGCTTATCCACTGGCTGGCAGTCTGCGTATCGTTCTGTGACTTGCTTGGCGGCAATGAGAAATCGGATAGCAACGCCTGACGATAGATTGGGCTGGTAAAGCCGTCAGAGGAGAATAAACCCAGCTGATAGCCCTGTTGGTTGAGGGCGCTAATTAGCGCCGCAGGCATACGCGCAGCGAGCACACCATCCATATAGCCTGGAGAAATGCCGTAGAACAGGCCAAAAATGCCGTTGTCCGCGGTGTTACCGGCGCTCATATGCTGGGTGAAATTCACGTTGTCATTGGCGAAGCTCGCCAGCGACGGCATCTGCTGCTCGTAGCGCGAGTAGTTCAGCCCGTCGATGGTAATCAGCAGCACATTTTTCCCGGCACCCATATCGCGGTAGCGCAGATCGCTTAGCGGATACTGGACGGTAACGGCTTCAGGATCGCCTTGTTCAATCAGGCGGCGCTGATACTCCTGAGCATCAAGCAGACCATGTTTTTCCAGAAAACGGCGAGCCGTCATTGGATAAGAGAGCGGCAGGTTGGCGCGCTGCATAGTCACCGGACGATAGAAATTGGCATCCGCCCAAATGTACATCACGTGCGAGGCGATGAATGAGGCGAAGAAGAACCAGGCGACAGGCCGCGCATAGTGGCGGCGGCGCGTCAGGCTGCGCAGTTTTTGCCAACTCCAGGTGGCAAAGAGCATCTCGACCAGCAAAATCACCGGCACGCTGATAAACATCAGCTGCCAGTCGCGCGCCATTTCATTCTGGTCGGGGTTTATCACCAGTTCCCACACCACCGGGTTGAGGTGCAGGTGGAAACGGGTAAAGACCTCGCTATCGATAAGCAGCAAAGTCATGCCCGCTGTCGCCAGAATGGCTGACAGGAAGCGCATCAGGCGCTGGGACATGACGATAAAGGTCAGGGGGAACAAGATCAGCAGATAGGTGGAGAACACCAGAAAGCTGAAATGCCCGACAAGGCTGATGTAGGAAAAGATCCGACCTGCCAGCGTCGTCGGCCAGTCGGCGACAAAAAGATAGCGACTACCGAGCACCATAGCCAACAGCATGTTGAACAGGGCGAACCAGTGCCCCCAGCTAACCATCTGGGAGACTTTTTCTCGATAAGGCTGACGATGTGTCACCATAAACTGTTGCTTGTACCCTTAGTGCGCAGGATCGCTGTCAATAGAAGACTGCAGCGCCTGGGCGAAAGAACGTGCGATAGCCTGGCGTTGAGCCGGAGCTACGCTGCTGTTAATCAGGTTGGTGACCATATTACCCAGCACCATCAACGACAGGTCGGTTGGGGTCTTATGTTCTTCCAGTACGTTGGCGAGCTCGCTCAGCAGCTGTTCGACGTGTTCATCACTATAGCGGGATTGTTGTGGCATAAATCGAAATCGGTCCGTTCATTAAAGGGCAGTATATTACCGTAGCAGCAGTATTTTTTCCGCTTTTTTTCAGCGTAACGCGTTATCCTTTCGCCATTATACTGCCACCACCGCGGTAATGTGCGAGTTGCACTGTTGCATCGGGGGTGGTTGAATACACCCGATCTTAAAGGAGAGTTTAACATGAGTCTGGATATCGACCAGATTGCTTTGCATCAGCTCGTCAAACGCGACGAGCAAAACCTGGATGTTGTGCTGCGCGATTCGTTGCTGGAGCCCACCGCGCCGGTTGAAGAAATGATGGCTGAGCTACATCGGGTGTATAGCGCGAAAAACAAAGCGTACGGTCTGTTTACCGAAGAGAGTGAACTGGCGCAGGCGCTTAAGTTGCAGCGTCAGGGCGAGGAAGATTTCCTCGCGTTCAGCCGTGCGGCGACGGGTCGTCTACGCGATGAGCTGGCGAAATACCCGTTTGCTGACGGCGGTATCGTTCTGTTCTGCCACTACCGCTATCTGGCAGTCGAATATTTGCTGGTGGCGGTGCTAAACAACCTCAATAGCATGCGTGTGAATGAGCAATTAGATATCAGCGCCACCCACTATCTGGATATCAACCATGCGGATATTGTGGCACGTATTGACCTCACCGAATGGGAAACCAACCCGGAATCAACCCGTTACCTGACCTTCCTGAAAGGACGCGTTGGGCGCAAAGTGGCTGATTTCTTTATGGACTTCCTCGGCGCAAGCGAAGGGTTGAACGCCAAGGTGCAAAACCGAGGCCTGTTACAGGCCGTCGATGACTTTGCAGCCGAAGCCCAGCTCGATAAAAACGAACGCCAGAACGTGCGCCAGCAGGTTTACAGCTACTGCAACGAACAGCTACAGGCGGGTGAAGAGATTGAACTGGAATCACTGTCGAAGGAACTTTCCGGCGTCAGCGAAGTGAGCTTCAGCGAGTTTACCGCAGAGAAAGGCTACGAGCTGGAAGAGAGTTTCCCGGCAGACCGCAGCACGCTGCGCCAGTTGACCAAATTTGCCGGTAGCGGTGGCGGGCTGACGATTAATTTCGATGCCATGCTGCTGGGCGAACGAATCTACTGGGATCCGGCCACTGATACCTTAACCATCAAAGGTACGCCACCGAATCTACGCGACCAGCTGCAGCGCCGCACCTCCGGTAAAAGCTAACTTACCGCTAAAGCCCGCTCAGCACTGAGCGGGCTTTGTCTATCAGCGCTATCGCCTGTTTTGGGTGACGCCACTCTCATTTCTGCTATCGACTATTTTTTACACGGGTCAAATCTTGACCTGACTCTCAGTTATTCCTTATAAAAATAAATAAAAATGCGTTTCATTTTAAATGCAAAAATATTTTGATTTTTTAATAGAGAGCTGAACCTTGCTGGAAGAGGCTCATGGACGCGGTATTTGCAGGCGACCGCGAATAACAGAGAGGAAAAATAAAATATGCACAATACCTTCAGACCCTCCCGACTTATGCTGGCAACCACGGTCATGCTCGCAGGAGCCGCAAGCGGCTGCGATGATAGTGCAGCCGCACAGCGCGAGGCGTCGGCTGCGCCACAAAATGTTCAGTCACCGGTACTATCCGCCGATGACGACAGAGTGGTGCTGGTGTGGGAAAAACCGCTAGCGGAGGCTGATAAGGTGGTGGATTACCATGTCTACCGTAGCGGGCAGCTTCTTGGCAGCGCGCGGGATAATCAGGATAGCTTTTCCCCCGCCAAACCCTATATCGACAATTTCTACCAGACGCTGGATAGCGATAACTGGCAGCACAGAGTCGATCTGCGCACCTTTACGGTGGATGGCCTGAAGGCGGATAGCGAATATCAATTTACCGTGCGGGCGGTGTATTCCGATGGTAATGAGTCCATTGACAGTGTGCCGGTGACTCTCCATACCACTCAGGAACCTCATGTAGTGGATGTGAAAACGACCGGCGCCGTGGGTGACGGGAAAACGCTCGATACCGCTGCCTTACAGCAAGCGATTGATAGCTGTACGATTGCCAGTTACCCGCAGGGATGCAAGGTTAGCGTACAGGGCGGCGTATTTAAAACCGGCGCGCTGTTCCTGCACAGCGATATGACGCTAGAAATTGCTGAAGACGCAACGCTGCTCGGCTCAGAAGACCCCGCGCAGTATCCGCTGAACAAAGGCTATTATCTCTATCCTTATACCGATAACCCGCTGCCGAAGCGTCCGCCATCGCTTATCAACGCCCTGGCTGACGATGATAAGGGGAGCTCGCACGCAGGAACATTCCGTAATATTCGGATCGTAGGTAAAGGCACTATCGATGGTAATGGCTGGACGCGCGGGGTGAAGCATGGCGGAGCCGAGTCTATTGTCGACGAGCTAGGTAACTCGCTGCCACAGTATCGCGCCAGTAACGCCAAAAAGGTTGGCGATGACGGCATTCTGGCGAAAAACCAAACTGAACTGGCGGTAGCTGAGGGTATGGACCGCGATAGCGCCTATAAAAACCGCCGCTCCAGCCTGATGACCCTGCGTGGCGTCAGCAACCTCTACATCGAAGGACTGACCATTCTCAACCCGGCGTTCCACGGCGTGATGGTACTAGAGTCGGAAAACATCACCATGAATGCGCTGGTGCATAAAACCTTCGATGGCAACAATGCCGACGGTATTGAGCTGGGCAACAGCCAGAATGGCCTGATATTCAATAACTTCTTTGATACCGGTGATGACGGCATGAACTTTGCGGCAGGTTTTGGCAAAGGCGTGGAAACCTTTGGCCAGAAAGCGCAAAGCGGCGCGTGGATCTTCAATAACTATTTCCGTAAAGGGCACGGCGCGGTAGTGACCGGTAGCCATACCGGTGCATGGATCGAAAAGATCATCGCCGAAGATAACGTCATGTACCTCACCGACGTTGGCCTGCGCATGAAAAGTCGTCCTTACTACGGCGGCGGCGCGCGTGACGTGGTGTTCCGCAGTAATGCGATGAAAGATTTGGCCAAGGAGCCGTTTGTCTTCACCATCAAGTACAGCGCGGACGTCAATGATACGACGCCTGCGGCTGAACCGGCGCAGTTTCGCGATGTTACCGTGCAGGACGTGAGCGTCGATGGCACGGCGGCGAAGAAGAGCATTATGGTCGATGGGATGACGATGCAGGAGATGACGGCAGCGTACGGAATGACCTATTCGCGCGATGCGTATCATCAGAATCTGATGTTTAGTAACGTGAAGTTCCGTAACGTGCAGGCGAGCAACATAACGTTCCTGCACGATAGCCCGTTTAACCACGTCACATTTGAAAATACCGACAAAGCCTGGAATTTTGCACAGGTCAGCGGAGTGACGCTTTCAGACAGCGTGAATAACGAGAAAATTTCGGCAACAGGGAAGGAAACGGTAGTGCGGGAGGCGGCAACAAGGTAAAAAAAAACGGCTCCGTAAGGAGCCGTTCTTCCGTCACGTCGACTCGTCTGCGATTAAGCGCGAACGAAGTCGATGTGAGCCAGCTTTGGCTTGAACGGGTGACGCTGTACAGCCTGAGCTTTAACTTTTTCTTCTTTACCATCAACAACGATGGTCAGAACTTCGCTGTAGAATTCAGCGTTGTTCTGGAGGTTCCACAGCTTGTCGTGATCCAGTTCGATAGCAACCGGAGCTGCTTCGCCACCATAAATGATAGCTGGGAACTTGTTAGCTGCGCGCAGGCGGCGGCTCGCACCCTTACCCTGCTCTTTACGTGCTTCTGCATTGAAAGTAAACATTGATAGCTCTCTATATAAATCCTGCTACAGGCGACCCAGCAGCAGGCAATTGATCTGCTTCACGGATGTGAAAGCGGGCGGCATTATAGCCTCCAATTGCCTGTCGGGCAATGAAAACATCGAATTGGCCGGGAGGAGAGGCTGCCCAGTAAAGGCTGGGCAGCGATATAGCTTGCGTAGGGTGGGTCAGTTGGCCGTTAAGCGCAACCGCAGGCTATCGGGATAAGGTGCGAAATACTTCTGCGTCAGCAGGTAATCGTCGGGATGCTCAGCCAGATAATGCTGTAGCAGCGTTAAAGGAGCGAGGATCGGTAGACGCCCTGCGTGGTAGTTCACAATTACATCGCGCAGTTCGGCCCGCTGGCGCACATTTAGCTGCTCGCGGAAGTACCCCTGAATATGCATCAGCACGTTGGTGTGGTTTTTGCGCGAGGCGGGCTGCTGCAAAATCTCCATCAGCTTTTCCCGGTACACGACAAAAAAAGCCTCCAGATCATCCCACTCATGAATACGCGCGATAAACGGACCGATTTTGCGATATCCCGGCTGGCTGTGTGCCAGCAGATGCAGTTTATAGCGGCTGTGAAACGCCAATAGGGCGCCGCGGCTCAGGCCATCCTGGCGTAGCACATTGAGTTCATGCAGGGCAAAAATGCGCGCCACAAAGTTCTCGCGCAGAATAGGGTCGTGAAGTCTCCCGTCTTCTTCAATGGGGAGCCACGGGTAGCGCTGGCGCAGAGCCGCAGTAAACAAGCCAACGCCTTCTTTGGCTCCCCGATTTCCTTGTTCATCATAGAGCCGCACCCGCTCCATGCCGCAGCTCGGGGATTTGGCGCAAACCACGAAGCCGGAAAAATCCGCGGCATTGGGTAGGTAGCCGTCAGTAAAATGCTGCATTTTCTCGGTAATATCTTTATCCAGGTCGAGGCTAAAGCGTAATCGGGTATCCCCGGCAGTCGTATTGACGAGCCTTAGAGCCGGACGAGGCGTTGGCAGGCCGATAGCCATCTCCGGGCAGACTGGTTTGAATGTCACCCATTCGGCGAGTTCATCCATGATGAATCCCATTCGTTTATGCCCACCGTCAAAGCGCACCGCCGCGCCGGTCAGGCAACCGCTAATCCCGAGTGTCGGTTTATTGTTCATGATCCCTTCCGTTTACCGTGCGTGATATCTACAGCATAGATTCTTCTGTTTCTGCTAGCGTCAGTTTTTTATCCTCTACACTTAACAAATTAATAATCCGCAGGGGAGGTTACATGAAGTTATGGCCCGTTGTGACCGGGGTTGCTATCTCACTGGCGCTGGTGGCCTGTCGTGCGCCCACGCCGCCGAAAGGCGTCACGCCGATAAACCATTTCGATGCCAGCCGCTATTTAGGTAAATGGTATGAAGTTGCACGTCTGGAGAATCGTTTCGAGCGGGGACTAGAGCAGGTGACGGCTACCTACGGTAAGCGTCAGGATGGCGGTATTTCGGTGTTAAATCGTGGTTTTGACCCGCAAAAAGGCGTCTGGAAAGAGAGCGAAGGCAAGGCTTATTTCACCGGCGAACCGACCACCGCCGCGCTAAAAGTCTCATTTTTCGGGCCGTTTTACGGAGGCTATAACGTCATTGCGCTGGATGATGACTATCAGTACGCGTTGGTTAGCGGGCCGAATCGCGACTACTTGTGGATCTTAGCGCGCACGCCAACGCTGCCGCCCCAGGTGCGGCAGAATTACCTGAGCATCGCACGGGGTCTCGGCTTCCCGACCGACAAACTGCTGTGGGTGAAACAGTCCGGCGGCTAGCGTAGCTCGCCCGCACGGCGAAAGCGCCCCTGATAGTCGAACACTTTTTCGCGCACCTGCCAGTATCTGTCTTTTTGGCGGGCGACGACAAAATCAGGGGCGCGCAGCAGCGCTTGCTGAGCGATGATGTCGCCCGGGGTAATCCAGCGTAGCGGCACACCCGGTGTGCGGGTGTGAGGGCGGATAAATAGCTGCTCAAAGGCCATTCGCTGCGCGGGGGTATGCAGGCGGAAGCGCTCACTAACGTCGGCGCCATCTTCATCGTAGTAGGTGATTTTCAGCCAGCCGCCTTTCTCATCCATCCCGTCCTGAAGCGTCATTCCGCTACAGCGTAATACCAGCGCATCTTTTAGCTTGAGCGCGGCTTTCAGCATATCGTCCGGGTCCAGCAGCACCGTGTCGCACTCGCGGCAGCGGCGGGCGGCAATATCATTTTCGGCATTACACTGCGGGCAGTTTTTAAAGCGAAACCGGTAGTCGCACTGCTCGCGGTGGCCGTCGTCATCTTCCAGCCAACCCTGACAGCGGCGGCCAAAGTGTTCAATAAGAGTGCCGTCGGCGGTCGTTTTTCCCCAGAAGGTGTTGGCAAAACCACAGCCGGGGCAAAATATCTGCACCGGGACGTTATCGCTTTTGCCCTTCGGCGAGCCGACTTCCGGCGTGTAAAGATCGTGCGGGTTACCGGCATAATCGAGAATTAAGCAGTCGGTTTTCCCCGGTGCCAGACGCAGACCTCGGCCGACAATCTGTTGATACAAACTGATGGACTCGGTCGGACGCAGAATGGCAATCAGGTCGACGTGCGGGGCATCGAAACCGGTGGTCAGCACAGAAACGTTAACCAGATAGCGGAACTGTTGCTGCTTGAACGCTTCGATCAGCTCATCGCGCTGCGGGCCGGGCGTTTCACCGGTTATCAGCGCCGCATCGTTGGCGGGCAGCAGGCCGGTAATTTCGCGGGCGTGCTCGACGGTGGCGGCAAAAATCATCACCCCTTTGCGCGCCTCGGCAAATTCCATAATCTGACTGATGATATGCGGCGTAATGCGCTGCTGCTGTTTCAGCTCGCGGTTGAGGTCTGCTTCGCTAAATAAGCCATTGCTGTTAGCCTGCAAACGGCTGAAATCATACTGTACCACCGGCATATCCAGACGCTCCGGCGGCGTGAGATAGCCGTGTTTGATCATATAGCGTAGCGGCAGTTCGTAGATACAATCACGGAACAGCGCTTTTTCATCGCCGCGCACCATGCCGTGATAGTGGAACTGATAAATCCACCCTTTGCCCAGGCGGAACGGCGTGGCCGTCAGACCCAGCAGGCGGATGTGAGGGTTTACTTTCCCCAGATGAGTCAGGATTTGCTGATACTGGCTGTCATCGTCGTCGCTGATTCGATGACACTCATCGACAATCAGCAGCGAAAATTCTCCCTGGAAATGGTCAAGATTCCGGGCGACGGACTGCACGCTGCCAAACACCACTTTACCGTGGCTCTCTTTGCGTTTCAGACCCGCGGCGTAGATATCGGCCTCGAGACCCAGCGCGAGGTATTTCGCATGGTTTTGTGCAACCAGCTCTTTGACGTGTGCCAGCACCAGCACGCGGCCGCGTGCCAGCCGCGCCAGCTCGGCAATAACAAGGCTCTTTCCCGCACCCGTCGGCAGAACGATAACCGCCGGTTGGGTATGGCGACGAAAATAGGTCAGGGTGGCGTCAACCGCTTCCTGTTGATATGGGCGTAGTGTAAAAGTCATTAGCGTGATGATTGTCCTTAACTGCCAAATAGTATGCCATGAATCTTTTCACTTGAGTGACATGACAAGCCCGTTATACTTACCGGTTGTTACTACCCCTTTTTTCGGACGCTGAGTCCGACACCCGGCACTATTACAGGCTAAAAATACTTCATGCGACTTGATAAGTTTATCGCTCAGCAACTCGGCGTCAGCCGTGCTATTGCCGGGCGTCAGATCCGCGGCAACCACGTGACCATCGACGGCGAAGTGGTGCGCGATTCGGCATTTAAAC
This sequence comes from Kluyvera huaxiensis, assembly GCF_040149365.1. NCBI lineage: Bacteria > Pseudomonadati > Pseudomonadota > Gammaproteobacteria > Enterobacterales > Enterobacteriaceae > Kluyvera > Kluyvera huaxiensis. The sequence continues at coordinate 343,537 of NZ_JBEFLV010000002.1, forward strand.
TGCTACCTGAACACGAGGTTGCCTATGAAGGTAACTCGCTGACGCAGCAGAACGGCCCACGCTACTTTATGCTGAACAAACCTCAGGGTTACGTCTGCTCGACCGACGATCCGGATCATCCAACGGTGCTTTATTTCCTTGATGAGCCGGTTGCGTACAAGCTTCATGCCGCCGGGCGTTTAGATATTGATACTACCGGTCTGGTCCTGATGACCGATGACGGCCAGTGGTCGCACCGTATCACCTCGCCGCGCCATCACTGCGAGAAAACCTATCTGGTGACGCTGGAGAACCCGGTCAGCGATGATACCGCCGAGCAGTTCACGAAAGGCGTTCAGCTGCACAACGAGAAAGATCTGACCCAACCGGCGGTGCTGGAAGTTATCACCCCGACTGAAGTGCGTCTAACCATTACCGAAGGGCGTTATCACCAGGTGAAACGCATGTTTGCCGCCGTGGGCAACCGTGTGATTGGTTTACACCGTGAACGTATCGGTGCGATTGCTCTTGATTCAGACATGGAACCGGGGGAATACCGCCCGTTAACCGAAGAAGAAATTGCCAGCGTTGGTGCGCCAGAGCGCTAACAAACCACAGAGGTAGATTGTGACGTCCAGGCCGCGCTCATCGTTACGTATCGTGTTTATCCTTGGTCTTTTGGCCATGTTGATGCCGTTATCGATAGACATGTACCTTCCGGCGCTGCCGGTTATTTCAACACAATTCGGCGTACCGGCAGGCAGCGCACAGATGACCCTCAGCACCTATATTCTTGGGTTTGCTGTCGGTCAGTTGCTGTATGGGCCGATGGCGGATAGCCTTGGGCGTAAGCCGGTTATTCTCGGCGGTACATTGATATTCGCCGCCGCTGCGGCGGCCTGTGCGCTGGCGCCGACCATCGACTACCTCATCGTGACCCGCTTCTTCCACGGCCTGGCGGCCGCGGCAGCAAGCGTGGTAATCAACGCCTTAATGCGCGATATCTATCCGAAAGAAGAGTTTTCGCGCATGATGTCGTTCGTGATGTTAGTAACCACCATTGCGCCGCTGGTTGCGCCTATCGTCGGTGGGGCGGTGCTGGTGTGGTTTAGCTGGCACGCCATCTTCTGGATCCTGGCAGTGGCGGCGCTATTAGCTTCGGCGATGGTTTACTTCTTTATTGATGAAACCCTGGCCGTCGAAAAACGCCAACCGTTCCACCTGCGCACCACGCTGGGCAACTTTGCCTCGCTGTTCCGCCATAAACGTGTCCTCTCCTACATGCTCGCCAGCGGCTTCAGCTTTGCCGCCATGTTCTCGTTTTTAAGCGCCGGCCCGTTTGTTTACATTGAACTGAACCACGTTTCGCCACAGCATTTTGGCTATTACTTTGCGCTGAATATTGTCTTCCTGTTTATCATGACCACCATTAACAGCCGCTTCGTTCGCCGGATGGGAGCGCTGTGGATGTTCCGTGCCGGGCTGACGATTCAGTTTTTAATGGCGGTGTGGATGGTGGCGTGTGCGCTGCTGGACGTCGGCTTCTGGTCGCTGGTGCTGGGAATTGCGGTATTTATCGGCTGCGTGTCGATGGTCTCTTCCAACGCAATGGCGGTGATCCTCGATGAGTTTCCGCATATGGCCGGGACGGCGTCGTCGCTGGCAGGCACCTTCCGCTTCGGTATCGGCGCGATTGTTGGCGCATTACTCTCTATGGCGACCTTTACTACCGCCTGGCCAATGCTCATTTCCATTGCTTTATGTGCCACCGGCTCGATTTTCTTCTACCGCTACGCCAGCCGCCCACGAAAAACCGCGCAATAATCCCTCATCCCAGGGGCGAATTACGTCCCTTTTTTGATAAACATCAACAGAAATTGCATTTCCGATAGGGTGTAATGTTTCTTTTATGTAAAATCCATTTGTGTAAAAAGTCACATTGTTGTAGATAAAAAGGTTGTGTTAGATCACAGAAACGGGTACATATAGCGCGAAAACGCATCAGTACACCGAACTATGTCGTAGGAAGAATGTTGAATGCTGGCGTTTTTTTTCGGGATACAGGACGATTTGTCAACAATGTGTTAATATGGATGTGAAATAATTGTGAAGCACCTTTGCTTCCGGGGAAAGAACGTAATGACATTTCAGCTCTCAATCGTACATCGACTGCCGCAGGACTATCGCTGGTCTGCGGGTTTTGCAGGTTCGAAGGTTGAACCGATTCCGCAAAACGGCACGTCAAATGACAACACGCTGGTGGCGCTTAAATTATTGAGCCCAGACGGCGATAAGGCGTGGCCGGTAATGCACTCGTTAAGCCAGGCATTAACCGATATCTCCGTCGACTGCTCGGTGCTCGAGTGCGAAGGCGAGCCGTGCCTGTTCGTAAAGCGCCAGGACGAGTTTGCGGCAACCTGTCGACTGAAGAATTTTGGTGTGGCAATAGCCGAACCATTTTCTGGCAACAACCCGTTTTAACCGTCAGCTCAATGCAATGAGCTGACGCGTATACGCCTGTTTCGGTGCCGCAAAGATGCGCCGACACTCACCTTGCTCGACTACCTCTCCCTGCCGCAGAACGATAACCTGGTGGCACAGTGAACGAATCACCTGCAAATCGTGGCTGATAAAGATATAGGCCAGTCGATGCTTTTCCTGTAATGCCTTGAGCAATGCCAGAATCTGCGCCTGTACCGTACGGTCGAGTGATGACGTGGGTTCATCCAGAACAATAAGCTGCGGCTTAAGAATTAGTGCCCGGGCGATAGCAATACGCTGACGCTGGCCGCCGGAAAACTCCGCAGGATAGCGCTGCCGTGTTTCAGGCTCCAGCCCCACCTCATGCATCACCTGAATAACTTGCTGCTCGCGCTCGCTCGCTGAGAGCGCAGGATGATGCACGCGTAGTCCCTCCTCAATAATCTGTAACGCCGTCAGGCGTGGATTCAGCGATGAGTTGGGATCCTGAAACACGACCTGAATACGGTGACGCAGCGGCAACATCTGCTTGCGCGTGCGGCCCTGTAAGGGCTCACCATTGAAGCGAATGTCTCCCTGAGAGGCAATAAGACGCAGTAGCGCCAGCCCGGTGGTACTTTTGCCCGAACCGGACTCGCCGACCAGCCCCAGCGTTTCACCTGCCCGCAGCGTAAAGCTCACCTCTTTGACGACCTGATTGTTATCCACTATCCGGCGCAGAATGCCCTTACGGATAGGAAACGCCACGCTGAGTTTCTTGACTTCGAGCAGCGTCGCGGCATCGGGCGGCAGAGCAATCGGTTCGCCTGCTGGTTCGCTGTCGAGCAGCTTGCGGGTATACGGGTGAGCAGGGGCGGCGAAGAGTGTCGCGGCGCGGTTGTGTTCCACGCAGCGGCCATGCTGCATCACCGCTACCCGATCGGCCAGCTTGCGCACAATGCTGAGGTTATGAGTGATAAACAACATGCCCATGTTCAGCTCAACCCGCAGTTCACCTAAAAGCTGAAGGATTTGCGCCTGAACGGAGACATCCAGGGCCGTGGTCGGTTCATCGGCAATCAGCAGTTCCGGGCGCGTTAGCAGCGCCATGGCGATCATCACCCGCTGGCGTTCACCGCCGGAGAGCTGATGCGGAAAATCAGCCAGCCGTTTGGCCGCATTGCGAATACCCACCCGGTCAAGGCAGTCGAGGATCTCACCGCGTGCAGCCTCTTTACGCATTCCCCGGTGTAGCGAAAGCACCTCGTAAAGCTGTTTCTCCAGGTTATGCAGCGGGTTCAGTGACACCATCGGTTCCTGAAAAATCATCGCAATACGGTTGCCACGTACGCTGCGTAACGTCTGCTCGCTGGCATGAAGCAGCGATTCGCCGTTAAAGCGGATATCGCCGGTCGGGTAGCAGGCTGGCGGTTCAGGCAGCAGACGAAGGATGGACAGCGCCGACACACTTTTACCCGAGCCAGATTCGCCGACCAGCGCCAGCGTTTCCCCGGCGTTGACCGTTAACGACAGCTCTTCAACCACGGTGGTCATCCGGCCTTGCTGACGAAAGGCGATGGAGAGGTTGTCAATGTCCAGAAGTGGCTGCTGCATCTTTATACCGCCTTAGAAGGATCGAAAGCGTCGCGCACCGCTTCGCCGATAAAGATCAGCAGCGACAGCAGGACGGCCACACAGAGAAAACCCGCGATCCCAAGCCACGGAGCCTGTAGATTATTTTTACCCTGTAACAGCAGCTCACCCAACGATGGCGAGCCGAGCGGGAGACCAAAGCCGAGAAAATCCAGCGAGGTCAGAGTGGTTATTGAGCTGCACAGAATAAATGGAATAAAAGTCAGTGTAGCCACCATCGCGTTTGGCAGCATGTGACGCAGGATAATACTGCGGTCGTCGACGCCAAGCGCCTGCGCGGCCCGAATATAGTCAAAATTTCGGGTACGTAAAAATTCTGCCCGCACTACGCTGACCAGCGACATCCAGCCAAACAGCACGGTAATCGCCAGCAGCCACCAGAAGTTCGGCTGCACCACGCTTGAGAGCAGAATAATCAAGAACAGCGTCGGCATACCCGACCACACTTCAATGAAGCGCTGACCCCATAGGTCGATGCGTCCGCCGTAATAACCCTGTATCGCGCCAACCAGTACGCCCGTGACGCTGGCGCAGAGGGTGAAGATCAGGCCAAATAATAATGAGATACGAGTCCCGTAGAGAATGCGCGCCAGCACGTCCCGACCGTTGGCATCGGTACCGAGCCAGTTTTGTTTCGACGGGGGGGAAGGGAAGGGGATATCCGTACTGTAGTTAATGCTGCTGGCCGCAAAGCGGATCGGTGCCCATAGCACCCAGCCGTTGTTCTCCAGCCGCTGTTGTAACAACGGGTCCTGATAGTCAGCGGTGGTCGCAAACTCACCGCCGAAGGTTTTCTCACTATAGTTTTTCAGCACCGGCGCGTAGAGGCTGCCCTGATAGCTGACCAGCAGCGGACGATCGTTCGCAATCAGCTCCGCGCACAGACTACAGAGAAAGATAACCGCGAAGATCCACAGCGACCAGTAGCCGCGACGGTTATGACGAAAGCGCGCCCAGCGCGCCTGGTTAACGGAGCTCAGCGTCATGTTAGCGGCCCTCAAAATCAATGCGCGGATCCACCAGCGTATAGCTGATGTCGCTGATGATATTCGCTAGCAGGCCGATGAGCGTGAAGATGTAGAGCGTGCCAAACATCACCGGATAATCGCGCGAGACCGTCGCCTCGTAGCCCAGTAGTCCCAGCCCGTTTAAAGAGAACATCACTTCAATCAGCAGCGAGCCGGTGAAAAACATGCTGATGAAAGTGGCCGGGAAACCGGCAATGACCAGCAGCATGGCGTTGCGAAAGATGTGTTTCCACAGGATCTGTTGTTCGCCAACCCCTTTTGCCCGCGCGGTGACCACGTACTGTTTACGGATCTCATCGAGAAACGAGTTTTTGGTCAGCATGGTGAGCGCGGCGAAACCGCCAATCACCGTCGCCAGCACCGGCAGGGTGATATGCCAGAGATAGTCGGTGATTTTCAGATACCAGGGAAGGGTGGCAAAGTTGGCTGACACCAGTCCACGTAGCGGGAAGATATCGTAGTAGCTACCGCCGGCGAAAAAGACGATCAGCACGATGGCGAACAAAAACGCCGGAATTGCGTAGCCGATAATAATGCCGGTGCTGCTCCAGATATCAAAGCGGCTGCCGTTATGCACCGCCTTGCGGATGCCGAGCGGAATGGAAACGAGGTAGATAATTAATGTGCTCCACAACCCTAATGAGGCCGATACCGGCAGACTTTCTTTCATCAACTGCATGACCGACGCGTTGCGAAACAGGCTGTTGCCGAAATCAAAGCGCAGATAGTCGCCGAGCATTTTGAAATAGCGCTCGTGCAGCGGTTTGTCGAAGCCATAGCGCTGGGTTATCTCGGCGATCACTTCCGGATCTAGGCCGCGTCCGCCACGGTACTGGCTTTCAGCGATGTTGCTGATGCCGACTCGCGATTGGCCGCCGTCCATATTGCCACCGCCGCCGGGCAAGGTGCCTTGATGGCCAAATTCCACCGCGGCAATCGCCTGATCAACCGGGCCGCCGGGCGCTATCTGCACGATAAAGAAGTTGAGGGTGATGATTGCCCATAGGGTAGGGATTATCAGCAGCAGGCGGCGAATCAGGTAGGCACCCATAAAGTCTCCTTAACGTCGGGAAGCGGGCAGCTTCGCCGCCTTGTTAACGTCATACCACCAGGTGTCAAAGCCGGGCGCATCGGTGCCAGAACTGTAGAGCGGGTGAATACCAGGGTATGAAAATTTATCCCAGTGGGCGATTCGGCTACCGGACATAAACCACATCGGCAGCATGTAATAGTTCCAGGTGAGCACTCTGTCCAGTGCGCGCCCTAGGGGGATGAGCTTCTGTTGGTTGCCCTGCCAGCGGATTATTTGATTAATCAGGCTGTCGATTGCCGGACTGGCAACACCTGGAGCGTTGTAGGTTGAGTTGATGTATCCAGATGACCACGAGATCTGTAAATCAGCGCTGGGCCACGGCGTGGCGCGCCACAGGCTCGGCATCATATCGTAATCACGTTTGCGCAGCCGGTTGGTAATTTGCGAGATATCCACCTGACGGACGTCCATGGTGACGCCCAGGCGCTGTAAATTATGCTGAAACGGCATAACCCATTGATCGTTGCCGCCGGACGGCAGTAACAGTTCAAAGCGCAGCTGCTGACCGGTTTTGGGGTTGACCCGCTGCTGGCCTTTGAGCACCCATCCCGCCTCGGTCAGCAGATTTCCCGCTTTTAGCAGATTCTCGCGGTCGAAGCCGTCGCCGTTAGATGTCGGCGGCTGGTAGATAGTGGTGAATACTTCCGGCGGCACTTCATTTTTTAATGGTGCCAGCAGCGTCAGTTCATCGGCTTTCGGATAGTCTCGTGCGGCGTATTCGGTATTCTGGAAATAGCTGTTGGCGCGGCTGTAAGCGTTGTAAAACAGCGCTTTGTTCATCCATTCAAAATCAAACGCCATGCTGACAGCCTGCCGTACCCGGCGGTCGGCAAACACCGGGCGCTGGATATTAAATGCCAGCCAGCGGGTATCACGGGCGGCGTTATTCTTCTGCTCATCTTTGACGATATAGCCGTTGGCAAAATTTTTCCCGATATAGCGGGTGGCCCAGTTCTTGGCGCTGCTTTCGGTACGCACGTCAAATGCGCCCGCCTTAAAGGCTTCAAAGGCTACGTTATCATCGAGGTAGTAATCGTAGCGCAGCGTATTGAAATTCCAGCGTCCACGGTTAACCGGTAAATCGGCGGCCCAGTAATCATTTACCCGCGAGTAGACGATGTACTGCCCCATTTTCCAGTCGCTGATGCGGTACGGGCCACTGGCCAGCGGTGGCGTACTCAACGGCTCGCTGAGTTTATGTGCCTTCCAGAATTTCTCCGGCAAAATCGGCAGGGTAAACAGCCCCAACATGTCCTCTTTACCCGGCTTTTCCAGCGCGATGCGGACGGTCAGCGGCGAAATAGCTTTGACGGTGGTACCTTTGTAGATCAGGCGAAACTGCGGTACGCCTTCGGTCATGAATTTATTGAAGGTGAAGGCGACATCACTGGCGAGAATAGGGCTGCCGTCGTGGAAACGGGCGTGAGGATTAATGGTCAGCTCAACCCACGAATAGTCATCGGCGTAGCGGGCGTGCTCGGCGACCAGCGGATAGTAGCTACCGGCCTCGTCGTCTGAGGTGGTAAATAAGGCATCATACAGCGACTCAGTGCGAACGGCAGCGTTACCGCGTAGTGCAAAACGGTTGAAGTTGTCGAAGGTCCCCAGCGCCGCCAGCGTGACGTTGCCGCCTTTGGGGGCGGCGGGGTTAACGTAGTCGAAGTGATCAAAATTTACGGCGTATTTGGGTTCGCCAATCACCGCAAATGAATAGCTCTCTTTGACAGTCTGGGCCTGAAGAGACAGGCTAAACATCATGAGCAGGGCAAAACAGATACGCGCTGTGATCACGACTTGGCTACCCCGCGGTAAACATATTGATTGAGCTAACTTTTATCCGTAAATCTTAAATGACCTTCAGACACTTGTGAAATACTTTGCTGGCTTACTATGTTCTTCTATCAGTTGTTGTAAGGTCAGCGGCCGGCTTATCAGATAGCCCTGCAGGTAATCGACGCCATGCTCGCGTAGCCAGGCGGCCTGTTCTTCGGTTTCAACCCCTTCGGCAACGGTCACCAGATTCAGGCGTTGAGTGAGCGTTAACACGGCATCGAGAACCGGAGAGGTGATGGTTTCACGGCCAATCGCATTAACGAAACCGCGGTCGATTTTCAGGTAATCGAGAGTAAAGCGCTCAAGATAGATAAGTGCGCTATGGCCGGTACCGAAATCATCAATAGCAACCTCAATGCCCTCGCCGCGTAGCCAGCTAAACAGGCTCATCGCCTTTTCCTGATTCAACATGTCGCGTTCGGTAATTTCCAATACTAACTGGAAATAGTTATCCGGCAAGCTCGCGTTAAACCGGCGGATATCTTGCTGGAAGCTCTCGGCAATAAGATGGCTCGGGGCAATATTAATGCCGAGTTTGGCACCTGGCGGCAGAATATCTTTCAATGTTGGCGCATCGCGAGCAATCAAATCAAACAGATGGTGGGTCAGTGGCACAATGAGATTCTGCGCTTCAGCAAAGCTAATAAAGGCATCGGGAGGGATATTCCCCGCCGAAGGATGCGACCAGCGCATCAACGCTTCAACCCCGGCAATCTGCTGATTTTTGGCATCCACCACCGGCTGATACATAACATAAAATTGACGATGCTTGATGGCGGAAAGGATCTCTTTTCCCGGACGCGAACGGATGGTCAGAATATAGAAACAAAGCAACCCGCCGACCAGGCCGCAGGCCAAGCCCAATAAAATGGAATACAGCGAGTTATCAGTGCCCGATGCATTGCTGTAGAGATAGATTTCCAGCGGGACGCCTTTGACCTTCACGTGCCTGACGGCGGTATCGGTAATGGCACTGAGGGGGAGGGGCTTGCTGCTGAAGGTTGAAATCGCCGTTTTACCGTTAACCACCAGCGCGACCCCATTGTACGGGCTCTGTTTCGATGAGTAGAGCACCCACGGCATCAGGTTGGCGTTAATTGAGGCAAAAATGCCGCGATTTTCAAACAGCGGACTTTTCACCCACAGCACGAAGGCCGGCGTGGTTGGCATCATTGGCGTGCCGGGCAGAATGCCCATGACATGATTTTTGCTGAGATCGAGATCCGGCACCAGATCCTTTAACGGCAGCGACATCGGACCGGTGGCCGAAGAGCAGTAGGCTACCTGATCGTTGACCAGCAAAAATGCCCGTACATTCATGCTAAACGCCGCACGGGCGGTCAGCTCAGAGGTGACTTCTTCGCAACGGTTCAGGGTTAAGGGCTGCAGTGAGTCCATAGTGACCAGAATCTGGCTGAAGTAGTTATCCAGGTAGTTTTGCAGGCTGGAAATGGTGACGTCAAACTGAACCGCGCGACGGTGATGAAAAATAGAAAACTGTACTGCGCCGGAGATAAGGGCTACCAACAGGCCAGCAGCAATACTGGTGAGAATAGTCCGGCGATTAATTGATCTTTGACGAGTAAACATACTACTTCTCTATGCTGCGGAACTCTAAAGAAAAGAATACTGATGAAGCATAAAAAAAGCACTGCCATAGCAGTGCTTTTTTTATGCTTACCGTCAGCCAAGGGAAACCGACGGTAAACGACATTACGAACGACTCAAGACTCGACGAGCTTCGTTGTAACGCTTATTCCAGTATGGCTCATTCATGCTGGAGATAGTCACACCGCTGCTGGTGGATGCATGAACGAACTGGTTATTACCAATATAAATGCCAACATGGCGCCCGGTAGAGCCTGCACGGAACAGGACTAAATCACCGGTACGGAGCTGATTGCGTGAAACAGATTTACCTGTTTCCTGCTGTTCCCATGTGGAACGTGGCAGCTCTAAACCGAACTGTTCGCGGAATGTGCGTTGCACAAAGCTGGAACAGTCAATTCCTCGTTTAGTATCGCCGCCCAGACGGTAGCGAACACCTTTCCATCCTGCGTATTGATCCATCAGACGGGATTTCACGTCGAGGTTACGCACCATGGTTTCAAATTCATCCTGAGAGGCTTGCAGTGAAGAAGTGTCTTCGCTACCCACACCATGCGTCTCAGAATGCATATTCTTAGCGGTATTACTTGTTGTACTACATGCAGAAAGCAGAACCGCGACTGCTACTGCTGGAATCGCTCGCAAGATATATCTCAAAATCGGCTGAGATTTGACCATTTTAGTTGTTTTCCCTTGAAGTCCTTAACGACAGAGTCGTTATAAAAAATGCCAAACGCGTCTGAGACTAAATACACGCAATCAATGAGACAATTCTTTGAATTCAGTTTTGTGGTGCAGCGCACAAAACTTTAATTAATGACCACAATAATTGCTCTTTGAAACGACAAACGCAAATGAGAGTACCTTAACGAAAGGGGCATTGCGAGTGCTTTTGGCCGATTTTTTATAAGAAATTGTGATACAGAAAGTTAAAAAATGTGAATGGCTAAAAATACATCTTTATCGTATGAATAATAGGCAACTCATTCATTATAAACACGAATGTTGTGACAGGAAGATGACGGGAAATAGGCGGGGTAAAAAAACAGGCGAAAAGCGATGACTCTTCGCCTGATATGTCAGAGGTAACGGTTATTTATTGGCTGATTTTAATTTGCCCAAATCGGGTAAATTACGCTCAAATATCCTGATGGTTTTATCGCTCAATGGCGTCAACAGAACCCACGGTACACCGATCAGTACCGAGGTCAGCGATCCCACGGCGATATCAGTGAACCAATGCGCGCCAATCATCACGCGAGGGAAAGCGAAAACCACAAAAATAACCAGCGAAATAAGGAATGCTTTCCCGCCAAAATAGCGCCACATGAAGCAGGAGAATATCAGCAGCATCATACCGTGATCGCCCGGGAAGCTATCGCGTGAACCGTCTTTGGTGTTAAAGGCCACGTAGTCGCTCACCCGATGAGCGCCTTGAACAGAAAGCGATGGGCTGCTGCGAGTGACTGGGATGAGGTGCTGCGCGAGTTGGTTGATGATCACCGCTGCCAGCAGCATCACCAGGCCCATAATAATAATGCGGCGACGCCCTGTCGCGTTTTCCTTTAACCAGTAGCTTAGCATCAGGCCGCCCATGGCCAGCAGTGAGCAGCCGTCAAAGGCGCGATTGTTGATAATGGCTAAAAACCACGCGTAGGCCAGATTCCCGGCATTCAGTCCCTGATTGAAAAAACGGAAAATAGCAACATCAATGGTCGACCAGAACCCGTGGTTTACCGGCAGATACCAGGACAGGAATAACGCCACACCGGCGGCGTTAAGCATAATAATCAAGGGAAAGCGTGTACGCATTATCATCTTCATAGCAGTTAATCTCGCTGGCAACCTTAGCGGTATTACCCTAAACGAAGTTTCAACAGTGCGGATTGGAGCGCATTCCAGTCGGTCTCAGCATCATTAATTAGCTCAATACGGCTATCTGGTGGCGCGACGTTTTGGGTCTCAATATGCAGGTCCGCGCCCTGACGATTAATGCGTACCAGCCCTTCGGGGATGCGCATTACGGCTTTGAGGCGGGCGACCGGTGCCAGCCGCGCCCATTCTAACAGGCCGATGGTAGCAAACTGAGTATCGGCATCAAAAATCCAGCCGCAGGCGTGGTAGCCCTGTCCCTGGTTTACGCTCCGCCGCCAGCGCTGGTGCTCAGGCAGACTTAACGCTCCCAGGCCTTTGGTTGAAGGATGCGAGTGCGCATGCGCGGCGCTTGCTGCAAGCTCGGTTAGGTTAGTGCGCGGGGTATCAAGAAGTGCGACATCAATAATGCCCTGCGTCGTGTCCAGATGCAGGCGCTTGCCGCCATTTTTTTGCCACCAGTCGGCCATAGCCTGCTGACTTTCCGGCGTGGCGCGGTCAGATTTATTGCTGACCACAATGTCCGCCGCCGCCAGCTGGTCGCGAAAGTTTTCGTTGTTGACGATCTTCTCGTCCAGCAGTTGGCGCGGGTCCATCACGCAAAGCGTCGCCCGCAGGTCGATCCACGGTTCGTAAACCGGGGCGGTCAACAGGTCGAGGATCTGTTTGGGATGACCAAGACCAGTGGGTTCAATCAGCAAACGGTCTGGTTTACCCTGGCGTAGCAAAGTGTTCAGGCCAACCTGCATCGGCAAACCGTTGACGCAGCACATACAGCCACCGGGGATCTCCTTCAACAGTGCGCCGCTGTCAGCCAGTAGCGCGCCGTCAATGCCGACTTCGCCAAACTCGTTGACCAGCACGGCCCATTTTTCATCGGCGGGCTTATTGGCCAGAAGGTGCAAAATAGAGGTTGTTTTCCCGCTACCGAGAAAGCCGGTGATCAGATTGGTTTTAGTCACGAAAACTCCACAGAGGAAAGAGTGTTAACCAGATCACTTTATCCTGGGGAAAAGGCGACGAAAAGAGGTGCTTTTCGGTGAGCCGGATGAACCGGCTCACCGGAGGAGTAAAAATCTTAGTCGTTCAGCGCTGTCAGCAGCGCCTGACGCGCACCTTGCTGAACCAGGTGTTGCCAGGCCTGACTGACCGCATTGACGAACTGCGGGTTGGCCGGCAGATCATTGCCGAAGATTTCCTTGAGCGTCAACAACCTCTCTACGCGAGTATCATTGTTGCTGTTTGTAACCAGCGCATGAATTTTTTCTGCCAGCGGATCGCGAATATCGATGGTGTTACCGGCATCATCCACACCGCTGACGTAACGCATCCAAGCGGCAACACCCAGCGCCAGCAACGGCCAACGGCTGCCTTCGCGTAGATGGATACGGATTCCATCAAGTAGACGCTGGGGCAGTTTCTGACTGCCGTCCATGGCAATTTGCCAGGTACGGTGCTGAAGCGCCGGGTTGCTAAAGCGCTCAACCAGGCTGTCGGCGTAGGCGTTAAGGTCAACGCCGGTAATGCCCAGAGTTGGAGCTTGTTCGGTCATCATCAGATGACGCGCGGCGCGGCGGTAAGATTCATCCTGCATGCAGTCACTAATGTGCGCGTAACCGGCCAGATAACCGAGGTAGGCGAGGAAAGAGTGGCTGCCGTTGAGCATCCGCAGTTTCATCTCTTCCCACGGCAGTACATCATCGACCAGTTGCGCGCCTGCGCTACCCCAGTCAGGGCGTCCGGCAACAAAGTTATCTTCAATGACCCACTGAATAAACGGCTCGCAGCTAATAGCGCAAGGATCTTCCACCCCCAGCTCGCGGGTGATTTCCGCCAGCGAGGCATCGGTCGCCGCCGGGACGATGCGGTCGACCATGGTGCCCGGGAAGCTGACGTGTTCAGCAATCCACTGCGCCAGCTCTGGTGAGCGGCGGGTCGCCATATCGAGCACCGCATTTTTGACCACGTGGCCGTTATTGGGAATGTTATCGCAGGAGAGCACGGTAAAAGCTGCAAGCCCGCGTTCGCGGCGGCGGTGCAGGGCTTCAACGAGAATACCAGGGGCGGAATGCGGTTCGCTCGGCGACTGAAGGTCATGGACGATCCGCGGCTGAGTCGCATCCAGATGGCCGGTAGCCGGGTCAATACAGTAGCCTTTTTCGGTAATGGTCAGCGAGACAATCGCCACCTGCGGTTCACAGAATTTTTCAATGATAGCCGCCAGCGTATCGAGCTTCGCGTTGAGACACTCGTTCACCGCGCCGACAATGATCGGCTGATTACCGGCCGCACTTTTTTCCATTACGGTAAACAGATGGTTCTGCTGACGGAGCTGACTCATCAGCACATCGCCGCTAAACAGGCTGATCTCACAAATGCCCCAGTCGCCGCCGTGCTGATTCAGCACCCGATGGGTTAACAACGCCTGGTGCGCGCGATGGAAAGCGCCGAATCCGAAGTGCACAATCCGCGAGCGTAGCTGTTGTCTATCATACTGCGGTAACTCAACGCTTGCGGGGAGGACACTTGAGGCTATTGTATTCATTGTTTACACATCCGATTAACGATTAATTAACGTCGCCAGTGTAAAGTTATATGACAGCAAATTGAATTGGTGTGCCGTATTTATCGCGTTAGTGTGAGCTGGATCAATCAATCCAGGCGGATTTATTGACCGTCACGAATAAGCCTGTATGGTAGTCGTCATTAACAGTGATTTTATTGGTATAACAACTTTAGAGGGTTAGGCAATGGAACAAACCTGGCGTTGGTACGGTCCGAACGATCCGGTATCTCTTGATGATGTGCGTCAGGCTGGCGCGACGGGCGTTGTCACGGCATTGCACCACATTGCAAACGGTCTGGTATGGCCGGTTGAAGAAATCAAACAGCGCCAGGCGATGCTGGCTGAAAAAGGGCTGACCTGGTCCGTTGTTGAAAGTATTCCGGTGCACGAAGATATTAAAACTCACTCCGGTGAGTATAAGACCTGGATTGCGAACTATCAGCAGAGCATTCGCAACCTGGCAGAATGTGGCATCGATACCGTGTGCTACAACTTTATGCCAATCCTTGACTGGACGCGTACCGACCTTGAGTACACGCTGGAAGACGGTTCAAAAGCGCTGCGTTTTGACCAGATCGCGTTTGCCGCTTTCGAGCTGCATATCCTGAAGCGCGAAGGCGCGCAGAACGATTACACCGCAGAAGAGCAACGTCAGGCTCAGGCTTACTTCACCGCGATGAGCGAAGCAGAAGTCACTAAGCTGACCCGCAATATTATTGCTGGCCTGCCGGGCGCGGAAGAGGGCTACACCCTTGACCAGTTCCGTGCGCGTCTGGCCGAATACGATCACATCAGTAAAGAACAGCTGCGTGAAAACATGGCTGTGTTCCTGCGCGCGATTGTTCCGGTTGCGGAAGAAGTGGGCGTGCGTCTGGCCGTTCACCCGGACGATCCACCGCGTCCAATCCTCGGCCTGCCGCGTATTGTTTCGACTATCGAAGATATGCAGTGGCTGAAAGAGACCGTCGACAGCATCAATAACGGTTTCACGATGTGTACCGGTTCTTACGGCGTACGCGCTGATAACGATTTGGTGAAAATGATTGAAACCTTCGGCGATCGCATTCACTTCACGCACCTGCGTTCTACCTGTCGTGAAGAGAACCCGAAAACCTTCCACGAAGCTGCGCATTTGCAGGGCGACGTGAATATGGTTGCCGTCGTTGATGCTATTCTGACCGAAGAACAGCGTCGTAAGAAAGCTGGCGATTTGCGCCCAATTCCAATGCGTCCTGACCACGGTCATCAGATGCTGGACGACCTGAAGAAGAAAACCAACCCGGGTTACTCGGCGATTGGTCGCCTGAAAGGTCTGGCGGAAGTGCGCGGCGTTGAGCTGGCGCTGAAAACCACCAAGTTCCGCGACCTGCTGTAATTTCGCGAATCCCTTGAGTGGGAAAGTGACTGCAACAAGCAAAAAAGGACAACCAGCGGCTGTCCTTTTCTTTTACTGCACTTAGCCAGAGCTTAGTCTGCGCGGCACATATAGCGTTTTTCTTCGATATGGACGCGAATTTTTTCGCCGGTAGTCAGGTACTCAGGAACCTGGACAACCAGACCGGTGGTCAGGGTGGCTGGTTTGGTACGGGAGCTGGCGGATGCGCCTTTGATACCAGGTGCGGTTTCAACGATTTCCAGATCGACAGTCTGCGGCAGTTCCAGCGCCAGAACCTGGCCGTCCCACAGCAGAACCTGCATGTCCGGCATACCGCCTTCCGGGATAAACTGCAGTTCGTCAGCAATCTGGTCGTGCGCGAAGATATACGGGGTGTAGTCTTCTTTATCCATGAACACGTATTCGTTGCCGTCGATGTAGGAGAAGTCAACGAAGCGACGGTTCAGGGTCACGGTATCAACCATGTCATCGCCTTTAAAGCGCTCTTCAACTTTCAGACCGGTGCTGACGTCGGAAAAACGCATTTTGTACAGCGTTGCAGCGCCGCGGGCGCTCGGTGACTGAATATCAATGTTTTTTACAATCAGCAGTTTGCCGTTGTAATTCAGCACCATACCTTTTTTGATTTCGTTCGCTCTTGGCATTGCAATTATCCTGTGAAAAAGGGTGTCGAAAATATCGCGTAAAAGTACTCGTGCCGGGCGTTTCAGGCAAGAGGAATTAAAGGCTTTTGCTATCCCTGACTAAAAGGTGGTACTGTGCCCGACTGACCCAATATCCGAACAGAGAGCCCGCGATGGAATGTCGTCCCGACTGCGGCGCTTGCTGCACTGCACCTTCTATATCCAGCCCCATTCCCGGCATGCCTGACGGCAAACCTGCTAATACGCCCTGCATACAGCTAGACCAGCATCAACGCTGTAAAATTTTTGCTTCACCTCTACGCCCGAAAGTGTGCGCCGGGCTGCAGCCAGCACGTGATATGTGTGGCACAACCCGAATAGAGGCGATGACCTGGTTATTGCATCTGGAAGCGCTGACCGCGCCCTAAACGTCTTTAATCCGTACCAGACACGCCAGGGTGCTGACGCACAGCACCAGTGCAATCCAGAAAACGGTGTGATAGTTCCAGATTTCTGCCACGACGCCGGCCAGCGAACCGGCGATTATCCAGCCGACGCGTGAAGTATTGGCATACAGCGTAGTGGCCGAACCCGCTTGTCCCGGCATCAGATCCTGGAAATAAAGCATCCCAATCCCGCCGAGAATCCCAATATAAATAGCGTTCAACAGCTGCATCGCCAATAACAACGCAGGGCTGTCAAAGGTCAGCATACCGATGTAGAAGAGTAGACCGGCGACTGCCGCGATACGCATCAGGAAACGCTTCCCAAGGCGTTTAGCAAAGTATCCGGCAATCAGCATGGTCGGGATTTCCAGCCCGGCGGCGGTACCCATCATTATCCCCGCTAGCTTCTCTGGCAGATGCAGTTCGTTGATGATGTACAGCGGCATGTTGATGATATACAGGCTGTTAGTGCCCCACATCAGCGTACAAATCACACATAGCAGCAGGGTATCTTTGCGGTTAGAACGCGGAGCCTGGATACCGCCGCTGGCGGCGGCTTTTTCCTTGCGCATGGTGGGCAGGCAGAACCAGACCATCGCACCGCAGACGACAAAGGCTACAGCGGCGGACAGATACATGGTGGTAAAACCAAATCCCATCGCCAGCGCATACGCCAACGGTGGCCCGATGACCCACGCCAGTGAAACCTGGGCACGCATGATTGAACTGAACATCACCGCTTCGCGGCCGGTTTTGTCGGCGTGTTCGCGGGCAAGGGCGAACATCTGCGGGTTAGCAGTAGAACCAAAGCTGCTGAGGAACACGCCGACGAACAGCAAAATGAAGTAATTGCGGTTCCAGGCAAACAGCACGCAGGCCAGCACGCCCAGCAGGCAGCAGAAGACGATAAGGTTTTTACGGTCTCCGCGTTTATCGGAATAGCTGGCCAAAAACTGGCTGACAAAGATACCAATAATGGCGCTGCCGGTAAAAAAGAAGCCAACCATCGCCGGGCGGACGTGAACTTCATTGCTGAGGAACAGGCTCAGCGTGGGCGTCTGTAGGGCACCCGCAATGCCGGTCAAAAATGCGACAATCAGAAACGATGACGAGGTGAAATCAAACGATCGCCGTGGGGCGGCGGCGGTACTGTTTTGCATGTTGTTTTATCGGTCACTTTAGGAGAGGCGGGGAGTTTACGCCGCGACTCAGAAAATGAACAGTAACCTAAATCAAATTCGGCACTGAAAAATAAAAAACCATTTCAGAATTTAGCTTACGTCTTGCTGACGCAATCTGATGGCACTATCGTGCACTTCAGCAGATGTGGCGATAATGCTAATGAAATGTGCTGTGGATCTGATTTTTGCGATCAAGTTTGCTGCATAACTTGCAGGTTGATTAAGAAAGGCACAATATCAGTGAAACGTTTCAGCGTCGTCTTCAGCAAAACTCCTGTTAAGTACGGCGTTTTTTTCTCACAAAAGCTGAATCGATTCAATTCGAAGAGCGAGGGGAACCATGTTCCAGTTAACTGTTCAGGATATTCATCCCGGCCAGCAGGCCGTGAATAAAGAAGAAGCTATTCGGCAGGTTGCTGCGGCGCTGGTAAGCGCGGGCAATGTTGCTGAAGGTTACGTTGCCGGCATGCTGGCGCGTGAGCAACAAACTTCCACTTTCCTCGGCAATGGCATTGCCATTCCGCACGGCACCACTGATACCCGCGATCAGGTGCTGAAAACCGGCGTGCAGGTTTACCAGTTCCCGCAGGGTGTCACCTGGGGGGAAGGGCAGACGGCATACGTTGCGATTGGTATTGCCGCCAGCTCCGACGAGCACCTTGGCCTGCTGCGTCAGCTTACGCACGTGCTGAGCGATGACGCAGTGGCTGAACAGCTAAAAACCGCCACCACCGCCGAAGAACTGCGCGCGCTGTTGATGGGGGAGAAGCTTAGCGAAGCGCTGAAGCTCGATAACGACATGCTGTCGCTTGATGTGGCTGCCAGCGATCTGGTAACGCTGCAGGCGCTTAACGCCGCACGCCTGAAAGAAGCTGCGGCGGTTGATGCCAACTTTGTGGCACGCGTAATTAACGAACAGCCGCTGAATCTGGGCCAGGGTATCTGGCTTAGCGACAGCGCGGAAGGCAATTTGCGCAGCGCTATCGCAGTCAGCCGCGCGGCCACGCCGTTTAGCGTTGGCGAGGCTCAAGCCGCCGTGCTGATTACCGTAGCAATGGCTGATACTCAGCCGACAGCGGTACTGAATCGCCTGGTTAACCTGCTGCTGGACAATAAAGCTGAACGTCTGCTGAAAGCGGATGCCGCCACGCTGCTGGCGCTGCTGACCAGTGATGACGCCGCGGCTGAAGATGTGCTGAGCGATGAGTTCGTTATCCGTAACGAACATGGTCTGCACGCCCGTCCAGGCACCATGTTAGTGAATACCATCAAACAGTTTACCAGTGAAATTACCGTTACTAATCTCGACGGTAGCGGCAAACCAGCCAACGGACGCAGCCTGATGAAGGTTGTCGCGCTGGGTGTTAAAAAAGGACATCGTCTGCGCTTTACCGCTCAGGGTGATGATGCTCGTCAGGCGCTGGACGCCATTGGCGAAGCAATTGCTTCAGGCCTTGGGGAGGGCGCATAAATGAGCAGAAGAGTAGCCACAATTACCTTAAACCCGGCCTATGATTTGGTAGGGTTTACGCCAGAAGTTGAGCGCGGGGAAGTTAACCTGGTGCGCACGACCGGGCTGCACGCTGCGGGTAAAGGTATCAACGTCGCCAAAGTGCTGAAGGACTTAGGCATTGACGTGACCGTGGGCGGCTTCCTTGGCAAAGATAACCAGGATGGTTTTCAGCAGCTGTTCAGCGAGCTGGGCATTGCCAACCGCTTCCAGGTGGTGCAGGGCCGTACTCGTATTAACGTCAAGCTGACGGAAAAAGACGGCGAAGTGACCGATTTTAACTTCTCCGGCTTTGAAGTGACGCCAGCGGACTGGGAGCGTTTTGTTAACGATTCCCTGAGCTGGTTGGGTCAGTTCGACATGGTCTGCGTCAGCGGCAGTCTGCCAGCAGGCGTTAGCCCAGAAGCGTTCACCGACTGGATGACGCGTCTGCGCAGCCAGTGTCCGTGCATTATTTTCGACAGCAGCCGTGAAGCGCTGGTGGCGGGCCTCAAAGCCGCGCCGTGGTTAGTTAAACCAAACCGTCGCGAGCTGGAAATCTGGGCTGGCCGTAAGCTGCCTGAAATGAAAGACGTGATCGACGCCGCACACGCGCTGCGTGAACAAGGTATCGCCCACGTGGTTATCTCACTCGGCGCAGAAGGCGCGCTGTGGGTTAATGCTTCCGGCGAGTGGATTGCCAAGCCGCCTTCAGTAGAAGTTGTGAGTACAGTGGGTGCCGGTGATTCCATGGTGGGTGGCCTGATTTATGGTCTGCTGATGCGTGAATCCAGTGAGCACACCCTCCGTCTGGCAACGGCAGTCGCGGCGCTGGCGGTAAGCCAGAGCAACGTCGGCATCACCGATCGTACCCAGTTGGCCGCGATGATGGCGCGTGTCGACCTGAAACCCTTTAACTAACAGCGGGAGAGGCGTATGAAAACGCTGCTGATTATCGATGCTAAACTCGGACAGGCTCGTGCTTACATGGCGAAGACCCTGCTGGGTACAGCTGCGCAGAAAGCGCACCTGGAGTTGATTGATAACCCGAATGACGCCGATCTGGCGATTGTTCTGGGCTCTACTTTACCAGTCGATACTGCGCTGGTGGGCAAACAGGTTTACTTAGGCGACATCAACCGTGCGGTTTCGCATCCGGAGCTGTTCCTGAGCGAAGCCAAAGCGCATGCCAAACCGTATGAAGCTCCGGCTCAAGCGGAACCAACGGCTACCGGCACGGTGAAGCGCATTGTCGCAGTGACCGCCTGTCCGACAGGTGTGGCACATACCTTTATGGCGGCGGAAGCGATTGAAACCGAAGCCAAAAAACGTGGCCTGTGGGTGAAAGTAGAAACTCGCGGTTCAGTGGGCGCGGGCAATGCGATTACGCCAGAAGAAGTGGCAGAAGCTGACCTGGTTATCGTGGCGGCGGATATCGAGGTGGATCTGGCTAAGTTTGCCGGTAAACCAATGTACCGTACTACTACCGGGCTGGCGCTGAAGAAAACCGCGCAGGAACTTGATAAAGCGATCGTTGAGGCGAAACCGTATCAACCAGCGGGTCAAAGCCAAACCTCTAGCGATGCGGCGAAGAAAGAGAGCGGCGGCGGGGCGTATCGTCACCTGCTGACCGGTGTTTCTTACATGCTGCCGATGGTGGTGGCGGGCGGCCTGTGTATTGCGCTCTCCTTTGCTTTCGGTATTAAAGCCTTTGAAGTGAAAGGCACGCTGGCAGCGGCGCTGATGCAAATTGGCGGTGGTTCAGCCTTTGCTCTGATGGTGCCGGTACTGGCAGGTTTCATTGCTTTCTCCATCGCTGACCGTCCGGGTCTGACCCCTGGTCTTATCGGCGGTATGCTGGCGGTGAGCGGCGGTTCCGGCTTTATCGGCGGGATTATCGCGGGCTTCCTGGCCGGTTATGTGGCGAAACTTATCAGCACCAAGCTGAAGTTGCCGCCAAGCATGGAAGCGCTGAAGCCTATTCTGATTATCCCGCTGGTTTCCAGCCTGATTGTCGGCCTGGCGATGATTTACCTGATTGGTACTCCGGTTGCTGCACTGCTGAACTGGCTGACCCACTGGCTGCAAACCATGGGCACCGCGAATGCGGTACTGCTGGGCGCAATCCTCGGTGCGATGATGTGTACCGATATGGGTGGCCCGGTGAACAAAGCGGCATACGCTTTTGGCGTTGGCTTGCTGAGTACGCAAACCTACGCACCGATGGCAGCTATTATGGCGGCCGGTATGGTGCCACCGCTGGCGATGGGTATTGCGACCCTGGTTGCGCGTAAGAAATTCGATAAAGGTCAACGCGAAGGCGGTAAAGCGGCGCTGGTTCTGGGTCTGTGCTTTATCTCCGAAGGGGCTATTCCGTTCGCGGCTCGTGATCCAATGCGTGTTCTGCCATGCTGTATCATTGGCGGTGCAGTTACCGGCGCTATCTCCATGGCGGTAGGCGCGAAACTGATGGCACCGCACGGTGGTCTGTTCGTCCTGCTGATCCCTGGCGCCATTACCCCAGTGCTGGGCTACCTGGTGGCGATTGTTGTCGGTACGCTGGTCGCGGGCCTCTCCTACGCGGTGCTGAAACGCGCGGAAGGTGAAGTGGTCGCCAAAGCGTAAGTTTGTTCAGACGATAAAAAGGGCCGATGATTCGGCCCTTTTTTTATGTCTTCGTCTTGGGGAAACCGCTGCTGGCGGCTACGCGACCAAATGAATCAGGCGGCGGCAGACTCGGTTTGCTGCGCTTTCAGCCATGCAATCTCTTCAGCCCAGATATCCGGATTAATGGTTTCCAGCACCAGCGGAATACCGTCAAAGCGGCTATCCTGCATGATCCAGCGAAATGCATCGTGGCCAATATTGCCTTCACCCAGACTGTGGTGACGGTCAACCCGGCTGCCAAATGTACTTTTGGCATCGTTCAGGTGCATCCCGCGCAGATACTTAAAACCGACGATGCGTTCAAAGTCAGCAAAGGTTTCGGCACAGGCTTCGGTGGTACGCAGATCGTAACCTGCGGCAAACGCATGGCAGGTGTCGATGCAGACACCGACGCGAGATTTATCTTCAACGCCGTCGATAATCGCCGCCAGGTGCTCGAACTTAAAGCCGAGATTGCTGCCTTGCCCGGCGGTGTTCTCAATCACCGCCGTCACCCCTTCGGTTTGTGCCAGCGCAATGTTGATGGACTCGGCAATTCGCGCCAGACACTTATCTTCATCAATTTGCAGTAAATGGCTGCCCGGATGGAAGTTCAGCAACGTTAGCCCAAGCTGCTGACAGCGTGTCAGCTCGTCGATAAAGGCTTCGCGGGATTTTTCCAGCGCTTCTTCAACCGGATGGCCGAGGTTAATCAGGTAGCTGTCGTGGGGCAGGATTTGCGCGGAAGTGTAGTGATACTTTTCACATGCGGCTTTGAAATCGTCGATGATTTCCGTTGTCAGCGGTGCAGCGCGCCACTGGCGCTGATTTTTGGTGAACAGGGCGAATGCGGTCGCTTCGATTTCCGCTGCCCGAATAGCGGCATTAGCCAGTCCGCCTGCGGCGCTTACGTGCGCTCCAATGTATTTCATATAATTAAACCCGCCATACTCAAAAAGGGAGAGTATAGCGGGTTAGGGTAGGGGAGTCGTGCTCGTTTATGCCATCACGGTATGGATGGCGAAGTTAATTGCGCCGCCGCCCACAATCAGCCAGATGAACAGCACCAGCGCCATCAGCAGCGGTTTCGCACCGGCTTTTTTCAGCGCGCTGATATGGGTAGTGACCCCGAGTGCCGCCATTGCCATCGCCAGTAAAATGGTATCCAGCGTAATCAACATCTGCACCACGCTTTGCGGCAGCAGGTGGAACGAGTTGAAGATAGCCACCACGATAAACAGAATCGCGAACCATGGAATGGTGATTTTGCTTTTCTGCTCGGCGTTGGCCGGAGCCAGCTGTTTTACTCGGGCTGCCAGAATTAGCAGGAACGGAGCCAGCATCATGACGCGCAGCATTTTGGCAATCACTGCCGCGTTTTCCGCTTCCGGGCTGATGGCATGACCCGCTGCCACCACCTGGGCGACT
Source organism: Kluyvera huaxiensis (assembly GCF_040149365.1). Classification (NCBI taxonomy): domain Bacteria; kingdom Pseudomonadati; phylum Pseudomonadota; class Gammaproteobacteria; order Enterobacterales; family Enterobacteriaceae; genus Kluyvera; species Kluyvera huaxiensis. Next base: position 366,838 of record NZ_JBEFLV010000002.1, read on the forward strand.
TCATGCATGGTAGAACCGATATAGATGCCGTAGGTTTCCGGGCTAAACCAGTGCGCAACCAGCGGATACATGGCTGGATAGAGGAATATCGCCAGCGTCCCGAAGATAACCACCGTCGCCACGGCGACCGTCACTTTACTGGCTTCTGCTTTGACGACTGGCTCCGTCGCCAGAATCGCCGCCGCGCCGCAGATACTGCTGCCCGCACCAATCAGCCAACTGGTGTGTTTGTCCAGGCCAAAGACCTTCTGACCGAGCCAGCAGGCCATCAGGAAGGTGCTGGAAAGCGTCAGCACGTCAATCACGATCCCGCTGACGCCGACGTCAGCAATCTGCGAAAACGTCAGGCGAAAACCGTACAGAATGATCCCCAGTCGCAGCAGATGCTGCTTGGCGAAGATGACCCCGCCGTCACAGGACTGCCACAATTTCGGGTATACCGTGTTGCCGATGACCATCCCGAACAGAATAGCCAGCGTCAGCGCACTCATTCCCGCCCCGGCAATGGCTGGAACGCTGCCAGCCCATACCGCCGCGCCGGTAATGACTGCGGTGAGCGCAAGCCCAGGAATAAAGTGTTTGATGCTACGATGATGATGCGTCTGTAAGGTGACTTGTGTCATAACCTTCTCCTTTGTCTGGCTAAAAGGTTACGCTCGGCTGGTTAAAAGATAAAATTGATTATATATTTATAATTAATCGTAATAACTGGTAAGGGCGGCTCCGGCGGGCCGAAAAACTATGCATATCACGCTGCGGCAGTTGGAAGTTTTTGCAGAGGTGCTGAAAAGCGGCTCGACCACCCAGGCATCGCAGATGCTCGCGCTGTCGCAGTCGGCGGTTAGCGCGGCGCTGACCGACCTTGAAGGGCAGCTTGGCGTGCAGCTGTTTGACCGTGTCGGTAAACGACTGGTGGTTAATGAACACGGGCGCTTACTGTATCCGCGTGCGCTGGCGCTGCTGGAGCAGGCGAGCGAGATAGAACAGCTGTTCCGTGAAGATAACGGTGCCATCCGCGTCTATGCCAGTAGCACCATCGGTAACTATATTCTGCCGGGCGTGATTGCGCGCTATCGCAAAGATTTCCCCTCGCTACCGCTTGAACTCAGCGTCGGCAATAGTCAGGACGTGATTAACGCGGTCGCTGATTTCCGCGTGGATATCGGGCTGATTGAAGGGCCGTGTCATTCTGCTGACATCATTGCTGAACCCTGGCTCGAAGATGAACTGGTAGTTTTTTCCGCCCCTAACAGCGCCTGGCTACAAGGGGAGGTTACGCTCGACGCGCTGGCGAAGGTGCCGTGGATCCTGCGTGAAAAAGGCTCGGGCACGCGTGAAATTGTCGACTATCTGCTGCTTTCTCATCTGCCTCAATTCCACATGGGCATGGAGCTGGGCAACTCTGAAGCTATCAAACATGCGGTTCGTCACGACCTCGGTATCAGCTGTTTATCCCGCCGGGTTATCGCGGAACAGCTGGCGGCCGGCTCGTTAGTTGAAGTGACGATCCCGCTGCCGACCTTAAGCCGCACCCTGTGGCGTATCCATCATCGGCAAAAACATCTCTCCAACGCGTTAAGGCGTTTTCTTCATTACTGCAATACCTAAACCGGCGTGCGGATGCTTTACTTATAATAAGGGAGCGATCATGAAGCTCTCTTATAACTGCGCATTTCTGCCGTGAGATGCCCGAATCGTCTGTTACAATCGCGCCTCATTTTTTGGATGGATAGCATTTTCACATGGGTTCCGAAACAAAAACCACACAAGCGCCCGCGCTACGTCGCGAACTCAAGGCGCGCCATCTGACGATGATCGCCATTGGCGGTTCTATCGGTACAGGTCTGTTTGTTGCGTCCGGTGCGACAATTTCTCAGGCGGGCCCTGGCGGCGCGCTGTTTTCCTATATCCTGATTGGCCTGATGGTGTACTTCCTGATGACCAGTCTGGGCGAACTGGCGGCATATATGCCGGTATCCGGTTCTTTTGCGACCTACGGCCAGAACTATGTTGAAGAAGGCTTCGGCTTCGCGCTGGGCTGGAACTATTGGTACAACTGGGCAGTGACCATCGCCGTTGACCTGGTGGCGGCACAGCTGGTGATGAACTGGTGGTTCCCGGATACGCCGGGTTGGATCTGGAGTGCGCTGTTCCTGTGCGTCATCTTCCTGCTGAACTACATCTCGGTTAAAGGCTTCGGCGAAGCAGAGTACTGGTTCTCGCTGATTAAAGTCGCGACCGTCATTATCTTTATCATCGTCGGTATCATGATGATCCTCGGTATCTTCAAAGGGGCACAGCCGGTTGGCTGGAGTAACTGGACAACGGGCGACGCACCGTTTGCCGGTGGGTTCTCCGCGATGATTGGCGTGGCGATGATTGTCGGTTTCTCCTTCCAGGGTACCGAACTGATTGGTATTGCGGCGGGCGAATCTGAAGATCCAGAGAAGAATATTCCGCGCGCGGTGCGTCAGGTATTCTGGCGAATCCTGCTGTTCTATGTGTTCGCGATCCTGATTATCAGCCTGATTATTCCGTACACCGATCCAAGCCTGCTGCGCAACGATGTAAAAGACATCTCCGTGAGCCCGTTCACGCTGGTGTTCCAGCATGCCGGTCTGCTGTCTGCGGCAGCCATAATGAATGCGGTTATCCTGACGGCGGTACTGTCGGCGGGTAACTCCGGGATGTACGCGTCTACCCGTATGCTTTACACCCTGGCCTGCGATGGCAAAGCGCCGCGCATTTTCTCCAAACTGTCTCGCGGTGGTGTGCCACGTAATGCGTTGTACGCGACGACCGTGATTGCGGGTCTGTGCTTCCTGACTTCCATGTTCGGCAACCAGACGGTCTACCTGTGGCTGCTGAATACCTCCGGGATGACCGGCTTTATCGCCTGGTTGGGGATTGCCATTAGCCACTATCGCTTCCGTCGTGGCTATGTGATGCAGGGGCACGATATTAATAATCTGCCATACCGTTCAGGGTTCTTCCCGCTGGGGCCGATTTTTGCCTTCGTTCTGTGCCTGATTATCACTCTGGGCCAGAACTACGAAGCATTCCTCGCCGATACCATTGATTGGGGCGGCGTTGCGGCAACCTACATCGGTATCCCGCTGTTCCTGATTATCTGGTTCGGCTATAAGCTGTCTCGCGGTACGCACTTCGTGAGCTACAGCGAAATGCACTTCCCAGAGCGCTTTAAGAAATAATTCGCCATTCTTACAACGCATCATAAACCTCTCCCCGGAGAGGTTTTTTTATGTCTTCCATCCATGGGAATGACACTGTTTATTACTTCCTGACATAACTTTAAATAACATTAATTGATAATTGTTATCATTACGTTTATCATCTTCTCCCATACAAAAGGATGAAGCCACTTCCTCTCCTGGCTGGATAACAGGCTGAGGGGACTAGCCACATCTGCAAAAAATAGGCCGCCGGTCAGCGGTTTCGAAGTAGCACGTGTGAGTAAAACCTCTTTGTTTTAATTCAGTATTAACCTCATGGAGAAATGGAATGTTTAGGTTAAACCCCTTCGTTCGGGGCGGGCTGTGTGCGTCCGTAATGTCCCTGGCGCTGCCTGTCGGCGCTGCAGATGATAATGAAGTTATGGTCGTTACGGCGGCTGCCACCGAGCAAAGCGTGAAGGATGCGCCTGCCAGCATCAGCGTGATCACTCAGGAAGATCTGCAACGTAAACCGGTGCAAAACCTGAAAGATGTGCTGAAGGAAGTTCCGGGCGTACAGCTCACCAATGAAGGGGATAACCGTAAGGGAGTCAGCATTCGCGGCCTCGACAGCAGCTACACCCTGATTCTGATTGATGGGAAGCGCGTGAACTCGCGTAACGCCGTCTTCCGTCACAACGATTTTGACCTGAACTGGATCCCAGTTGACGCCATCGAACGTATCGAAGTGGTGCGCGGTCCGATGTCCTCGCTGTACGGCTCGGATGCGCTGGGCGGCGTGGTCAATATCATCACCAAAAAAATTGGTGCGAAGTGGACGGGAACCATTACCGCGGACAGCACCATTCAGGAACATCGCGATCGCGGCGATACCTGGAACGGCCAGTTCTTTACCTCCGGCCCGCTGATTGACGGCCTGTTGGGGATGAAGGCCTTCGGTAGCTTGTCGAAACGCGAGAAGGACGATCCGCAGACCTCTAACACCACGGCCACCGGCGACACGCCGCGTATCGAAGGCTTCACCAGCCGCGATGGCAACGTTGAGCTTGCATGGACGCCAAATGAGAACAACGACATCACTGCCGGTTATGGCTTTGACCGCCAGGACCGCGAATCCGACTCGCTCGACCGCAACCGTCTCGAGCGCCAGAACTACTCCTTAAGCCATAACGGACGTTGGGATCTTGGTACCAGCGAGCTGAAGTACTATGGCGAGAAAGTGGCTAACAAGAACCCAGGCAATGCCAGCGAAATTACCTCCGAAAGTAATACCATCGATGGTAAATACGTGCTGCCGCTGGGCGTGATTAACCAGCTGGTGACCTTTGGCGGCGAATGGCGCCACGATGAGCTTAAGGATCCGGTAAACCTGACCGGCGGCTCCAGCAGCAAAACGTCCGCCAGTCAGTACGCGCTGTTTGTTGAAGACGAGTGGCGGATCTTCGAACCGCTGGCACTGACCACCGGTATCCGTATGGATGATCACGAAACCTACGGCGATCACTGGAGCCCGCGTGCTTACCTCGTCTATAACGCCACCGACACGGTGACGGTAAAAGGCGGCTGGGCGACGGCATTTAAAGCGCCATCGCTGCTGCAGCTGAGCCCGGATTGGACGACCAACTCCTGCCGCGGCGGCTGCCGCATCGTTGGTAGCCCGGATCTGAAGCCGGAAACCAGCGAAAGCTTCGAAGTGGGTCTCTACTATCAGGGAGAAGAGGGCTGGCTGGATGGTGTTCAGGCAAGCGTGACCACCTTCCAGAATGATATTGACGATATGATCAATATCAACCGTACCCGTGATAAGAACGCGGCGCCGGGCTATCCGAACTTTGTCGGTTTTGAAAACGGTGTTCCGGTATTCGCCTACTATAACGTCAACAAAGCGCGTATTCGCGGCGTTGAATCCGAGCTGAAGGTGCCGTTTGGCGATGAATGGAAAGTAACGCTGAACTACACCTATAACGATGGCCGCGATTTGAGCAACGGTGGCGACAAGCCGCTGCAGGAGCTGCCGTTCCATACCGGTAATGGTCGTCTCGACTGGACGCCGGTGCAGGACTGGTCATTCTACCTGGCGGCAAGCTATACCGGTCAGCAGCGCGCAACCAGCGCAACGGCTAAAACACCTGGCGGTTATACCACCTGGGATCTCGGCGGTGCATGGCAGGCAACGAAAGATGTCAAACTGCGCGCCGGCGTGCTGAACCTTGGGGATAAAGACCTCAAGCGTGACGATTACAGCTATAACGAAGATGGCCGCCGCTACTTTATGGCGGTGGATTACCGCTTCTAAGCTGTTCTTTTAGCGTGCACTAAACCCGGGCAAGCGAAGCGCCCCCGGGAATTCACCGTATATTACCAGTAGCTATGCCAGTTCTTTGTGGCGCGGGTTATCGCTTCCATCAGGAAGTAATCTCCCCAGCTACAGCACTCGTCAACGCCCACACCGCCTTTGAAGTAATAGACCGAATGCTTCAACAGCCCTTGTCCCGGCGCATGTTCCCGGTTGACGTAGTCGTCGAGCATATTGCCAATCATCCGCAGCGCTAAGGTTTCATAACTTTCTCTATCCGGATGGGTTAACGGAAGGTGCTTCACCAGCTCCAGCAGGGCGCAGGCGACAATCGCTGCCGCCGAGCTATCGCGTTCACTACCAGGGGCGGTGAGCGCCAGATCCCAGTAGCAAATCAAATCGTCTGGAAGACGGTTAAGGTAATAGTTTGCCAGCGTCTGGCTCAGCTCCAGCAGCCGTTTATCGTCGGTATGCAGGTAGTTCAGCAGGAAACCGTAAATTCCCCAAGCCTGACCACGCGCCCAACATGAGTCATCGGAAAATCCCTGATGCGTGTTGCCAAAACGCGGCGCACCGGTCTCCACATCCATATACCAGGTATGGAACGTGGAGCCATCCTCGCGCACGATATAGCGACGAGCCTGCTCAATATGCTGTTTCGCCGCAGCTGCATAGCGCGGGTCGCCGCTGGCCTGACTCGCCTGATACAGCAGCGGCAGGTTCATGTTGCAGTCGATAATCATCCGGCCTTGCTGTTCTGGGTTATTCAGCTCTCCCCACGCCTGAATAATTCCCGCTTTCTCGTTATAGCGCTCCATTAGCGCTTCGGCGGCGAGTAGGGCAATGTAACCGGCCTCGCGATTACCGGTCAGACGCTGGCCCGCCACGCAGGAGAGGCTGTAAAGAAAACCCAGGTCGTGGTGGTTGGTGTGATCGCGGTTGATGATTCGCTTGCCGAAGGAATGGATATGCTGCTCAGCCAGCGCGCGGTAGTGCGCCTCGCCGGTCCATTCGTAGGCTAACCACAGCTGCCCGGTCCAGAAGCTGGTGGTCCATTCAATGTTATCAATCACCGGATAGAAACCGTTTTCGCAGGCGGCATCCGGGAAACGTTGACCGAAATAGTCGGCGTTAGCGTCGATGGCTTTCAGCAATGAGGGCATTATCCCACGGATTTTCTGGCTAATCTCTTCTCGCTCTCCTGGCTTCAGGGTATGCAAAGCCAGGGGTTCTTTGTTGATCGTTTCAGAGGTCATGCGGTGCTATTCCCTTTTTTAATTAAGCGCTTGCTGTTTGATTTCCGGCTCCAGCGCCGTTTTGCGATGGCTGTAGCAGGTCGATAAGGTAAGGGTCGATACGCCGGTGAAGATGAGCGCAATGATCCCCATGATCAGATAGGTATGTTCAAAACCGATGGTTTGATAGGCATAGCCCGCCGGTGGCGCGACGACGATAGAGCCGACGTAAATCATCGCCTGATAGCCCAGCAGATACATGGTGGCGTTGACGCGCTTGTCGAAATGCTCGGCGATATATTTGAAGACCGAGACCAGAATAAGTGCTATTTCGATGCCGTAGAGCGGTTTCACCAGGCAGATAATCAGCGGGTCACTAGTTAGGCCGGAGATAATCAGGCGCAGGCTGATGACCAGACCGGTTAATAACATTCCCTGCTTGGCGCCGATGCGGTTAATAATCGAAGGAACCAGCATCATGCCGAAGAATTCGGCTGCCGACTGTGCGGTGCTCATGTAGCCAAACATGGCATTGCCTTCTTCCTTAGTGGCAAAGAAGGTGACGAAGTAGCGGGAGAACTGCTGTTCGGCAATAAACATCATCCACGCCACGCCGGCGATATACAGCGAGAACATCCAGAACTTGCGGTTGGCCAGCAGGTGCAGCACGTCGGTAATGACGATCTTCTCTTTTGACAGGACGTCGTTATCCTCTTTACCGAAGTGGTCAACCTGCAGGGTCAGCAGCACGGCGAACATACAGAGTGCTGACACGCTGCTGATGGCGAAGTTAATCTTTGGCGAAATGTTATACAAGAAGCCTGAAAACGATGACGCCGTTGCCCAGCCAAGGGCTGCCCACATACGGATGCGGCCAAATTCCATGTTATAGAGGCGGCTAAAACGGTCGACGTAGGACTCTTCCGCCGCCACGCCTGCATACCAGCCGAGACTAAAGAACAGCGCCCCGACGATCATTCCGCTGATGAAATGGGTTTGCAGCAGCGGGAGATAGATCCAGATATAGAACGGTGCCATCAGCGCGGAGATGATGCAGACAAAATAAAGCAGATGCTTCTTCATGCCGATTTTGTCCATTATGTAGCCGTACACCGGCTTTATCACTACGGCAAAAACACCATTTACGGCAAATACGGTACCGATTTCTACAGCGTCCAGCCCGGCCTTATCGCCAAGCCAGATGGCGTACAGGCCGAAGCTCGCCGCCCAGGTAAAGGTAAACAGAAAAACAAACAGGCTTAACTTTATATATGCTGAACGTGTCGACTGAATTGTTGTTGTCATTACGGTCTCCGCCGTTAATCAGGGGTCAGGTTATACAATCGTGAGCGAGGTGCCGTTCACGGTGAGCTGCTGGGTTGAATGCGTAAAATGGATGGTTTCTGGCAGCGCCTGCGCCGCACCGGGATCGGCGTTGACGAAGCAGGCCAGCCAGTGCGTCCCAGCGCCAAGCTGCGTAGATAAGCAAGGAATATCAGCCGGTGCAGCGTACAGCAGATTGCTGTTGGGCGGTGTCGTGATGAGCAGCGCCTGCCGAGCGCCGCTGAGGTTAACAATCTGACTAAAGTCACGCGTTGTTTCGACGGTGACGGCATCAGGGGTAGATGTCAGGCGCCTTTGCATATGATGATTGGCCGCGAAGCCGCCTTCGACGCAGGAAAGCGGGCGTGGCGTGGTGACGCGGTGGATACGGATATGGCCGCTTTGCTGCGGAATAAGCCAACTGGTGACGGCCACGTCATTCCATGGTCGCCACTCGCTGCGTACCCATTCATGGCTGGCCGACACGCTGTCGCATTCGCGGCGGCCGCGATAGTAATCATCGCCGTTGCTAAATAGCAGCATTGAGTCGACGGCAGCATGGTTCAGGCCGTAGCGCCCGCGTTCGAGGGTGAAACCAAATTGGCTTGAGTAGGCGAATTTGCAGTACTTTTGCTCAAAATTGACGAAGTTGTTCTTATCAAATTGGCCCGACATTAACATCCATGCGTGGCGATTTTCTGCACTGTGCACGATGATTTGCCCTGCTTCGGGGACCGGATGAATGGCGTCAAGCGCTGGCAGCGGCTCGCATTCGGCCTGCCAGAATGCGCTTTTTTCCGGCAGCGCCAGTATCAGCATCGCTTTAAGCGCCCAGTAGGGCGAGCCGGGGCTGTTGTAGTCTTCGGCCATAATCAGGTTGGGATAGCTGTAACCAATGCTAAACAGCCCGTCAGCGTTGATAAACGGCTGCTCTAGCCAGCTGTCGAGGTGGCGCAAAATCAACCCTTTCACGATACCTGGCGTAAAGACATCAAGTTCGGTAAAGGCCACCGCGCTCCAGAACGCGACCTGCACAAAACGATAGGTCAGACTGCGGCCAAACGGAATACCCGCACCATCGGCAGTAAAGTAGTAGACATAATCTTTAGCAAACTGCTGCGCGCGCTGGCGATAACGCAGACAGCGCTCTGGGTCGACATCCTGCATAAAGTGGCTGTAGAGCAGGCTGTAAAAGTGAAAGCCGCTGGAGATGTAGTAGTCGCGCGGCTTGCCTTCGCCATCACAATACCAACCATTTCCCAGCCAAAAGGGTTCAATGGCGTCGAGGTGGCGGTTAATCACCGCCATATCGTATTCACGCCCGACGGACTTCAGGCCAACCTGAATCAACGCTGGGAAAAAGTGCCAGTTATTATTTGGCACTTCCACCTCAGCGCTCTGAGAAAGCCAACGCACGAGATTATTCTGTTCAGCTTTTGTCTGCTGTGACCATAGCGGTGTTTGCAGAGCCAGCCCGAGACCGAATGCGGCCATTTCCACGCAGCGCTGATCGTTATCGCCGACCTCGCCCCAGTAGCTAGGGTGCTGCGGATTACAACCGTTGCGTAGGCCGGTAAGAAATGTCTCCTGCCATTCGGGTGTGGTACCCCCGCTCATCAGCGGAAACAGGCCCCACAGCAGACGAACAAATCCCTCCATGCCGGCCACGTCTTCCGGATACTGTGCGGCGGTATTGCCGGCATGAAGCCGTGTGCAATCGGCGCTGAGGTAGGGGAGAGCCGCCGCTATCCATTGCTGTACTAAGGCACTGTAATGTTGTTTCGTCCGCATAATGAAATCCCGTTTCAGACCGTTGATGACGGATGAATAATAGGAAGTTGCGGCAGCCGACAAATGTGATTGTGCTCGTACTTTTACGCATCATAGGTAATTAAAAATAATTTTATGGCGTAATTTAGGTCAAAAGTTTTATTTCAATGATGAAAATATAAGTTTATTAACATGCGAGGCTGACGCCATGACACCCTCCGGACGCACGGAAGACACCACCTATCTTGAGCAGATCCACCTCAACGATAAGTCTATTTATTTCAACCGAATGCAAAATATGCCGGCCAACTATTATCACTGGCATCAGTGTGCGGAAATTCTTTCGGTATCGCGTGGCGTGGGCATTGCGCTTATGGAACACCAGCAATATACGGTGAAACCGGGCCGGTTATTTATCTTCCCGCCCGGCAAGCTGCATAAGGTGTTCGTCGAGCAGGACGAGCGCAATGTTTATCACCGAACCACGCTGCACTTTAACTCCGTGTTGCTGGAGCCGTGGCTGCGTGATTTTCCTCGTCAGCAAATGCTGTTACGTCAACTGTGTGGCCGTGGAGAAAAGGCGCGGGTCTTTGATGTCGGCGACTTACAGCCGGTGATTGAGACGCTATTGCAGCGTTTTGAAGCCCTCACCCGTGAAGCGAGCTGGAGCACCAGCGACAGCGCTTTTTTGATTATGCAGCTGATTAGCCTGTTACCACAGCAGGAGCAGGCGGCAGGGCATAACACATTTTCCTCCACCATTATCCGCTGGCTGGAAACACACTATCATCAGCGCTGTTCGTTGGAAGAGATTGCGACGGCGATGGGCTGTTCGCGCGGACACACCTCGCGGCGATTTCACGATGAAACCGGCGGGACGATTCAGGAATATTTGATGATGCGGCGGATACGCCAGGCCTGCGAACTGCTGCTGCATTCAAAGCATTCGGTGCGGGAGATTGCGCAACGGGTCGGGTTTACCGAGTATGCGTGGTTTATTACCTGTTTCCGTAAGAATATGGGAAAAACGCCGTTACAGTATCGGAAGGCCTATCCCTACACGTTAGCGGATGAGCAGGAAAACTCAGCGATCTAGGCCTGATAGCACAAGGCTTATCAGGCCAGAAGCCGGTTATTTCAACAACGACTCTGCGTGGAAGCGCAGATGATCTTCAATAAACGACGCAATAAAGTAATAGCTATGGTCATAGCCTGGCTGAATGCGCAGCGTCAGCGGCCACTCTTTCTGGCGTGCGGCTTCGGCAAATACCGCAGGCTGAAGTTGGTCGGCGAGGAACTGGTCGTTATCGCCCTGGTCAATCAGCATCGGAATGGCATCGGCGCTTCGGCTTGCCAGCAGCAGTTCGGTACTGTCCCATTCGCTCCAGCGGGATTGATCGTCCCCCAGATAAGCGCTAAAGGCTTTTTGTCCCCACGGAACGCGGCTTGGATTCACGATGGGCGCAAAGGCTGAGGCGCTGCAATAGCGCCCAGGATTTTTCAGCGCCAGCATCAGCGCACCGTGGCCGCCCATTGAGTGGCCGCTGATAGCACGGCGAGTGCTGACGTTAAATTGCGCCTCAATCAGCGCTGGCAGTTCGTCACGCAGGTAGTCATACATGCGAAAATGCGCAGCCCACGGAGCCTGGGTGGCGTTCAGGTAAAAACCGGCGCCCTGGCCAAGATCGTAGCCGGCATCGTTGGCAACGCCTTCACCGCGAGGACTTGTGTCCGGCATGACCAGAACTATGCCCAGTTCGGCAGCAACCCGCTGTGCGCCTGCCTTGGTGGTGAAGTTCTCATCATTACAGGTCAGGCCTGAAAGCCAGTACAGTACCGGTGGCGGCGTTTTTTTCCCTTCAGGTGGTAAAAACAGACTAAAGGTCATCGGGCAATTTAGCGTGGTGGAATGGTGCTGCCAGCGCTGCTGCCAGCCGCCAAAACAGCGGTGCTCTTCGAGCATTTCCATGCGTGATCCTCGCGTTTTTTGTCAGAATTAAGCGTTCCATCATACAGATAATTCAATGGCGATGAGTAACTTTCACTTCCGCATTACCACTACATGCTGCATCATAAAGATAACTTTACATTTACATCTGAGGCGTTAATCGCGGCTCGCCTTCACGCCATGGTTGCTGTTGTCGGTCGATGAACAGATGGTCTCGAGACCTCAGCCTGACAGATATTAACGATTGCAATAATTATCACTACGAATACTGGATTCTGTGCGTCGCCTCACGCACAATGAGTACAAACTTTGCCCCCTATAAAGCAAAGCGCACACCTGCAGGAGAGAAAAGATGTCATCACTGAGTAAAGAAGCGGTACTGGTACATGAAGCGCTGGTCGCCCGTGGCCTGGAAACGCCGCTGCGCCCGCCGGTGCGCGAAATGGATAATGAAACCCGTAAGAATCTGATTTCCGGCCATATGACAGAGATTATGCAGCTGCTAAATCTCGATTTGAGTGATGACAGCCTGATGGAAACGCCGCGTCGCATCGCCAAGATGTATGTGGATGAGATTTTCTCCGGCCTGGATTATGCCAACTTCCCGAAAATCACCGTCATCGAAAACAAGATGAAAGTGGACGAGATGGTGACGGTGCGTGATATCACGCTAACCAGCACCTGCGAACATCACTTTGTCACCATCGACGGTAAAGCGACGGTGGCCTATATCCCGAAAGAGTCGGTGATTGGTCTGTCGAAAATTAACCGCATCGTGCAGTTCTTTGCTCAGCGTCCGCAGGTGCAGGAACGTTTGACGCAGCAGATTCTGACGGCGCTGCAAACGCTGTTGGGCACCAACAACGTGGCGGTTTCTATTGATGCGGTGCATTACTGTGTGAAAGCACGCGGTATACGCGATGCGACTAGCGCGACCACGACGACGTCGCTGGGTGGCCTGTTCAAGTCCAGTCAGAATACCCGCCAGGAATTCTTGCGCGCGGTGCGTCACCACAACTAATGCATTAACGGAGTAGGGTACATGGAGCGGAACGTCACGCTGGATTTTATTCGCGGCGTTGCCATACTCGGTATCCTGCTGCTGAACATTAGCGCCTTCGGCCTGCCGAAGGCGGCCTATCTGAACCCGGCCTGGTATGGCGATATCACTTCGCGCGATGCCTGGACGTGGGCCATTCTCGACGTCTTTGCCCAGGTCAAATTCCTCACCCTTTTTGCGCTGCTGTTTGGTGCTGGATTGCAACTGCTGTTGCCGCGCGGTGCGCGCTGGATCCAAAGCCGCCTGACGCTGCTGGCGCTGCTGGGATTTATTCACGGATTGTTGTTCTGGGATGGCGATATTCTGCTGGCCTATGCGCTGGTGGGCCTGGTGTGTTGGCGACTGGTGCGTGAGGCGCGTGAGGTTAAATCCCTGTTCAACACCGGTGTGCTGCTCTACGGTGTGGGCGTTGCCGTACTGATTCTGCTGGGAATGATTGCCGATAACGGCCAAAGCCGCTCCTGGGTGCCGGATGCCTCCAGTCTGCTGTATGAACACTACTGGAAGCTTAACGGCGGTATGGAGGCTATCAGCAACCGCACCGATATGCTTTCCGCGAACCTGCTGGCATTGGGCGCTCAGTATGGCTGGCAGCTTGCCGGGATGATGCTGATAGGTGCAGCGCTAATGCGCAGCGGTTGGCTTAAAGGCCAGTTCAGCCTGCGTCATTATCGGCGCTGTGCGGCGGTGTGCATTCCGCTAGGGATATTGATTAATCTGCCGGCTGTCGTTGCGCAGTGGCATCTTAACTGGGATTACCGCTGGTGTGCGTTCCTGCTTCAGGCTCCACGTGAAATCAGTGCCCCGATTCAAACTCTCGGCTACGCGGCGCTGGCCTATGGCTACTGGCCGCAAATCAGCCGTTTCCGGCTGGTGGCGGCGGTGGTTTGCGTGGGGCGGATGGCGCTCACCAACTACCTGCTACAAACGCTTATCTGCACCACGATTTTCTACCACTTTGGCCTGTTTATGGACTTTGATCGCCTGACGCTGCTGGCGTTTGTAGTACCGGTCTGGCTGGCAAACCTCATTTTCTCGTGGCTGTGGCTGCGCTATTTTCTTCAGGGGCCGGTGGAATGGCTGTGGCGACAATTGACCGCGCGTGCGTCAGGGATATCATTCCGCAGCACATTTAGATAACGATCCAGATCACAACCATTAACAAAATGGATGTAACCGTTTCCAGCCCTGTGACCTCTCTCACGTAGTTGCGCTAAAGACACTGCCAGAATAGCGCTCTTGCTGGACATAGGGGGTGTATCGTGAACTGCAGCAATTTATTACCGGACGGTGAGTATGATCACCATTCGTGATGTCGCCCGCCAGGCCGGCGTTTCTGTTGCCACCGTGTCCCGCGTGCTGAACAACAGCGCCTTGGTCAGCCAGGATACCCGTGATGCCGTGATGAAAGCGGTTTCTTCATTGGGCTATCGTCCCAATGCAAACGCTCAGGCGCTGGCGACCCAGGTCAGCGACACCATTGGCGTGGTGGTGATGGATGTGTCCGATGCCTTTTTTGGCGCGCTGGTGAAAGCCGTGGATATGGTGGCTCAGCAGCATCAAAAGTATGTGCTTATCGGTAACAGCTACCATGAGGCAGAAAAAGAGCGCCACGCCATTGAAGTGTTGATTCGCCAACGATGCAGCGCGCTTATCGTTCACTCGAAAGCCTTAAGCGACCGCGAGTTGAGTGAGTTTATGACCCATATGCCGGGCATGGTATTGATTAACCGCGTCGTGCCGGGCTACGCCCATCGTTGCGTATGTCTTGATAACGTCAGCGGTGCGCTGATGGGTACGCGTATGCTGCTCAATCATGGACATCAGCGAATCGGTTATCTCGCCTCCAGCCATAATATTGAAGATGACGTGCTACGGCGGGAAGGGTGGACGCGCGCCTTGCAGGAACAGGGTATCGTGGCGCCGGAAAGTTGGGTCGGGACCGGTACGCCGGACATGCCCGGGGGTGAAGCGGCCATGGTCGAACTGCTTGGGCGCAATGCTGGGCTGACCGCCGTATTTGCCTACAACGATAACATGGCCGCCGGGGCGCTCAGCGCATTAAAAGACAACGGAATTGCCGTGCCGCAGCAAGTCTCGGTTATCGGCTTCGATGATATTCCCATTGCCCGCTATACCGATCCTCAACTCACGACCATCCGCTACCCGATTGTTTCTATGGCAAAACAGGCGACGGAACTGGCGCTTCTTGGGGCGGCAGGAAAGCTTGATAGTGAGGCAACTCACTGTTTTATGCCGACGCTGGTTCGACGTCATTCGGTAGCTCAACGGCAATTTGTGCATCCCATCACGAAGTAACACGTTCACCCGATGTAACCGTTTTCAATCTGTGATTAAATTCACAGATTGTTAACATTGCGATGACTATGATGGCAGCGTTTATTCGATTGAAACATGATGTAACGGTGATTAATCACTTTTTATAATGCGTTTCAGCCCTAAACACAGATTAAAGCGTAACCGGGATCGTGACTCAACACGGAAGAACAAATTTTTATCAGTGAATTTCGTCGTGCAGTAACATCTTATTAACGTTGCCTGCCGACTATTATCATCTGAACTACCCTGCATAATAAAACCGGAGATACCATGAATAAGAAGGTGTTAACCCTGTCTGCCCTGATGGCCAGCATGTTTTTCGGTGCCGCAGCGCACGCAGCCGATACCCGTATTGGTGTGACGATCTATAAATACGACGATAACTTTATGTCCGTTGTGCGCAAAGCTATCGAAAAAGACGGCAAAGCTGCTCCTGACGTGCAGTTGCTGATGAACGACTCCCAGAACGACCAGTCCAAACAGAACGACCAGATTGACGTGCTGCTGGCAAAAGGCGTGAAAGCGCTGGCGATTAACCTGGTTGACCCGGCAGCGGCGGGCACAGTGATTGAAAAAGCGCGCGGCCAGAACGTGCCAATCGTCTTCTTCAACAAAGAACCTTCGCGTAAAGCGCTGGATAGCTACGACAAAGCCTTCTACGTCGGTACTGACTCTAAAGAGTCCGGTATCATCCAGGGCGATTTGATTGCTAAACACTGGGCGGCGAACCCGAATTGGGATCTGAACAAAGACGGTCAGGTACAGTTCGTTCTGCTGAAAGGCGAACCAGGCCACCCGGATGCTGAAGCGCGTACCACCTACGTTATCAAAGAGCTGAACGACAAGGGTCTGAAAACCCAGCAGCTGGCGCTGGATACCGCAATGTGGGATACCGCTCAGGCAAAAGACAAGATGGATGCATGGCTGTCAGGCCCGAACGCTAACAAAATTGAAGTCGTGATCGCGAACAACGATGCGATGGCAATGGGTGCGGTTGAAGCGCTGAAAGCACACAACAAATCATCGATTCCAGTCTTTGGCGTTGATGCCCTGCCAGAAGCTCTGTCACTGGTGAAATCTGGCGCAATGGCCGGTACCGTGCTGAACGATGCTAACAACCAGGCGAAAGCGACCTTTGATCTGGCGAAAAACCTCGCTGAAGGTAAAGGCGCGGCTGACGGCACCAAGTGGAAAATTGAGAACAAAATCGTCCGCGTACCTTACGTTGGCGTAGATAAAGACAACCTTAGCGAATTTACCGGTAAGTAATCTTTAATTATATATGGCGCACTTTGGTGCGCCATATAAATACTGACGCAGATATATCGCAGCCAGGTACAATTATGGACAACAATAATAGAGAGCCGTCTGGTGAATTCTTGTTGGAAATGAGCCAGATCGACAAGTCATTTCCGGGCGTAAAAGCACTCGATAATGTTAACCTGAAAGTTCGTCCGCACTCTATCCATGCATTAATGGGTGAGAACGGCGCGGGCAAATCAACGTTATTAAAATGTCTATTTGGCATCTACCAAAAAGATTCCGGCAGTATTTTATTCCAGGGTAAAGAAATTGATTTCCATTCAGCAAAAGAAGCGCTGGAAAATGGAATTTCAATGGTTCACCAGGAACTTAACCTGGTATTACAACGTTCGGTAATGGACAACATGTGGCTGGGTCGTTATCCCACTAAAGGCATGTTTGTCGATCAGGACAAAATGTATCGCGATACTAAAGCCATCTTTGATGAGCTGGATATTGATATCGATCCGCGCGCTCGCGTGGGCACCTTATCGGTTTCGCAGATGCAAATGATTGAAATCGCCAAGGCCTTCTCCTATAACGCGAAAATCGTGATTATGGATGAACCGACCTCGTCGCTGACGGAGAAAGAGGTGAACCATCTGTTCACCATTATTCGTAAGTTGAAAGATCGTGGCTGCGGCATCGTCTATATCTCGCACAAAATGGAAGAGATCTTCCAGCTGTGTGATGAAATTACCGTTCTGCGCGATGGGCAGTGGATTGCCACCCAGCCGCTGGAAGGGCTGGATATGGACAAGATTATCGCCATGATGGTGGGACGTTCATTGAACCAGCGTTTCCCGGACCGGCAGAACACGCCAGGTGAAGTGATTCTTGATGTTCAGCATCTGACTTCACTGCGCCAGCCATCAATCCGTGACATCTCGTTCCAGCTGCGTAAGGGCGAAATCCTTGGTATCGCTGGGCTGGTGGGGGCGAAACGTACCGATATCGTCGAGACGTTATTTGGCGTGCGCGAAAAATCGGGCGGCACCATTACGCTACACGGCAAGAAAATTAATAACCATAACGCCAACGAAGCCATCAATAACGGCTTTGCTCTGGTGACGGAAGAGCGTCGCTCTACCGGTATCTATGCCTACCTTGATATTGGTTTTAACTCGTTAATATCTAATATCAAGAATTATAAAAATAAAGTGGGGTTATTGGATACTTCCCGCATGAAGAGCGATACCCAATGGGTTATTGACTCCATGCGTGTTAAAACGCCAGGGCACCACACGCAGATTGGTTCATTATCGGGCGGCAACCAGCAAAAGGTTATTATCGGTCGCTGGCTGTTAACCCAACCTGAAATTTTAATGCTAGATGAGCCGACTCGTGGTATCGACGTGGGTGCGAAGTTTGAAATTTATCAATTAATCGCTGAGCTAGCGAAGAAAGATAAAGGGATTATTATTATTTCTTCCGAAATGCCTGAGCTGCTGGGAATTACCGACCGCATCCTTGTCATGAGTAATGGCCTGGTTGCTGGAATTGTCGAAACGAAAACAACAACGCAAAACGAAATTCTCCGTCTTGCGTCATTGCATCTTTAATCGCAGGGGCTCGACATGAGTACATTAAATAAAAAAAGCTTTCTGAGTTATCTGAAGGATGGCGGCATCTACGTCGTTCTTTTGGTTCTGCTGGCTATTATTATTATCCAGGACCCGACTTTCTTAAGTTTATTGAACCTCAGTAACATCCTGACCCAGTCTTCTGTACGTATTATTATCGCGTTGGGCGTCGCGGGCCTGATTGTCACCCAGGGTACTGACCTGTCTGCTGGTCGTCAGGTTGGCCTTGCGGCGGTTATCGCGGCGACGCTGTTGCAATCCATGGAGAACGCCAACAAGGTATTCCCTGAGATGGCAACGATGCCGATTTTCGTGGTGGTACTGATTGTCTGTGCGATTGGCGCTGTGATTGGTCTGATTAACGGCATTATCATTGCTTACCTCAACGTGACGCCATTTATCACCACCTTGGGTACCATGATTATCGTTTACGGTATCAACTCCCTGTACTACGACTTCGTAGGTGCATCGCCGATTTCCGGCTTCGACAGCGGCTTCTCGACCTTCGCCCAAGGGTTTATTGCACTGGGCAGTTTCCGCCTGTCATACATCACCTTCTACGCGCTGATTGCCGTTGCCTTTGTTTGGGTACTGTGGAACAAAACGCGCTTTGGTAAAAACATCTTCGCTATCGGCGGTAACCCGGAAGCGGCGAAAGTTTCCGGTGTGAACGTGGCGCTGAACCTGCTGGTGATTTATGCGCTGTCCGGTGTGTTCTATGCCTTCGGCGGTCTGCTGGAAGCAGGGCGTATCGGCTCGGCAACCAACAACCTCGGCTTTATGTATGAGCTGGATGCGATTGCGGCCTGCGTGGTCGGCGGCGTATCGTTTAGCGGCGGCGTGGGTACGGTTGTTGGGGTCGTGACCGGTGTTATCATCTTCACCGTTATCAACTACGGTCTGACCTATATCGGCGTTAACCCGTACTGGCAGTACATTATCAAAGGCGCGATCATCATCTTCGCTGTGGCACTGGATTCATTGAAATACGCCCGCAAGAAGTAACAGAGCGCAGCCAGAAAAAGCCCGACGCATGTCGCAATGCCGTTCACTTAAGCGGAGCAGCATGACGGTTAACCGGATAGCGGGTTTTTGATATTTTAACCGCCCTCGGCCTTGATGGTCGGGGGCGTTTTGTTATAAATAGCACCTCCAGAC